>NZ_JAMYNW010000008.1:0-292294 GCF_040319365.1 Mesorhizobium sp. M0923 | reverse complement strand
ACCGCTTCGAGGACAGCCGCGCCGGCGAATGTGTCGCCCGTCATCTGGACGGCTATCGCGGCATCCTGCAAGTCGACGGATACGCCGCCTATAACCGGCTGGCCCGATCCGATCGGGGCAATGACGGCGTGATGCTGGCGGCGTGCTGGTCGCACGTGCGGCGCAAGTTCTACGAACTGCATGCCGCAGGCTCCTCCGTTATCGCCTCGCAGACGGTGGCGCAGATGGCCCCACTGTGGGCCGCCGAGGAGGCCGTACGCGGCCAGGACCCGGCAGTACGGATAACTGCGCGTCAGGAGAAATCCGCCGTCATCGTTGCCGCTCTCTTTGCGCTGTGGGAAAAGGAGCTGCCCAAGTTGTCGGGAAAATCGAAGCCGGCCGAGGCGATCCGCTATGCACTCGGCCGGCGTGCCGCGCTGGAGCGCTTCCTCACTGACGGCCGGATCGAAATCGACTCCAACACCGTCGAGCGCGCCATCCGGCCGCAGACAATTACCCGAAAGAACAGCCTCTTCGCGGGCAGCGACGGCGGCGGACGGACATGGGCCACCATCGCCACCCTGCTGACCACCGCCAAGATGAATCAGGTCGATCCGCACGCCTGGCTCACCCTGACCCTCGAGCGCATTGCCAATGGCTGGCCAAACAGCGATATCGACGCCCTCATGCCATGGAATTACCAGCGCTGAACGGCCTCAGCTGCCCGCTTACATTGCTTCAGATTTGACCTGCCTTACTCCGGCCGCCGTTTGCGCTGCCCCTCACCCTTACCCTCTCCCCGTGAAGAACGGGGAGAGGGGTCGCCAGCGTTGCGGCCAGCCCCTTCTCCCCGTTCCTCACGGGGAGAAGATGCCGGCAGGCAGATGAGGGGCGGCGCCGAGGTCGGCGATTGATCATTTGCCTTAAGCGGTTGCTCTACCCCTCAACTCTCGCTCCGGCTATATTGCGAGTGCTCGAAGAACAGCACCACGCCGAGCGCGATCAGCAGCGGGATGATCAGGTAGAACAGCCGGAACACCAGGAGCGCCGCCAGCACGCCGACCTGGTCCATATGCGACAAGCCGGCGAGGAACACCACCTCGAAGACCCCGAGCCCGCCCGGCGCATGCGAGATCTGCGCGATCGAGAACGACACCAGGAACACGCCGAGCACGACGAAATAGCCGGGATTGCCGGTGGCGGGCAGGGCGAAGAAGATGATCGCCGCCGCCGCCAGCAGCTCGATCGGGCCGACCAGCAATTGCCGCGCCACGATCGGCAGCGCCGGGTAGTGCAGCTGAAAGCTGCCTATCCTCAGCGGCCTCAGATGCAGCCAGCTGCCGAAGACATAGGCCGCCACCACCAGCAGCATGGCAAGGCCGGCCGCCTGCGCCAGCCGGTGATGCGGCGTGCCGGAAAACCGGTCGATCACCTCGGGCTCGAGCAGCAGGACGATGCTTGAGACGAACAGCGTCGACAGCACGAAGGTGATCCAGCAGATCGCCACCAGAACGCCGACATCTTGCCCGGTCAGGCCCTTGGTGCCGTAGGCGCGGTAGCGGATCACCGCACCGGAAAACACCGAGCCGCCGATATTGTGCGACAGCGCGTAGGTGGTGAATGAGCAGAAGGTGACGAACAGCCACGAGACTCGTCTGCCGATGTGCAGAAGCGCGATGTGGTCGTAGCCGGCGAGCGAGGCATAGGCAATGACCGAGCTCAGCGCCGCCAGCACCCAGCCGCGCGCCGGGATGGCGACGATGCCGTCCCAGACGTCGTCGAGCGAGATGCCGCGCAATTCGTGCAGCAACAGCCACAGCGAAAACACCACCGCGGCGATGCCGATAACGGGCCAGAAATAGCGCCTCCAGTTCATGGCGTGAGGATCATGCGTTACAGCCCGTACCCTTTTTCCGGTTCGCAGCAGGAAAACCGCCCGCGGTCCCGAATGGTTCATTTCAGAAATGCCTCATTGAAGCCGGCTATTCAACCGGGAAGGCGCGCCATCATCGGGCCGAGGGCACGGGCGAGACAATGCCGCCGGCAAAATTCGCCGCGAGCACTCTTGGTGATCCGGCCCGGCGCTGATAGTCTGGCGGCAACTTGAACATGTAAATGCGCCTGCTGCGTCCGGTCTCCGGTTCGCGCGGCGCCGGAAGGAACCACAGTGGAAGACCACGAAGCCGGCGCTGGTGCGCCGGAAGTGGGCGTGTCCAGGGGTTCGCCGACGCCGTCCGGCCAGGCAAGCCCATCCACCGGACGCTACGGCCGTCAGGTGCAGCCCCGGTCCGGCAACGGACAGACTGGCGACACGTCCCAGCACCAAAAGGGCCAAGACCAAAAAGGCCCCCATCAGAACGGCAAACCCAAGAAGCGGCGCAAGCGCCGGCGCGGGCGCAAGGTTTTCGCGCGCGACGAAGCTCGTCCGCTGGCGGCCGGCGCTTCGGTGCCCGCCGCCAACGAGACCCCGGCCGCGCCTCCGCCCCAGCCAGCGGCTTACGTGCCTCCGCCCTCAGCCCCGGCAACGTCGCCAAGGCCGGGGCAAGGTGCCCGCACGCCGCCACCGCTGCAGGAGTTGCCGGTGTTTGCCGCGCTCGATCTCGGCACCAACAATTGCCGTCTGCTGGTCGCGGTGCCGACGCGTCATGGCCAGTTCCGCGTCATCGATGCCTTCTCGCGCATCGTCAGGCTGGGCGAAGGCCTTACCGCCAACGGCCGGCTCGGCGAGGCTGCAATGGACCGCGCGGTCGAGGCGCTGAAGATCTGCGGTGACAAATTGCGCAACCGCAAGGTCAGGAAGGCCAGGCTGATCGCCACCGAGGCCTGCCGCACCGCCGCCAACGGCGTCGAGTTCCTCGAGCGCGTCGAGCGCGAGGCCGGCCTGAAGCTCGAGATCATCGACCGCCAGACCGAGGCGCGGCTGGCGGTGTCGGGCTGCGGCTCGCTGGTCGAGCGCGACACGCAAGGCGTCGTGCTGTTCGATATCGGCGGCGGCTCGTCCGAAATCGCGCTGATCGACCTCACCGGCCATCGCTCGCCAAGGCTCGCCAATCACATCGTCTCGTGGACCTCGCTGCCGGTCGGCGTCGTCTCGCTGGCCGAGCGTTTTGGCGGCCGCACGGTAACGCGCGAGATCTTTGGCGCCATGGTCGAGGATGTCGCAATGCGGCTGCGCGCCTTCGACGGGCGCGACCGGCTGAGCCACCTCCTGTCCAGCCCGAAATTCCATTTGCTCGGCACCTCGGGCACGGTGACGACGCTGGCCGGCGTCCATCTCGATCTTGAACGCTACGACCGCCGCCGCGTCGACGGGCTGTGGATGGATCGCGACAGCGTCGACCGCATGGTCGAAAAGCTGGTCGGCTGGGATTTCCAGCAGCGCGTCGCCAATCCTTGCATCGGCGCCGACCGCGCCGACCTGGTTCTGGCCGGCTGCGCCATATTGGAGGCGATACGTGCCGTCTGGCCGTCGGAGCGGCTGCGTGTCGCCGACCGCGGCTTGCGCGAGGGCATATTGAGCGAATTGATGGCCGATGACGGCGTCTGGCGAAACAGCGGGCGGGGCAGAGCATGATCCCGAAAAGTGGCTGCCGGTTTTCGGACAAGATCATGCTCAAACAGGCAATCAAGCAATGACCAAGAAACCGGAAAGACCGAGCTCCGCCGGCATTCGCGTGCTGAAGACGAAGATCAAGAAGAAAAGCGGCTTGAAGGAATCGTCGCGCCGCTGGCTGCAGCGCCACATCAACGATCCCTATGTCCAGCGCTCGAAGGCCGACGGCTATCGCTCGCGCGCCGCCTACAAGCTGATCGAGATCGACGACAAGCACCATTTGCTCAAGCCAGGCATGAAGGTGATCGACCTTGGTGCGGCACCCGGCGGCTGGTGCCAGGTCGCTGCCGCACGTACGAAATCTACCGCGGAACACCCGAACGTCGTCGGCATCGACTATTTGGAGATGGACGCGGTGCCCGGCGCGCCGGTGCTGCTGATGGATTTCCTCGATCCTCAGGCGCCGCAGAAGCTGGCCGAGGCGCTGGGCGGCCAGCCCGACATCGTGCTCTCCGACATGGCCGCACCCACCACCGGCCACAAGCGGACCGACCACATCCGCACCATGTATCTTTGCGAGGTGGCGGCCGATTTCGCGCTGTCGGTACTGAAGCCGGGCGGCCACTTCCTCGCCAAGACCTTTCAGGGCGGCGCCGAAAACGAATTGCTGGCGAGGCTGAAGCGGAATTTCCGCTCGGTCCATCACGTCAAGCCGCCGGCCTCGCGCGATGAGTCGGTGGAGCTGTATTTGTTGGCGAAGGATTTTAAAGGCGGAAACGGCGCGGCGTGAAAATCGCCCTGTAGCGATCCTTCGCGCCCCCCTCTGTCCTGCCGGACATCTCCCCCACGAGGGGGGGAGATTGGCAGCTTCGGCGCGCTGTCTAATCCTGCAACGTTGAACATTGGCGAAAGCCGATGTCACGTCCGATCTCCCCCCACGTGGGGGAGATGTCCGGCAGGACAGAGGGGGGCGCTGTCCCTCCGGCGTCAGTAAGCACGAGCAAAGGTCAACTCCCCGGCGGGCTCACCGGCTCCAGCGTCTTCGGCGGTGTCAGTCGGCCATGTCCCGACACGGCATTGCCGGCGTCCGGCGCCAGCCGCATGAACGACAGCGAGGCTGCCGCCGACACCGCCGCTACGATGAAGAAGGCGGTGTGGAAGTCGCTCAGCGTCAGTGGGCCGCCATGGATCTTGGTCGACACTTCCAGGATGCCGCCGGCCAGCGCCACACCGAGCGCGATTGCCAACTGCTGGAACACCGCGGTGATCGGCGTCGCCTTGCTGGTGTCGGCGGCTGAAATCTCGGCATAGGCAAGCGCGTTGATGCCGGTGAAGAACATCGAACGGATGAAGCCCCCGGCGAGCAGCATGGCGAGGATCAGCCCATAGGGTGTGTCGGGTGTGAACAGGCCGTTGACGGCGATGGACGCGGCCGCGACGAGCGAGCCTGAAATCAGCACACGGCGGAAGCCGGCGACCCTGAAGATCAGGGCAGTGACGAATTTCATGCCTATGGCGCCGATTGCCGAGACGAAGGTGATCATGCCGGACTGGAACGGCGTCAGCCCGAAACCGATCTGGAACATCAGCGGCAAAAGAAAAGGTACGGCACCAATGCCGATGCGGAACAGTCCGCCGCCGAGCACTGACGAGCGGAACACCCGATTGCGAAACAGCTCGAGCGCCAGCAGCGGATTCTTGGCGTGGCGCGCGTGCAGCAGATAAAGCACCGCCGATGCCAGCCCGACGGCAACGGTGATAAAGCCGGCAGCGGGCGGCAGAGCCGGCAGGCTGACCACCGACAGGCCGAACACAATTCCCGATGCCGCCAGCCCGCTCAGCACGAAACCGAAGAAATCGAGCGGCGGCGTCTGCGCGGCGTCCGTCTTCGGCAGGAAACGCGTGGCCAGCCAGATCCCGACCAGGCCGATCGGCACATTGATCAGAAAAATCCAGTGCCAGGTGAAATAGGTCGTGATGAAGCCGCCGACCGGCGGACCGACCAGGGGGCCGACCAGAGCCGGGACGGTCAGCCACGACATAGCGGCGACGAGTTCGCTTTTCGGCGTGGCGCGTACCAGCACCAGGCGTCCGACCGGCGTCATCATGGCGCCGCCAATGCCTTGCAGGAAGCGTGAGACCACGAAAGCCGGCAACGAATTGGACATGGCGCAGGCGACCGAACCGATGATGAACACGGCGATCGCGGCGCGGAAGACATTCTTGGCGCCGAAGCGGTCGGCCATCCAGCCGCTGATCGGAATGAAGATCGCCAGGGATACCAGATAGGCGGTCAGCGCCAGCTTGAGCGCGATCGGGCTGGTGTGGATGTCGATGGCGATCGCCGGCAACGATGTCGCAATGACGGTCGAATCCATGTTTTCCATGAATAGAGCGACCGCCAGAATAAGCGGAATGGTGCGGTTCACGATGGATCCGGCCTTGAAATGTGCGTCGCTATTGCTTGCCGGCCTTGGGGCCAAACCGACACGTAGGGCGGTTATCACGCCTTGGCCCGGATGTCGCATTAATTTGCTGTCACGTTTGTGCGACCGCAAGTCGTGCGCAGCACCTGGGGCAAAATGCATCGTCGCCACTATACAACCATCGGCTTTTCAACGGCGACGGGACGTGTTACGAGCCAGCGCCAATCCTGAAAGGGAAGAAGACGAGTCGGCGCTGTCCATCCAGGGCGAGCGCCTTTCCTGCATTCCGAGGGCTGGCCATGGCAAAAATCATCGAGACGTCCACCGGCGCATTGGCGCTGACCTTTGACGACGTGCTGCTGCAGCCGGGTCATTCCGAGGTCATGCCTGGCGAGACCGACATCCGCACCCGCATCGCCAGCGACATCGACCTCAACGTGCCGATCCTGTCGGCCGCCATGGACACGGTCACCGAGGCGCGGCTTGCCATCGCCATGGCCCAGGCCGGCGGCATCGGCGTCATCCACCGCAATTTCTCGCCGGCCGAACAGGCCGAGCAGGTGCGGCAGGTGAAGAAATTCGAATCCGGCATGGTGGTCAACCCCGTCACCATCGGTCCCGAGGCGACGCTCGCCGATGCGCTGGGTCTGATGCGCACCTACAGCATTTCGGGCATTCCGGTGGTCGAGAACGGCGGCACCGGCGGCCACACGGTCGGCCGGCTGGTCGGCATCCTGACCAACCGCGACGTCCGCTTCGCCTCGGACCCGGCGCAGAAGGTCTATGAGCTGATGACCCGCGAGAACCTGATCACCGTCAAGGAGAACGTCGATCAGGACGAGGCCAAGCGGCTGCTCCATCAGCACCGCATCGAGAAGCTGGTTGTGGTCGATCGGGACGGCAATTGCGTCGGGCTGATCACGGTCAAGGACATCGAGAAGTCGCAGCTCAACCCGCACGCCACCAAGGATGCGCAGGGACGCTTGCGCGCCGCCGCCGCCACCAGCGTCGGCGATGATGGTTTCGAGCGGGCCGAGCGCCTCATCGACGCCGGCGTCGACCTTCTGGTGATCGACACCGCGCACGGTCATTCGCAGCGCGTCCTGGATGCGGTGACGCGGGCCAAGAAGCTTTCCAACTCGGTTCGCATCCTGGCCGGCAACGTCGCCACAGCGGAAGGCACGCTGGCGCTGATCGATGCTGGCGCCGACGCGGTCAAGGTCGGCATCGGGCCGGGCTCCATCTGCACCACCCGCATCGTCGCCGGCGTCGGCGTGCCGCAGCTCTCGGCAATCATGTCGGCGGTCGAGACGGCGCAAAAATCGGGTGTCTCGGTCATTGCAGATGGCGGCATCAAATATTCGGGCGATCTGGCCAAGGCGCTGGCCGCCGGCGCCAGCGCGGCGATGATCGGTTCGTTGCTGGCCGGCACCGACGAGAGCCCGGGCGAGGTCTATCTGCACCAGGGCCGCTCCTTCAAAGCCTATCGCGGCATGGGCTCGGTCGGCGCGATGGCGCGCGGCTCCGCCGATCGCTACTTCCAGGCCGAGGTGCGCGACACGCTGAAACTGGTCCCGGAAGGCATCGAAGGGCAGGTGCCGTACAAAGGACCTGTGTCTGGCGTGCTGCACCAGCTTGCGGGCGGCCTGAAAGCCGCTATGGGTTATGTCGGTGGCCGCGACCTTGCCGATTTCCGCGAGCGCGCCACTTTTGTGCGGATATCCAATGCCGGACTTCGTGAAAGCCACGCCCATGACGTCACGATTACCCGCGAAAGCCCGAATTATCCTGGCGGAGCATGATCGCCATGCGCCTTGGCGCAATCTGGCGGCGATGATCCTGCGGCTGTCGCGCCACGCCGCCGCACTCTGTTTCGCCACCGTGGCGGTTTTCATCATCATGACGGCGATGGAGTTCCTCTATTTTCGCCAATTGAGCGGCGGACTTCCGTCGCTCGACATGCGCTATGCCGGTTTCACCCCGGATGAGGGCATGGCCTGGCTGACGGCGCTCGGCCGGCGTGGCAGCGAGATCATTCTCGTCTGGCATTACCTGACCTTCGACCTGCTGTTTCCGGCGCTGCTGTCGCTGACGATGGTCAGCCTGATCCTGGCAACGGGCCGGCGGCTGAAGAATTTCCGTGCACTGCCTGCGCAAACCCAGTCGATATTCGCAGCTGTGCTGGTGCTGCCCTACACGCTCGCCGATTATGCCCAGAACATCGCCGTGGCTCGTCTTTTGTCCGATTTCCTGTCTGCCAATCCGGATTCGCTATCCTTTGCCTCAGCGCTGATCGTCACCAAATTCGCGCTTCTGGCGGTGCCGGTGATCGTCATTGCGGCTTTCATTCTGATGGCTCAGAAACGGCCTTGAAGGCTGGGTGACAACGACAGGGGGCGTCTTGAACCAGACCGCGATCTTCTGGCCGATGCTGGCGCAGGTGCTGCTGGTCTATATCGTCTATGTCGTAATGGGCCGGCGCCGCCATGGTGCGGTCAGATCGGGCGAAGCCAAGACCGGCCAGTTCAAGACGCGCTCAACGGAGCCTGGTTCCAGCATCACCGTCGCCAACAATCTGAGCAACCAGTTCGAACTGCCGGTGCTTTTCTACGTCTTATGCCTGACGCTGCACGTGACCAATGGCGTCAATTATCTGACCTTGGCGCTGATGTGGATATTTGTCGTCTCACGCTATCTTCACGCATCGGTCCACTTGACCAGCAATCGGCTAATCCTGCGCAGCAGGGCATTCTACGTGGGCGCGGTCGTTCTCGCACTTGGCTGGATATGGCTGGCGCTGCATCTGCTCGGCTTTGTCTGAGCAAGCTCAAGCCTACAAATCGAACACGGCGATCTTGCGCTTGTCGAACCTGATCGCGAGTTCACCGCGCACCAGCCTGAGCGCGGCCTCGCCAAAGACGGCGCGCCGCCAGCCTTGCAATGCCGGCACATCGGCGTCCTCGCCCTCTGCAGCGATGCGATCGATGTCGTCACTGGAGGCGAGTACCTTCGATGCGACACCTTCCTTTTCGGCAACGATCCGCAGCAGCACCTTCAGCAACTCCGCCGCGGCGCTCGACCCCTCCGGCGGCTGGAAGCTCTTCGGCAGCTTCGGCATCTCTTCCCTGGGCAGCGCCAGGGCAGCGTTGACTGCGCCAAGCAGTGCCGTCGCCGTCGACGAGCGCTCCCAGCCCTTCGGCGTGGTACGCAGCTTGCTCAGCGCCGCCGTATCGCGCGGCGCCTGCTGCGCTACTTCGTAGATCGCATCGTCCTTGAGCACCCGGCCGCGGGGCACGTCGCGCTCGCGCGCTTCGCGTTCGCGCCAGGCGGCCACCGCCTGCACGATCGCCAGTTCCTGTGGCTTGCGCAGCCGCATCTTGAGCCGCTTCCAGGCATCCTCGGGATGCGGATCGTAGGTCTCGCGCGAGGTCAGCACGTCCATCTCCTCGTTCAGCCAGTGGGCGCGGTTTTCCCGCACCAACTCGGCGCTGAGGTGCTTGTAGACTTCGATCAGATGGGTGACGTCGGCGAGCGCGTAGTCGAGCTG
The DNA here is from genome assembly GCF_040319365.1 of Mesorhizobium sp. M0923. Lineage (NCBI taxonomy): Bacteria > Pseudomonadati > Pseudomonadota > Alphaproteobacteria > Hyphomicrobiales > Phyllobacteriaceae > Mesorhizobium > Mesorhizobium sp. M0923. Next base: position 282,789 of record NZ_JAMYNW010000008.1, on the reverse strand, counting down.
CTTTTCGGACAGCGGACGATGGCGCCAGTCGGTGAAACGCGACGACTTGTCGAGCCGCGCGCCGGTGATGCGCTGCACCAGCTGGTCGTAGGAGACGCTGTCGCCGAAGCCGCAGACCATCGCCGCGACCTGGGTGTCGAACACCGGATGCGGCACCAGATCGCCGAGATGCACAATGATTTCGATGTCCTGTCGCGCCGCATGGAAGACTTTGACGATCGCCTCGTTGGCCATCAGCCTGAAGAACGGTTTCAGGTCGATGTCGGGCGACAGCGGATCGATCAGCGCCGTCACCCCGGGCGCTGCCATCTGGATCAGGCACAGGATCGGCCAGAAGGTCGTTTCGCGAATGAATTCAGTATCGACGGTGACGAATTCCGCCTTTTCGAAAGCGGCAATAACGGTCTCGAGTTCGTTCTGGGTGGTGATGACGTGCATCAAATCGCTTTTGGCAAGGGATAGGGTCTCTTTCAATTTCAGCCGCGCGCGCTTTCGTCAAGCGCAAGCACCTTTATCGGGCTTTGCGGGTTCATCGGGATCGGCATTCCGCTTCGCCAACCGGGCAAAAACCGTCGATGTGCGCAACAGCGCCGTAAAACGGCTGCGATGGCTCGCCGGCACAGCAGAGCGCGCCCGCATCCGGAAAAGGATGACCGCCACGAAGATCGCATAGACGGTGGCGCTGAACACGAACAGCGCGCTCGGCCCGAAATATTGCATCACCGTCGAGGCTGCGAAGGGGCCGCCAATGGCGCCGAAGGAATAAAACAGCATCAAGGCTGCGTTGATCAGCACAAACTCGCCCTTGTCGGCGCGGTCGTTGGAATGCGCCGCCGACAACGAATAGAGCGGCATGGCAAAGCAGCCGAAGATAAAGACGAGCAGGAAGTTGAGGAACGGGCTGCCGCCTGCCACGAACGCCAGCGCCAGTGCCGCCACCATCGCACAGCACGTCGTCATCAGCAGCACCGAGCGCCGGTCCCAGCGGTCGGAGAGATAGCCAAGCGGATATTGGATGATGGCGCCGCCGAAAATGCCGACGCTGACGAAGGTGACGACGTCGGCGACCGACATGCCGATCTGCTCGGCATAGACCGGCGACAGGGTGCGGAAGGCGCTGTTGGTCACGCCGACGGCGATGCAGCCGAAGCAGCCAAGCGGCGAGATGCGCCAGACGCGTGCCAAATCGAGTTTGACGTCTTCCGGCGGCGTCGGGTTGGAGCGGTCGCCGAGCGAAACCGGCACCAGCGACACGGTGATCATCATCGACATGATGGCGAAGATGGCAAAGCCGCCGGCGCCGAAGATCGGGATCAGGAATTGGGCGCCCGTCACCGAACCGATGTCGACCATGCGGTAAATGGCAAGCACCCGCGCCCGGTCGGTGTTGGTGACGCCGGAATTCAGCCAGGCTTCCATGATGGTGAACAGGCCGGCAAAGCAGAACCCGCCGGCAAAGCGCACGGCGCACCACATCACCGGATCGATGACCAGCACCAGCAGCAGCGTTCCCGCCGAGGCGATCGCCGCCAGCGCGGAAAAGGCGCGCACATGGCCGACGGACTTCATGATGCGGGTGACGGCAAGGCAGCCGAGCAAAAAGCCGGCGAAATAGAACGTGCCCATCAGGCCGATAGAGGAAGCGGGAAAACCCTCCTGCGCACCACGCAGCGCAATCAAAGTGCTCTGCAGGCCGTTGCCGCCGAGCAGGATGCCGGCGGCGATCAGGAGCGGGATCAGCGGGCGGATGGAGGACATGAAGGAAAGCCTGTCGTTGATCCTTCTTGAACCATCGCCTTCGCCAATGCCAGCGGCAATTCCCGGAGGCGTTGGGGCCAGCCGGGGGCTGCCGCTTCGCGCCGGACGTTCCGTGTTGGGAACTCAAGGCGTATCTTTGTAGTTCAGTGCTGGTGGGCGAATGCGCGTCTTGTGAGCTGCGGGTGTGCTGAGGACGGTGTCGGGCATCGACGTCCGTTTCTGCTGCTGCCTGAAGTTCCAAAGGGAGATCCGACATCATGAAGTTTCGTTCCGCATTCGCTGGATTTGCCGTGGCCGCAGTTCTGGCGGCCGGGCCGGCGCGGGCTGTCGACCTCGCCATGGTGTCGGGCGATACCGGCAACGGCCAGAGAATCCTTCGCGAGATCCTCGATCAATACGAGAAGAAGACCGGCAACAAGGTTAGCGTGGTTCCGGTGCCGCCCTCGGGGACCGACCAGTTTAGTCAATACAGGCTGTGGCTTGCCGCTGGAAACAGCGACGTTGACGTCTATCAGACGGACGTCATTTGGGCCCCCCAGCTTGCAAAGCAGCTCGTCGACCTGACCGCGGCGACCAAGGATGTCGTCGGCGCTCATTTCCCATCGATCATCAAATCGCAGACCGTCGACGGCAAGCTCGTCGCCTTGCCGATATTCACCGACGCTCCGGCGCTCTACTACCGCAAGGATCTCCTCGACAAATACGGCGCCAAGGTCCCGACCAGCTGGGCCGAGCTTGCCGATACTGCCAAGCTTGTCATGGACAAGGAACGCGAGGGCGGCAACAAGGACATGTGGGGCTTCGTTTTCCAGGGCAACGCCTATGAGGGACTGACCTGCGATGCACTCGAATGGGTGAAGTCGAACGGCGGTGGTCAGATCATCGAGCCGGACGGCACGATCTCCATCAATAATCCGCAAGCAGCCGCGGCGCTGGAAATGGCGAGGAGCTGGGTGGGAACCATCTCGCCTCCCGGCATTCTGGCCTATCAGGAAGAAGAGTCGCGCGGTGTCTGGCAGACCGGCAACGCCGTCTTCATGCGCAACTGGCCCTACGCCTATGCGCTTGGCAACAGCGAAAGCTCCCCCATCAAAGGCAAGTTCGAAGTGACGACGCTGCCGTCCGGGTCGGGTGAGGGCGCCCGCCCGGCAGCAACGCTTGGCGGCTGGAATCTTGCGGTTTCCAAATATTCGAAGAACCCGGCCGCAGCCGTCGAGCTGGTCAAATGGATCGCTTCGCCTCAGATGCAGAAGTACCGCGCCTTGAAGGGGGCATATCTGCCGACCATTCAGGCGCTCTATGACGATGCCGACATCGCCAGCGCCCAGCCGGTTATCCCGCGCTGGAAGGAAGTTGTCCTCAACGCGGTGCCGCGTCCCTCGGCCCAGGCCAAGACCAGGTACAATGAGGCATCGAGCGAGTTCTGGACCGCCGTCCACAACACCATGTCCGGCGAGGGCACGGCCGCCGACAACCTTGCCGATCTGGAGTTCTCCTTGACCAGGCTCAAGGGCACCGCCTGGTGACCTCGCCGCGCTCAGGCTCGCTGCTGGCGCGTCAGCGTGTGCGCTCGGCATGGCTGCTGCTTGCCCCGATGCTCATCGTGCTCGCCGCCGTTGCCGGCTGGCCGTTGATGCGCACGATCTATTTCGGCTTCACCGATGCCTCGCTCGCCGACCTCGAAGCCCGTCGCTGGGTTGGCTTCGCCAATTATTTCTCCATCCTGCAAATGCCGAGCGGCCGCGTCATCTATGACGGGCTGCTCGCCGATCCGGTCTGGTGGCGCGCCGTCTGGAATACGGTGCGCTTCGCGGTGATTTCGGTAACCTGCGAGACGGTGCTCGGCATGATCGTCGCGCTGGTGCTCAACACCAAGTTTCGCGGCCGCGGCATCGTGCGCGCCGCGATACTAATCCCTTGGGCCATTCCGACGATCGTCTCGGCGAAAATGTGGCAGTGGATGCTCAACGACCAGTTCGGCATCATCAACGACGTCCTTCTCAAGCTCGGCCTGATCGGCACCAAGATCGCCTGGACGGCTAGCGCCGACACGGCCATGGTCGCCATCCTCATTGTCGACATCTGGAAGGCGACCCCGTTCATGGCGCTTCTCATTCTCGCCGGCCTCCAGATGCTTCCACAAGAAATCTACGAGGTCGCCAAGCTCGACGGCGTCGGCGCGTGGAAAGTTTTCTGGAAGATCACCTTGCCGCTCATCCGGCCGGCGTTGATGGTGGCCATGATCTTCCGCGGTCTCGATGCGCTGCGCATCTTCGACCTGATCTACGTGCTCACGCCAAACAATATCCACACCAAGTCGATGTCGGTGTTTGCCCGCGAGAGCCTGTTTGAGTTCGACAAGTTTGCCTACGGCTCCGCCGCCTCGACGCTGCTCTTCCTCATCCTCGCTTTGCTGACCATGCTCGTTCTGTGGCTCGGCCGGATAAGACTGGACAAGGACTATTGATCATGTGGGGCTGCTGACCATGTGGATCGTCAAGCGCACGGCTTTCTACCTCCTCGTCGCCGTTATCGTCGTCGTCGCGGTATTCCCGTTTTACTACGCCATCGTCACCAGCCTGAAATCCGGGACGGCGCTCTTCCAGATCGACTATTGGCCGAAGACGATCACCTTCAGCAATTACAAGACCGTTTTCACCGAAGGGACCTTCCTGCGCAACCTCGTGAACTCGCTGTTCATCTCGAGCGCCGTTGTCGTCATTTCGCTGTTCCTCGGCGTCACCGCCGCCTATGCCCTGGCGCGCATCCGCTTCCGCGGCCGCTCGGCTCTGCTCCTCATTATCCTGTCCGTCTCGATGTTCCCGCAATTGGCGGTGCTTGCCGGTCTGTTCGAGCTGATCCGGGCCTTCGGCCTCTACAATTCGCCGTTCGCGCTGATCTTGTCCTATATGATCTTCACCTTGCCGTTCACCGTCTGGGTGCTCACCGCCTTCGTTCGCGACCTGCCGATCGAGCTGGAGGAAGCGGCGATCCTCGACGGCGCCACGCCCTGGATCATCATCAGCCGCGTTTTCCTGCCGCTGATGTGGCCGGCGCTGGCGACCACCGGGCTTCTCGCCTTCATCGGTGCGTGGAACGAATTTCTGTTCGCGCTTACGTTTACCTCCAACAACGAGCAGCGAACCGTGCCGGTCGCCATTGCGCTGCTCTCCGGCAGCTCGCAGTTCGAGATCCCGTGGGGCAACATCATGGCCGCATCGGTGATCGTCACCGTGCCGCTCGTCATCCTCGTCCTGATCTTCCAGCGCAAGATCATCTCCGGCCTCACCGCAGGCGGGGTCAAGGGATGAGGTGCATAATTGAACTGCTGGACAGAGCAGCGAACTCGGATTAACGCCTCTGGCATAAATTGATGCCGGTGGGACAGGGGCGGGAAGAACGCGAACTCGTCCCGGGCGCCGCTTGCCTTGACAAATGCACACTCTCATGTGCTTTTCGCGCAAATTTTCAGGCCGGGCCATCGTGCTTTGGCCGCAACCAACATCCGGACCTAGCAATGACAATGCATCGTTACCGCAGCCATACCTGTGCCCAGTTGAGAAAGAGCGACGTCGGCTCCGCCGTTCGCCTGTCGGGCTGGGTGCATCGCGTGCGCGACCATGGCGGCCTGCTGTTCATCGATTTGCGCGACCATTACGGCCTGACCCAGATCGTCGCCGATCCGGATTCGCCCGCCTTCAAGATTGCCGAGACCCTGCGCGGCGAATGGGTCGTCCGCGTCGACGGCGAGGTCAAGGCGCGCCTCGCCGACACCGTGAACCCTAATTTGCCGACCGGCGAGATCGAGATTTTCGCGCGCGAGATCGAGGTTCTGTCGGCGGCCAGGGAATTGCCGCTGCCGGTCTTCGGCGAGCCGGATTATCCGGAGGACATCCGCCTCAAATACCGCTTTCTCGATCTGCGGCGCGACACGCTGCACAAGAACATCGTCGCGCGGACGAAAATCATCGCCGAGATGCGCAAGCTGATGGGCGAGGTCGGCTTCACCGAATTCTCGACGCCGATCCTGACCGCCTCGTCGCCGGAAGGGGCGCGCGACTTTCTGGTGCCGTCGCGCATTCACCCCGGCACTTTCTACGCGCTGCCGCAGGCCCCCCAGCAGTACAAGCAGCTGATCATGGTGTCCGGCTTCGACCGCTATTTCCAGATTGCGCCGTGCTTTCGCGACGAGGACCCGCGCGCCGACCGTCTGCCGGGTGAATTCTACCAGCTCGACGTTGAGATGAGCTTCGTCGAGCAGGAGGACGTGTTCACCACCATGGAGCCGGTGATGCGGGGCGTGTTCGAGACCTTTGCCGCCGGCAAGCCGGTGACGCAGAAGTTTCCGCGCATCGCCTATGATGTCGCCATGCGCAAATACGGCACCGACAAGCCGGACCTGCGCAACCCGATCGAGATGCAAGCCGTCTCCGATCATTTTCGCGATTCCGGCTTCAAGGTATTTGCCAACATCCTTGCCAACGATCCGAAGGCCGAGGTCTGGGCCATTCCGGCCAAGACCGGCGGTTCGCGCGCCTTCTGCGACCGCATGAACTCATGGGCGCAAGGCGAGGGCCAGCCCGGGCTGGGCTACATCTTCTGGCGCAAGGAGGGCGAGAAGCTCGAAGGCGCCGGGCCGCTGGCCAAGAACATCGGCGAGGAGCGCACGGAGGCGATCCGCCAACAACTCGGCCTTGCCGATGGCGATGCCGCTTTCTTCGTCGCCGGCGACCCGAAGAAATTCGTCTCCTTCGCGGGTGCGGCGCGCACCCGCGCCGGCGAGGAGCTCAACCTTGTCGACCGTGATCGCTTCGAATTGTGCTGGATCGTCGACTTCCCGTTCTTCGAATGGAACGAGGAGGAGAAGAAGATCGACTTCGCGCACAATCCGTTCTCGATGCCGCAAGGTGGCATCGATGCGCTTAACGGCGAGGATCTGCTCGGCATCAAGGCGTTCCAGTACGACATGGTCTGCAACGGTTTCGAGATCGCCTCAGGCGGCATTCGCAACCATCTGCCGGAAACCATGGTCAAGGCGTTCGAAACGGTCGGGCTGGACCGCGCAACCGTCGAGGAACGCTTCGGCGGCCTTTACCGTGCCTTCCAGTATGGCGCGCCGCCGCATGGCGGCATGGCGGCCGGCATCGACCGTGTCGTCATGCTTCTGGTCGGTGCCAGGAACCTGCGCGAAGTGACCATGTTCCCGATGAACCAGCAGGCCTACGACCTGTTGATGAACGCCCCGTCGGAAGCCAGTCCGCAGCAGCTTCGCGAATTGTCGCTGCGCGTCGTGGCAACGAAGAAAGAGGTTTAGGAAACGCTCCGAACCGGTCCTGTGGATTCATAAAAAAGCCCGGCATCGCTGCCGGGCTTTTTGCTTGAAGGCTGTCTCGGTCAGTCTTCGTTCGCGGTAACCGTCACGCCAAGCGTTTTCGGCAGGTCGAGCGGGTTGGACATGGCGCCCGCCATGATCAGCGCGAACGGCACCGCTGCCGGCGGCTCGGCCGAGACCTCGATGCTCTGCGGATCGTCGAGGAACTTGTTGACCGCGGCCGAAACCTGCGCCGTCAGTTCCGGATTGTTGAGCTGCGCCATGCCGAATGGCACGATCGCCTTGGCCTGGTTGGCAATGTCCTTGCCGGACATGCCTTGCTGCTTGCCGGCATAATCGAGCACCTTCTTGGTCAGCGAATCGTCGTCGAAGCGGATCGAGGCGCTGTTGAACGATAGCTGCTGCAGCAGCCCGAGCATGGCCATGCCTTGCGCCGAATTGTCGGCGCCTTCAGGCTGAGCTGCCATCTTCTTCTGCATCTCCTGCATCGATTTGATGACATCCAGCGTGTAGCCGCCGAGATTGAAGGTCATACCGAATGTGCCGGCATTGTCGACCGAAATTTCGTATTTCGACAAATCCATCTTGCCGTCGGTAGGCTGCCAGGTGCCTTCCATCTCAAGATTGCCCGATATGTTCTGGTAGCCGAGTGCGTTGATGACTTCCTTGGACTTCGGATCTTCGACCAGCGTCAGGTCGGCAGTGAACTTTTCCGTGGTGCCGGAGAACGCCATGGCCTTGCCGTCGGCCGGCGGCGTGATTGCGATGGCAAGCCCGTCCATCGAGAAGGCAGGCTTGTCGGCGACCTTGACGGTCATGTTTTCGAGCTCGGCCGATTTGTACATCATCAGCGAGCCCAGCGGACCGCTTGCGCCTTCGGCCGGAACCGTCATGTCGTGGATGACGAAGGGGCTGAGATTGAGCGTGACGCCATCTTCGCTGTGTTCGAACGGCGAAGTCGATACGGTCGCGATTTGATAGCCGCCATTGGCTTCGGTCACGCCTTCGAGCTTGACGTCGCCGATCTTGAGCGCCTCCTTTTCGGCCGCCGGTCTGACCGCTACGCCTTGCAGAACCATGCTGGAGGTGTCGCCGGTTACTCCGGTCCAGGAGAGGTCGACGCCCTGGGCGGCGAGGGCAGCCTTCAGCCGGTCGGCGACCGCGGTATCCTGCGCGAACGCCGCATTCAGCGGCAGCGTCAGCAAAAAGGTCGAAAAAGCCAGTCTTTTAATAAGTGTCGAGTGTCTGATCGTCATCGAGAGCTCCCCTGAGAGTGTCCTGAAATTCTTTTCAATTCGTCGCGTCGTCACCATTCAGCGACGAACTGGACCGGAAAAAGGCGGGCCTCGGCACAATGGTCGAAAATCGCGGCCAAAGGCAAACCCGATCCATCAGGCTTGCGATAGAAGCCGGATGTAACGGATTGATGTTGGCCGGCGTCGCGACGCTTCCAATTCCTGTTGCACAATGCAGGTCGCGCAAAAGTGTGCAGCGGTTTTGCGCGACATGGATCAAAACAAGGACCTAAAGCGCGCGCATAAGGCCGGTCGAACGCGACGCGCTTTAGGAGGACGTATGCCGGCGCCTCTTGCCGCGAATCACCCGCTCGGCTAGTGCCAGCCCATGGGAAAAAGGCTTTTGCCGCCTGAAACTGGCGGCGGCGACAATATCGAGCCGGTCGATCTGAAGAAGGCGCTGGAAGAGCGCTATCTCGCCTACGCGCTGTCGACCATCATGCACCGGGCGCTGCCGGACGTGCGCGACGGGTTGAAGCCGGTGCATCGCCGCATAATGCATGCCATGCGCTTGTTGCGGCTCAACCCCGACCAGGGCTTTGCCAAATGCGCCCGCATCGTCGGCGAGGTGATGGGCAAGTTCCATCCACATGGCGACCAGTCGATCTACGACGCATTGGTGCGGTTGGCGCAGGATTTTTCGATGCGCTACCCGCTGGTCGACGGGCAGGGCAATTTCGGCAATATCGACGGCGATAACGCCGCCGCCATGCGCTACACCGAAGCGCGCATGACCGACGTGTCGACGCTGCTGCTGGAAGGCATCACCGAGGACGCGGTCGATTTCCGCCCGACCTACAACGAGGAAGACGAGGAGCCGGCCGTGCTGCCCGGCGCCTTCCCGAACCTGCTTGCCAACGGCTCGTCCGGCATCGCCGTCGGCATGGCGACCTCGATCCCGCCGCACAATGCGGCCGAGCTTTGCGACGCCGCGCTTCACCTGATCGATCATCCGGATGCGCCCGTCACCAAGCTGATGGACTTCGTGCAAGGTCCGGATTTCCCGACCGGCGGCATCATCGTCGACAGCCGAGCCTCGATCCTCGAAGCCTACGAAACGGGTCGCGGCGGCTTTCGCGTCAGGGCGAAATGGAGCCAGGAGGACCAGGGCAGGGGCACCTGGAACATAGTCGTCACCGAGATCCCCTACGGCGTCCAGAAGGCCAGGCTGATCGAAAAGATCGCCGAGCTCTTGATTGCGCGCAAGCTTCCGTTGCTCGAGGATATCCGCGACGAGAGCGCCGAGGACATCCGCGTCGTGCTGGTGCCGAAGAGCCGCTCGGTCGATCCCGGCATCATGATGGAATCGCTGTTCAAGCTGACCGAGCTCGAAAGCCGCTTTCCGCTCAACATGAACGTGTTGTCGCGCGGCAAGGTGCCGAACGTGCTGCCGCTGAAAGGCGTGCTCAAGGAGTGGCTTGAGCACCGCCGCGACGTCTTGATCCGCCGCTCCAAGCACCGTCTCGGCGAGATCGAGAGGCGGCTGGAGATCCTCGCCGGCTATCTGATCGCCTACCTCAACATCGACGAGGTGATCAGGATCATCCGCGAGGAGGACGAGCCCAAGCAGGTGATGATGGCCCGCTGGTCACTCACCGACACCCAGGCCGAAGCCATCCTCAACATGCGGCTGAGGGCGCTGCGCAAGCTCGAGGAATTCGAGATTCGTGAGGAATTCAACGGCCTGACCGGCGAGAAGAAGCAGATCGAGGCGCTACTTGCGTCCGACGCCAAGCAGTGGGCGACGATCAAGTGGGAAGTCGCCAATGTTCGCCAGAAATATGGGCCCGAGACCGAGATCGGCAAGCGCCGGACCGAGTTCGCAGATGCACCCGAACATGACCTGACCGATATCGCCCACGCCATGATCGAGCGCGAGCCGGTCACCGTCGTCGTATCGGAAAAGGGCTGGCTGAGGGCCATGAAAGGTCATCTGACCGATCACTCGGCCCTGACCTTCAAGGAAGGCGACAGCCTCAAGCTCGCCTTCCATGCCCAGACGACCGACAAGGTGCTGGTCTTCACCACCGGCGGCAAGTTCTACACGATCGGCGCCGACCGGCTGCCGGGTGGGCGTGGCCATGGTGAGCCGATCCGCATCATCGTCGACATGGACAACGACCAGGATATCGTCACCGCCTTCGTCCATGATCCCAAGCGCAAGCTGCTGCTGGTTTCGCATGACGGCAACGGTTTCATCGTGCAGGAAGAGGAGGTCGTCGCCAACACCCGCAAGGGCAAGCAGGTGATGAATGTCAAGGCGCCCGACGAGGCCCAGCGCTGCGTGACTGTCGCCGGCGACCATCTCGCCATTGTCGGCGAGAACCGCAAGATGCTGGTGTTCCCGCTGGCCGAGATCCCGGAGATGGGACGCGGCAAGGGCGTGCGCCTGCAGAAATACAAGGATGGCGGTGTCCTCGACCTCAAGACCTTCACGCTCGCAAGCGGTCTGTCCTGGCAGGATTCGGCAGATCGCACCTTCACCAAATCGCGTGACGAGCTTGCCGAATGGATCGGCGCCCGCGCCTCGGCCGGCCGCATGGTGCCAAAGGGCTTTCCGCGCACGGGCAAGTTCGGGTAGGCGCGCGAAGGAGCATGACCTTTCGGGGGGCGGTCAGGCGAGGTGGTGAAAGGGAATTCGTGTTTTCGTGCCCGGCGGCGCATTTTGTTCTTGCTTTGTGCTGGCAGCTATGCTACTAATTTCGCTATGGTGCTGATTCGCACCGACGACCCGCCTGCCAAGGCGGGTTTTTTGTTTCGGGCTCCTTTCGACCAAATTGGAATGCCGTCACGATTGCTGCACTATATCAGTGCATAAGCTTCGCCATGGGAAATCGCGGGGATAACGCATCTGGACGACACGGGGCGTTGGGGAGGTAGTCGCTTGAAGGAAGTCAGGATACAGAAGCCGGAGCGGCAGCAGCGCCTGTTTGGCCTGTCGACGCCGCTCAGGGCCGCTGTCATTCCGCCGCTGTCGGCGGCGCGCTGGCTCCTGGTGCTGATCGTCGCCGCCGGCGTTTATTTCTTCCACGGCTTCCTATTCCCGGTCCTTGCCGCCCTGGTGATCGCTTTCGCCAGCTGGCCGCTCTATCGGCGGCTGCTCGCCGGCGTCGGCGGCAACCGCACGATCGCCGCGACCCTTGCGATCCTGTTCATCCTGACCTTCCTGGTGGTGCCGATCGCGCTTGCCGGCACCTATGCCATCAACGAGGTGCGCGAATGGGTCGGCTGGGCGATCGAGACCAACCGCTACGGCGCGCCGACGCCGCACTGGATCGCCACGCTGCCTGTGGTAGGCGAATGGCTCAATGAACAATGGACGGTCAACGTTGGCCATCCAGGCGGTATCGGCGAACTGATCCAGCTGATCAGCGGCGCCAATATCGGCAGCATCTATCGCGGCGTGCTTGCCGCCGGCGGCAGCGCCTTCGGCCTTTTGCTGACGCTGCTGTTCATGATGATCGCGCTGTTCTTCGCCTATCGCGACGGCGAGCATTTCGCCGGGCAGGTCGATCGCCTCGGCGAACGCATCCTGCCGGCCAGATGGGAACGGATCTCACGCGTGGTGCCGGCGACGATCTCCTCGACCGTCACCGGCATGACGGTTATCGCCATCGGCGAAGGGCTGGTGCTGGGCATCGCTTACTGGTTGGCCGGCGTGCCGTCGCCGGTGACGCTCGGCGCACTGACCGGCATCATGGCGCTGATCCCCGGCGGCGCGCCGCTGTCGTTCACGCTGGTCTCGATTTATCTCGCCGCCAGCGGCTCGCCGATGGCCGGCCTGGCGCTGTTCATCTGGGGCGCCGTCGAACTCTTCGTCGTCGACAAGACATTGCGCCCGAAGCTGGTTGGCGGGCCGATAAAGCTGCCCTTCCTGCCGACTTTCTTCGGCCTGATCGGCGGCGTCAAGACAATGGGCTTTCTCGGCCTGTTCATCGGCCCGGTGCTGATGGCCCTGCTGGTCGCGATCTGGCGCGAATGGCTGCGCGAGGTGGAGCTGACCGATGAACTCGCTGCCGCCGAACCGGCGGAGCAGGAAGATGCACCGCCGCAGATCGAAATTGTCGCCGAACGCGCCGCCGCGAAAAAGAATCAGGCCGGGTGACTGACGGCGAGCCTGGCGCGGCGCTTACGCCCCTCGTGCAACTGCCAGAGCGAATGGCCGATCAAGGTGACGATGAGGATCGTGCCGCCGATCAGGCTGTTGCGCGACGGGGTCTCGGCGAAGATCATCCACACCCAGACCGGCGCCAGCACGGTTTCTAACAGGTAGAACATCGCCACTTCCGGCCCGGAAATGTATTTCGGACCGTTGGCGAGGCAGAAGAACGAGATCGGCATGATGACGGCGCCGTTGAAGACGATCCACCACGGTGCGTTGACGTGAAAACCCACCTTGGAAACCATCAGGGCGGCGATGGCCAGTGGCAGCACGACTCCGATCAGCGCGGTGAAGCCCATATCCTTGCCGCTGGCGCGGGAGATGGTGATGGCCGCGGCGATCATGAAGGCGGAGCATAGTGCCATCAGGTCGCCGAAGAGATGCCCGGTTCCGACGGAATCACCGACAATCATCACGACGCCGGCGATCATCAATGCCAACGCTGCGACCGTCAGGGGCTGTGGCCTCTCCTTCAGGAATAGCCACGACAAAAGGGCCGCGAACATGGTGGTGAAGGCCAGGATGAAAACGAGGTTGGCGGTCGAGGTGTTGTAGACGCCAGTGATGAAGGCGATCGAGCCGAGTCCGTAGAGGGCGGCAACGATGAGCCCTGACCAGCCCGGGATAAGCTGCGGTGCCTTTGCGCTCAGCGAGCGCCAGATGGCCCAGATGACGAGCGTGGCCACGAAGGTCGTGCCGGTGCGCAAGAGCAGGATCGTCCATGCCTCGCCGTCGGCGAGCCGGATCAGCGGAATGTCGACGGTCAGCGTCAACCCGCCGATGGTGGTGATCAGAAGGCCTCTCTGGTGGTCGTTGTGGGAAGACATGCAGCAATTCTCGCGATAGGCTTGGAGGCGCAAAATTGACCCGCCCGGTCTTCCGCCGATCGGCCGGAAGCCCAGCGGCATCCTCCTCGAAACAATTTAAGGGTGAATACCGAAAGCGGAAATCAGCGCGAAACCGCTTCGTGATTGTAGCGTTCCCAGCCTTTCGGGCCGAGATGCTCCTGCGGCTGGAAGCGCATCTTATAATTCATCTTGCGCGAGCCGTTGACCCAGTAGCCCAGGTAGACATGGGGCAGCCCCATCGCCCTGGCGCGGGCGATGTGGTCGAGGATCATGAAGGTGCCGAGGGAACGGTCCTCGAAGTCCGGGTTGAAGTAGGAATAGACCATCGACAGGCCATCGGCCATCTTGTCGGTGAGGGCCACGGCGATCAGTTCGCCCTGGCCCTTGCCGGTGATGAAGCTATCAGGTCCGCGGCGACGGTATTCGATGACCTTGGTGTCGACATGGGTATCCTCGACCATCATGGCGTAGTCGAGCACGGTCATGTCGGACATGCCGCCACGGCGGTGGCGGGCGTCGAGATAGCTGCGGAACAGCGAATACTGCTCGGTGGAGGGTTCGGCGTCGTGCATGGCGCCGACCAGATCCGAATTATGCTGTATGACGCGTTTCATGTTGCGGCTGGCGGTGAATTCCTGCGCCAGGATGCGCACCGACACGCAGGCGCGGCAGGTCTCGCAGGCCGGCCTGTAGGCGATGTTCTGCGACCGCCTGAAACCGCCCTGCGTCAACAGATCGTTCATCTCGGGGGCCTTGTCGCCGACCAGGTGAGTGAACACCTTGCGCTCGAACTGCCCCTCGAGATAGGGACACGGCGAGGGCGCGGTCAGAAAGAACTGTGGCGACTGGGTCGGGTGCTGCGTCATCGAGCCTTGGAAACACTCCTGCGAATCGCTCTACCTTTGGCGCGGACGCCGAAAAATTCAACAGGATTGTGAAAGCCTGGGTGATTGGACGTCTTCACTTTTGCGCGCAAAGGCCGCGGCCGCGCTTCAAAGCCGCTCAGCGGCCGCTGCGGCTGACGACCGTGCCGAGCAGCAGGTCGTGCAGCGTGCGCTTGCGGTCGGAAAACAGGCTCACCAGCAGGACCAGCGGCGAGAGGATGACATTGCCGGCCCAAAACAACACCGAATGGACGACGGCGGTCAGCCCGTCGATGCGGCTGCCGTCGAGCCGGTCGAGCCGGATGCCCATCATCTTCATGCCGGTGGTGGCCTGATCTTTACTGCCGAGCGTGTTCCAGATGTAGAGGATGGCGACGGCCGGCACGAGAATGGAAAACAGCATCCAGCCGAGGCCGAGCGTCAACAGCCCAAACAAGAACACCAGGATCGCGAAAGGAATGGTGAGCAGCGCGACGATGAAATAATCGATGACGAAGGCGAGAATGCGCCGCGTGCGCACGCCCTCATAGGCGCGGACGTCTTCGAGCCTGCTGGTGATGATTTCGCCGTCGAGAACGCGAGCGTTCATGTCATTTCCTCGTAATCGAACCCGGGTTAATGCACGGGCCGCGTATTGATGAAATGGTGAAGGTTCGCGGTGGAATCAAGATCGAACCATTCGCCACCGTAGATGGTGACGGAGTGCCCGGCGCCGTCTGACTTGTTGAATTCATGGCGCGGATAGCGTTAGCTTGCTGCGGCGCAACAAAAGGTGCCGAGCCGAGGGGACGGGGCGACATGGACTACGACATGCTGGTCATCGGCAGCGGCCCATCCGGGCGCCGCGCCGCGGTGCAGTCGGCCAAGCTCGGCAAGTCGGTGCTGGTGGTCGACAGGGGCCGGCGTCTCGGCGGCGTGTCGGTACACACTGGCACCATACCGTCGAAGACGTTGCGCGAGACGGTGCTCAACCTCTCCGGCTGGCGTGAGCGCGGCTTTTATGGACGCGGCTACCGGGTCAAGCAGGACATTTCGGTCGGCGATCTGGTCGAGCGCCTGCACAAGACGCTCGACCATGAGGTCGAGGTGCTGCAGCACCAGTTCATGCGCAACACGGTCAAGAGCGCTCGCGCCGCGGCAAAATTCCTCGGCCCCAATAAGGTCAGCCTGACCACCGACACCGGCGACTACAGCGAGGTTGGCTTCGCCCATGCACTGATCGCGGTCGGCACCCGGCCGCACCGGCCGCGCGACGTGCCGTTCGACAAAACACGGATTTTCGACAGCGACGAGATGCTGGAGCTCGACCGGCTGCCGCGCACGCTGACGGTGATCGGCGCCGGCGTCATCGGCGTCGAATATGCGACGATCTTTTCGGCGCTCGACGTTCCGGTGACGCTGGTCGAGCCGCGCAATACCATGTTGGATTTCGTCGACCGCGAGATCGTCGACGACTTCATCCATCAGATGCGCGACCGCGGCATGACCATCCGCTTGGGCAGCGCCGTCAAGGAGATCGCCTCCAAACCCGATTATGCCGAGGTGATGCTGGCAGACGGCCGCACCATACGTTCCGAGATGGTGCTTTATGCTGCCGGGCGTACCGGCAATGTCGGCAGCCTGGGCTTGGAAGCGGTCGGCATCGAGTCCGATTCCAGGGGCCGCATCAAGGTCGATCCGCAGACCTTCCAGACCAGCGCGCCCAACATCTATGCCGCCGGCGACGTCATCGGTTTTCCGAGCCTGGCCTCGACCTCGATGGAACAGGGCAGGGTGGCCGCCTGCCATGCGTTCGGCGTGCCCTTGCCGCCGCCGCCCGAAACCTTTCCCTACGGCATCTACGCCGTGCCGGAAATCTCCACCGTCGGCCAGTCGGAGGAGCAGGTGCGCGAGAGTGGTGCTGCCTACGAGGTCGGCGTGGCGCGGTTTCGCGAGACATCGCGCGGCCACATCATGGGCGTCAATACCGGCTTCCTGAAGCTTCTGTTCTCGATCGAAACACGCCGTCTGCTCGGCGCCCATATCGTCGGCGAGGGCGCGACCGAACTCATCCACATTGGCCAGGCGGTCATCAATCTCGGCGGCACCGTCGACTTCTTCGTCAACAACACCTTCAACTATCCGACGCTGGCCGAAGCCTACAAGATCGCCGGGCTGGACGCCTGGAACCGCATGGGGCGAGGATAGCTTCGAGGCTCATCGATCTGACGATGCAACGGCGACCGCAGGATCCGCCAGCCATTGCCTGACGATCTCGGCGTCCGGATCGCCGATTTCATGGCCGGAGGCAATGGTGTGGGTCTCGACCTTGGCGCCATGCGAACTCAGCAGGGCGGCCAACACCGCCGCGAATGGCGCATAGGTCAGGTCGGCGGCGCCGGCGATGATCAACGCCCGCGCCTTCGACAGGTCGGCCGGCGGCACCTCGTCAAGCACCGGCATCGGACGCAGCAATGCGGCGCGCTCGATCAGGCCCGGATGCAGCAGCATGACGCTTGAGACCAGATTGGCGCCGTTCGAATAACCGACAAAGGTCGCGCGGCTGAGATCGAAGCGGTGGCGCTTCGCGATGCCGTCGACGAAGCCCGCGAATGCGTCCGCCTCCGCACGGATGCTCGCCTGTTCGAAACGCGTCGGGGTGATTCGCGTGAACCAGCGGAACCCGCCCTCCTGAGGGATGCGGCCACGGACCGCAACCAGCGCCGCATGCGGCGCGATTTGCCGACCAAGCGGCAGCAAGGTCGTCTCATCGACTCCCGATCCATGCTGCAGGAACAGCCAGTCACCGGGTAAATTGGCGGGTCGATGGAGCCGGTAGAAAAAGCCTGAATTTTCCTGCAAAATACCGTCTTCGAGGCTCTCCTCGGCCATAGTCACATCCTTTTGATTTCGCGTTACTTTCGTTAGTTTGCCGGCTTCAAAACGAAATATTTTCAAGCTCCGCGAAAGTTGATTGAACCGGGCGCATTTCAGTCCGTTTCTTTGCCGATATAATCCCCCGCGGGAGGGATCGAAGCAGTGTGCGCCGGGTGGTCGCCCGGGTGGTCGCATGCCGGCATGAACAACCAGCTTTAAGGCCTTTTATCGATGACCATGCCAGTTTCGCCGGAACGCGATACGCGTATTGACGTGTTCCGGGCTCTCGCCCTCCTGACCATATTCATCGACCATGTGCCGGGCACCGTTTTCGAAACCCTGACCTACAAGAATTTCGGGTTTTCGGATGCGGCCGAGGCCTTCGTGCTGATCTCCGGCATGTCCGTCGCTCTCGCCTACGGCACCAAATTCCAGCCGGGAAACCGGCTGATTGCAACGCTGAAAATGTGGCGCCGCGCCGGCGTGCTCTATGTCACCCACATCGTCACGACGATGGTGGTCATGGCTATCTTCTGCGCGGCGGCGGTGTTTGCGAAACGGCCGGACCTTCTGACGCTGATCAACATCGAGCCGCTCGTCAGAAACCCGCCACAAGTCCTGGTCGGCATCGTCACGCTCGGCCATCAGCTCGGTTACAACAACATACTGCCGGTCTATGCAGCGCTGCTGTTGATGGCGCCGGCCTTCCTGCTGTTCATCAGCTATCGGCCACTGGCGGCGCTTGCCGTGTCCGCAGCCCTTTGGCTGCTTGCCGGAATCTACCAGATCGCGCCACCGAACTACCCGGAGCCCGGGTTCTGGTTCCTCAATCCGCTGTCATGGCAATTGCTGTTCAATATCGGCATGGCCAGCGTGTTGCATGTGCGGCGCGGCGGCACCATCCCGGTCAATCGCTGGCTGGTCGGCGCCGCCGCCGCCTATGTGCTCACGGCGCTCGTCTGGGTGCACAGCCCGCTGTGGGGGCATGTGTCATGGCTCGACCTGCCGGTGGTGCTGACCGGTTTCGACAAGACATTCCTGTCGTTGCCGCGACTGCTGCACATCCTGGCGATGAGCTACCTGGTCGTCGCCTTGCCTTCCGTCTCGAACCTGTTCCGCACCGGTCGTGACAATCCGCTCGCCATATTGGGCAAACGCTCGCTGCCGGTTTTCATTGCCGGAACGGTGATTGCCATGGCGGCGCAAGTGATGAAGCTGATCAACCCGGGCGGCATTGCCTATGACAGTCTGCTGCTCGCCGCCGGCATCGCCATGCAGTTCGCGCTCGCGTTCTATCTGGAGTGGCTGTCCGCCATCGGCTGGTCCGGCAAGGGCAAGCCGGTCCGCAACGCGCCGCCTGGCCGTCCATCCTTTGGCATCGGTCCCATGGCGGCCAATAGATAAGATTTGGAGCCGATCTGCCCAGTCAGCCTGTACTTGGCGGCGGTCCGGACGATGCCCTGACGACAAGTTCGACGTCGAGCGTTTCTCGCCGCACTGTGCCATCGAAGTCGAGGATTCTTCGCGCTGCCCGGCGGCCGATCTCGGCGATCGGCTGGGCGATGGTGGTGAGCGGAGGCTCGCAAATTGCGGCTTCAGGCACGCCGTCGAAGCCGACGACGGAAACATCGCGGGGAACCGTGATACCCCGTGCGTTGAGCCATTCCAATGCCACCATTGCGATCCGGTCCGACATCGCCAGGATGGCGGTCGGCGGTTCCGCCGAGGCGAAGATGGTTTCGAGACCAGCCCTTGTGCTCGCCTTGTCGTTTTCGGTCTCGTAGACCGGCACCTTGGCGGTGTCGACACCAAATTGGGAAAGCTCTTCGAAATAGCCGAGGAGGCGGTCACGGGTCCCGGTATAGGCTGCCGTCCGGACCTGCTCGGGCGAGACAAGTCCGGTGCTGTCGTCGGCGAAGGCCAGCGACAACACGGCGAAGCGGCGATGTCCAAGTACCGCCAGATGGTGCGCCGCCAGCCGGCCGCCGGCAACATTGTCGATACTGATCGCCGAGACCGTGTCGTCCTGCGAGCCGAACTCGAGCGCGACGAAGGGGAGCTTTCGTTCGCGTGTCAGCTCGACGAGGCGCGGACCGCCCTCGATGCAGAACAGGATGAAGCCGTCGACCAGGGCGCTCTGGATGTTCCAGGCAAGTTTTTCCTCGTTGCCAGCTGACACCAGGGCAATTCCCGCGCCGGTGGCGTCGCATGCCTCCGAGATGCCGGCCATCATCACGCGAGCAAAGGGGTCGTCGAAGAAATAGGACAGCGGCTCGGTGGTGGCGACGCCGATCGCATTGACCTTGCCGGCACGCAGCAGGCGGCCCTTTGGATCGGGGCCGGCATAGCCCAGCGCCTCGGCCGCCGCCTTGACCCGCTCGCGGACTTCCTCGCGCACGATTTCGGGACGGCTGAAGACATTGGAGGCAGTGCCGTGTGATACGCCCGCGGCTTTGGCGATGTCGGCCAGCCGGATGGGCCTCCTGCTGCCTTCGGTGAGTGATGCCATTTGTTTGTCTCCGGGATTCCGGTCCAACAGTATCGCCGATTACCTAACACCTTCCTTGGATCGATTCAAATTTTTGCTTGACATTTATGGTGCGGCGCGTATTCTTTGAATCGATCCAAGAGCGTTTTTCGTTCTACCGATTGGATCGATACAAGAGGAGAGTGCCATGCACCCCGTCAATTATCTGTTCGAGGACATTTACCGGAACGACTGGAGCATCCGCTCGAGCGCGGAGGCCCGGAAGCGGCGCGACAGGACCGGTCCGTGGATTCGCGACCTGCGTTTCCTGAAGCGACGCGAGTGGAGCTGATTGGCAGCGCATTTTTTCGCCTGCTGATTGGATCGATTCAAATAAGCTAGAGGAGATTAAGCCATGCACCCGGTCAAGCATCTGTTCGAAGACATCTATCGCAATTATTGGGGCATCTCGCCGGCTACCGAACGGCCGGAGCGACGGCGTGTGGTCAAGACGACCAAGCGCGACGGGCAAGTCCGGCTCGAACGTCCGCGAGACTGAGCTGGCAAGACAGAGCTCGTGGATCGAGCGCGGCTGGTGAAAGAGCAGCGGCCGCCATTGGTTGTCGCATCAATGGCGGCGCGGGCGCACCAGCGCCGAGGCGGCCATCACCAGCCAGCCGCCGATCAGCAAGGTGCCGCCGATCGGCGCCGACATCGGGAACAGCCGCGAGCCGAGGAAGTCGCGAGCGAGGAGATCTCCCGAGAACAGCAGAAGCCCGACGAGGAGGATGAGGCTTCCGCTTCGCAGGATGGTATTGCCACCGAGCAGCCCGACGGCAAGCAAAACCGGCGCATGCATGAGCAGGAAGGACGCGGCCGTACCGACGAAAGCGCCGCCGAGATGCGCCGACGCCGCCGAAAGCGCCACGCCGGTTGCGCCGCATAGGCCGCCGGCAAAAATCAGAATGCGGCTGCCTGCCGCGTGTTCATCCGTGCTCATTTTCCAGGCCTCCGTAATTGCTGGCGACCGCCTGAGATAGCGCTGCGCGAACCGTGTCAGGATTTGCCGGCTTCCGCCAGCATGTCGCGTTCGCGGCGCGACTGGACCAGCCAGTTATAGGCCGCTCCGCCCGCCATCAGCACGGATGTGCCGAGAAACACCGCGCGCATGCCGAAATGGCCACCAACGAAGCCGCCGAGCAACGGTCCGGCGACCTGCCCGACATATTGCGCCGAGATCGACAAGCCCAGCACATTGCCGCCGACGCCGTCAGGCACATTGTGGCGGATGACGCTGGTGATGCAGGGCAAAAGACCGCCAAGCGCCATGCCCATCAGGAAACGCAGGCCGACGAGCTGCCAGCCTTGCGTGACGAAGGCCTGCGGGATCAGGAGCAGCGCCGAGACTGCGAGCGCGGCAACGATGACGTTCCAGTGGCCGATACGGTCGGCGAGCTTGCCGAGCCGCGACGCCGACAGGATGGCGCCGAGCGCTGCCGCCGACATGACGATGCCGGAGACCAGCGTGACCTGGCTCGGATCTTCGATGAGCTGCTGGACATAGACGGTGATGATCGGCTCGATCGACATGGTGGCGAAACTCAACAGCGTCCCGGTCGCCAGCATGGCGACGACGGGGCGCTTGTCGGGAATTTGCGACCAGCCGCCTTTCGCCTTTTCTTCTGACGCGGCCTTGGCGGCAACCGGGCGAGGGGCCTCCTTGATCAGCAAGGTGGTTGCCAGAAAGGCCAGGAAAATGACGCCGCCGGCGAGCAGGAATGTGGCGCGGATGCCAATCAGCGGCGGCAGCGCGCCGCCGAGCAGCGGGCCGACCAGGGCACCGGCCGTGATTCCGGCCGACAGCACGCCCAGCGCCCAGCCGGAGCGATCCTTCGGCGTCTGCATGGCAACCAGGATGGTCGAGCCCGAAGAATAGCCGCCGGCAAAGCCGATCAGCAGGCGCAAGAACACCAATTGCCAGACAGTCTGCACCATGCCGGTCAGCGACATGCACATCGCCATGCCGAAACTGGCGCGCACCAGCATCAGTTTGCGGCCGTAGCGGTCGCCTAACCGCCCCCACAGGGGTGCGACCAGCGCGGCAGCAAGGAAAGTGGCGCCGTAGGCGATGCCCGACCACTGCACGATCGCCGCATGGCCCTCGGCGCCCAGCTGTTCGACGTAGAGCGGCAGGAACGGCAACAGCAGCGTCATCGCTGCGAGCGTGCTGAACGAGCCGGCAAAACACACGGCGAGATTGCGGCGCCAGTGGACGTTATGCGTGCCTTGCACGGCGAGGGTGGCGTCTTGCGGCATGTCAGAGACTGCTGTCGTTGGGTTGCTGCGGATACCATTTTGGGATACCAAACTGGTATCCGGCATGGACGCAAGGCTGGTCGCTGTCAATGCGGTCCCTGCAAAGTGATCGCCAGTAATGGCCGGTGAGCAGAGGGCCAATGAACCGGCTCCAACAACGGAACGCCAATGTCGCAGATGCAGAACGTCGAAAAGCAGCTTCGCGAGATGATCCTCGGGCTCGAGATCGGTCCCGGCGAGCGGCTGACGGAGCGCTGGGTCGAAAGCCGCTTCGGCGCCTCGCGCACGCCGGTCAGGGCGGCGTTACTGCGGCTCGAGACCGAAGGCCTGATCTGCCGCGACGGCCGCGGCTGGACGGTCTCGCCCATCAATCTTGCCGAGCTGGAGCAGATCGCCGTCTATCGCGAGGCGGTCGAGGTCGCGGCAGTCAGGCTGACTTGTGCCTTGCAGGACAGGGGTGCCGTCGAAATCATCGAGGCGATGCTCGATTCCTGCGACGACCAGACGCCGCGCGAGGAATGGCATCGTGTCGGCATGGATTTTCATATCGAGCTGGCGCGCCTGTCAGGCAACGAGTTCCTGTTCAGAGCGGTTCGTGATGCGATGACGCGCCTGTCGCGCGCCCGCTGGCTCGAGGTTCGCGACGAGGCAGCGCTTGGCCGTGCCTGGGCCGAACACCATGACATTCTGTCGGCGGTGCGGGCCGGCGATGCCGACGGGGCCGCCTGCCTGCTTTCATCTCATATCGACGGTAGCCGCGACCGGCTGGTCACGTCGTTGCGCGCAGACCGGCGCGGCCTGCGCGCCAGGGGATTTGCCGTCGTCGCTTGAGTGAGGATCGGCGGCCATTGATCACGAAAAAGGCAGATGAGCGAAGAAAGCTACTTTCGGTCTCGCTTCGCAAATGCCGATGGCGTAAGAGCGGCGATGGAAAACAACCGATTTGACACACCCGTGACCGTCAAGGGCGCGGCGGGAAGCAATCAGCTCTTGCGTACGGCCCGCGAGGCTTCCGACTACCTCCTCAACAATTGGCCCGGCAAGCGCAGCCCCAAGCACCGCGAAGCGCTGCAAGCCTGTCATGATGCGCTGGCCGGCGACAAGCCGGCCATGAACGCAAGACGGGCCTTCATTGCCGCCGCCCGCGAAGTGAACGTCTTCGTCAGCGACAAGGCGCCGGCCTGAGGCATAGCGGGGACTTGATCGAGACCCGGGCCGCCTGACAGGCCTGATATCATCACTCGGCCGTTTCGGTGTTGGTTTGGGACTCGCTTTCGCCCTCGGGCTTCGAGCGCTCCTTGGCCGCGACCTTGGCAGCCTGCTTTTCCGCCTTCTTGGCAGCCTTCTGCCGGTCGCGTTCCTTGCGTTCCTGACCGTAGTTCGGTGCTCGTGGCATATCGTTTCCTTTCATTGTGCTTGGCCTTTGCCTAGGAGCATTGGGCCACAAACACAACACCGCAAGGCACGATCGGCTCCATATCTCGTCGCAGTCCGGGGAGCCCCGCTTCAGGGCGTTTTTTCAGGCGCCGTCCCGGTCGAGGACGAGATCGGCGGGCCCGAACCGGTCCTTTGCCGTGAATTGCTGGTGCCAGTAGGGATAGAGCACGGGCGGCCTGCTGACCACGTCGAGGCGTGTGCGCTCCTCATCGCCGAGCACCAGGCTTGCAGCAGCGATATTGTCCTTGAAATGCGCTTCGGTTCGTCCGCCGATCACCAGCGAACTGACGGCGGGCCGGCCAAGCAACCAGGCAAGCGCCACCTGCGCTGCCGACACGCCGTGGTTCTTGCCGATATCGATCAGCACGTCGACGATCCGCCACAGCCGGTCCTCGTCGCGGATCGGCGGTTCCGACCAGCCGCTGAGCTGGCGGGCGGTCGGCTGGTCACGGTGATATTTGCCGGACAGCAATCCGCCGGCGAGCGGGCTCCAGACCAGCACGCCGAGCCCCTGGTCGACCGAGATCGGCAACAATTCATACTCGGCCTCGCGGGCTTCCAGAGTGTAGTGGATCTGCTGGGTGACGAAGCGCGGCTGGTGATGACGGTCACTGATACCGAGCCCCTTCATCACCTGCCAGCCGGAATAATTGGAACAGCCGACATAGCGGACCTTGCCCTGCGCGACCAGCGTGTCGAGCGCGGCGATGGTTTCCTCGAGCGGTGTCAGGCCATCCCACTCGTGCAGGAAATAGATGTCGATGACATCGGTCCTGAGGCGCTTCAGGCTCCTCTCGCATTCG
Organism: Mesorhizobium sp. M0923; assembly: GCF_040319365.1. NCBI lineage: Bacteria > Pseudomonadati > Pseudomonadota > Alphaproteobacteria > Hyphomicrobiales > Phyllobacteriaceae > Mesorhizobium > Mesorhizobium sp. M0923. The sequence continues at coordinate 258,631 of NZ_JAMYNW010000008.1, read as the reverse complement.
CGGATCAGATGATAGCGCGACAGGCCTTCATCATTGGGGCCTTTGCCGATCCGCATGCGCGCCTTGGAGGCGATCAACACGTCGCCCTTGCGCTTGCCGCCGAGCGCCTCGCCGATGATCTCCTCTGACACCCCGTTCGAATAAACGTTGGCGGTGTCGATGACGTTGATGCCGGCATCGATGCAAAGGTCGATCATCCGGCGCGCCTCGTCGAGATCGGTCTTGCCGACCGCCGAAAACGCACCGCCGCCGCCGAACGTCATGGTGCCCATGGTCAGCGTCGAAACCTTCAGCCCGGAACGGCCGAGAGTGCGGTATTCCATGTCGTATCCTCATGATTTTATCGGGAAAGGGCGTTTCAAACGACAGCCCTGAATGAACCGGGCATTTGTAGGATAATTCGTTCCGCTTGTCGCCCGTGTTGCAGGGCAACATCGATCACATCTTACGGATTGGACGCGCAGCCAGCGCAACAGCGGCTGCAATAAAACCGTCATTGCTGGCCTATACTAACATCGGTTCAGCGCTTCGATTTCCGGCCGCCGGGCCGGGCGGCAGAGCGCCTGACAGCGGCCGACACGGCCTGTAAGCGGAGCAGCGCAAATGACCGAGATAAAACAGAATTCCCCGGCCAGGGACTGGCTGGAAGCGGAACTCGCCGACACGCTCGACGAAGATTATGAGCTGGAAATCTCTGAGCCGGCGCTGTCGATGGAGATCGCCAAGATCTATAAGAATGCGCATCCGCCATCGATCGACCGCCTGCAATATTTTCGGGATCTAATCACGCTGCAATCCGAATTGATCAAGCTGCAGTCCTGGGTCGCCTATCACAAGAAGAAGCTCGTCGTGGTATTCGAGGGCCGCGACTCGGCGGGCAAGGGTGGCGTCATAAAGCGCATCACCCAGCGGCTCAATCCGCGCATCTGCCGCGTCGTAGCACTACCGGCGCCGACCGAGCGCGAGAAGTCGCAATGGTATTTCCAGCGCTACGTTCCGCATCTGCCGGCCGGCGGTGAGATCGTGCTGTTCGACCGCTCCTGGTACAACCGCTCCGGCGTCGAGCGGGTGATGGGCTTTGCCCAGCCGGATCAGGTCGAGGAGTTCTTTCGCGACGTGCCGGATTTCGAACGCATGCTCCTCCGCTCAGGCATTACGCTTGTCAAATACTGGTTTTCGATCACCGATGAGGAGCAGCAGATGCGCTTTTTGATGCGCATCCACGACCCGATGAAGCAATGGAAATTGTCGCCGATGGACCTCCAGTCGCGCGTGCGCTGGGAGCAGTACACCAAGGCCAAGGAAGAAACCTTCGCCCGCACCAACATCCCGGAAGCTCCCTGGTTCATCGTCGAGGGCAACGACAAGAAGCGGGCGCGGCTGAATTGCATCGACCATCTCCTCAAGCAAATGCCCTATGAGGAGGTGCCGCACGAGGAGATCACACTACCGGAGCGCGTCTTCAATCCCGAATACGAACGTCAGGTGCTGCCGCGCGAACTGTATGTGCCGGAGAAATACTGACTAAAGCAGCGAGGAGGGGCGCTGCCTCCGTGGGCAGCGCCCTGCAACAAGCTAGGCGCGCTCGATGATGACATGCGTGGCCTTCGGCGTCGCGACCTGCTCGCTGCAGCGGTAGCCGAGCTTGGGCATGTCGATGCCGGCAAAAAGGCTCTCGCCTGCGCCGAGCAGGACAGGTGAGATCGCCAGATGCATCTCGTCGATGAGCTTTTCCTTGAGATACTGCCGGATCGTAGAAACGCCACCGCCCAGCCGTACATCCTTGCCGTCAACCACTGCTTTCGCCTTCTCCAGCGCTGAGTGGATGCCGTCGGTCACGAAATAGAAGGTCGTGCCGCCCTCCATGACAATGGGATCCCGCTGATGGTGCGTCAGCACGAAGACCGGCACGTGGTATGGCGGATTGTCTCCCCACCAGCCTTTCCAGCTCTCGTCAGGCCACTCGCCGCGGATCGGCCCGAACATGTTGCGGCCGAGGATCCAGGCGCCGACATTCTCGAAGCTGCGCGCCGCGAACGCCTCGTCAGTGTCCGTGGTCCCGCCATCCTTGCCGAGAACCATCTTGCGGAAGGTGCGGGTGCCGAACATCCATTCGTGCAGGGCTTCCCCGCCAACACCCAGCGGGTTCTTCAGGTCTTGGTCGGGACCGGCGCCGAAGCCGTCGATCGACAAGGTGAAAGCGCTGACGCGAAGTTTGGACATGAGAGCCTCCTTGATAACCAATTGTGAGATGCAAGCAGTTATCGGGTAGCTTAACTGATTGCATTTTGCAAGCGGTTTTTTGAATCGCCGGGGCCAATCGCTTCCAAATCATGTTGGAATGACCAATCTCAATGTTGGCGCCGCCCCTCATCCGCCTGCCGGCACCTTCTCCCCGTATAGTGACGGGGCGAAGGGGCTGGCCGCAACCTCGGCGATGTTTTTGCAACGCTGGAGATTGGCGAAATCTTTTGCGAACGCGTCTTTCTCCCCGTCACTATACGGGGAGAAATGCCCGGCAGGGCAATGAGGGGCAGCGCAAACCTGAAGCGATTGCCTGCGGTGGCCATGTCGCGCTTTGGACGAAGGAACGTTACTCGATGTGGGCGCTACGGAGGCGCATCACCCCTTCAGCATCTCAGCCACTTCCGGCGCGAAATAGGTCAGGATGCCGTCGCAGCCGGCGCGCTTGAAGGCCAGCAGCGATTCAAGCATCGCCTTTTCCCCGTCGATCCAGCCATTGGCGGCGGCGGCCTTGATCATCGAATATTCGCCCGACACTTGATAGGCGAAGGTCGGCATCTGCAACTCGTCCTTCAGCCGGCGGATGATGTCGAGATAGGGCAGGCCGGGCTTGACCATCAGCATGTCGGCGCCCTCGGCGAGATCCTGCTCGGCCTCGCGCACCGCTTCGTCGGAATTGGCGTGATCGATGTAATAGGTCTTCTTGTCGCCCTTGAGCAGGCCGGCGGTGCCGACCGCCTCGCGGTAGGGGCCGTAAAAGGCGGATGCGAACTTGGTCGCATAGGACATGATCGCTACATCCTGAAACCCATTGGCGTCCAGCGCATCGCGGATGGCACCGATCCGGCCGTCCATCATGTCCGAGGGGGCGATGATGTCGGCCCCTGCCGCCGCCTGGATGACGGCTGCTGCCGTCACCTGCTCCACCGTTTCATCATTGACGATAATGCCGTCGCGCAAGATGCCGTCATGGCCATGCGAGGTGAACGGGTCCAGCGCCGCGTCGGTGATGATGCCGATCTCCGGCACCGCGCGCTTGATGGCGCGGGTGGCGCGGTTGATGATGTTTTCCGGATCGAGGATGTGCGAACCGGTCTGATCGCGCAGGCCGAGCTCGACATTGGGGAAAGTGGCGATCGCCGGAATGCCAAGCTTAGCCGCGCGCTCAGCCTCCTTGACGGCGAGGTCGAGCGACAGGCGGAAGACGCCGGGCATGGCGGCGATCGGTTCGCGCACTTGTCTGCCGTCGACGACAAAGATCGGCCAGATCAGATCGTCGACCGAGAGCCGGTTCTCCTGGACAAGGCGTCGCGACCAATCGGCCTTGCGCATGCGCCGCAGCCGCCGGCTGCCGGTGATCTCGTCGACGCTGCGCGCGCCGGCAGGCTTTGCAGGGGTGAATTTGTTCATCGCCAAAACTCCGGATCGGGCGACTTTTACCACGAGCCTCCGCTGCTGACCAATGCGACACGATTGTGCCAGCGGTCCTGTCGGGCGCTATTCTGGTTGGCCATTGCCTGACAGGATCTGCGCAGCACCCCGCATGGCGACGCGGAATGCCTCGTCGAAGTTGACGCCGCGCACTTGCCACTTGTAGGTCTTGCCGGCCATGGCAAGCCGCCAATCGGCGATCCAGCCCAACTCCTTGTCGCTCCAGACCAGGCTGCCGGCCAAGAGCTCTTGGTTGCCGACAGTTCTCGCCAGCAATTCGGGTGAGAGCGCACGCACCTGTTCGAAAATCGCCCCGGTTTTTACCAGAGCGGCCTTGCTTGGAATGACGATCTTCATCGCCAACGGTCCGGCTGCCGATTGAAAGGACTCTGCCATATAGGGGCTTTCGTCTCCGTCGCTCGCCAAGACAAAATGCTGGCGTGCATCTTGCACAGCCAGCAGTACCGAGATGATCGGCCGCTCGCCGAGCCACGGCTTGCTGCCGAGCTCAGCAAGCACTTTATCGATCACCGGCGGCGTGTACTGGCAAGTGAGATCGTGCGGCCGGTCGTACGTGCCTTGATCATCATGGTTTGGAATACCTTCCATGCGATCGCGGTAGCGGAAGCTGCTGACGAAGCTGCCGGCCTTGTCGCGCAGTGCTGTCATCTGAGGTTTCGCCGGCAGGCGCTGGTCGCCGGATACCCGCACCAGCACTTTGTCGAGGCAGACCTTGAAGCCGGCCTGACGATGTTCTTCTCCCTGACCATTGACGATGGTTTGCGACTGGTAGAGTTCGGCGAGGCTTGTCGCCAAGGCTGGATGGCCAGCCAGGCAGGTGCCGATCAACCCGATTGCCATCAGCGCAGGGCGCGAAAATCGAATCATAGACGACGTCCCGTCGGTGCGCGTTGCAACGCGCCTGCCATGACTTTTTCGTCATTGCTGCCTCTAGCCATCGATTGTTAGCACCGGCGTCCGGTCCGGGCCAGAGGCTGCGCTGGCGTGCCCGCCATTGACGCGGCCATGCGCCACGCTTTAGCACTTCACTCCCGGCGGGGCGCGGGGAGGGTTCTCTGGCGATGGATTTTGGCGGAGGCGACGAGATTCGCTTCGAAAGATTGGGCAGGGCCGGCGTCGTCACGCTGACGCGGCCGCAGGCGCTCAATGCCGTAACCCACCGCATGGTCAAGGCGCTGGACAAGGCGCTGCGCAGCTGGGAGCGTGACGACGGCATTGATGTCGTTGTCGTCAAGGCCGAGGGCAGGGCGTTTTCGGCAGGCGGCGACATCCTTCATATCTATGAGGCCGGCCGGGCAGGAAAGCCTCCGGTCGATTTCTTCGCCGACGAATACCGGCTGAACGCCCGTATCGCCCGTTTCAAAAAACCCTATGTCGCGCTGATCGACGGCATCGTCATGGGCGGCGGCGTCGGCATCTCCTTCCATGGCTCGCAGCGGGTGCTGACCGAGAACGCCCAGTTCGCCATGCCCGAGGTCGGCATTGGCTTTTTCCCGGATGTCGGCGCCAGCCATCTGTTGCCGGATCTCGGCGGCAGCTTCGGCATGTATCTGGCGCTGACCGGCAACCGCATCCGCCATGGCGATGCTTTGTGGTCGGGCCTGGCCACGCATACGATCAGAGCGGAGGATCAAGCTGGCTTTCTCGACCGGCTGGCGGCAAGCGGCGACCCGGAATCGGTGCTGCGCGGCTGCTTCGTCCCGGCCAAACGCGAGACCGACATGCCGACGCTCGAAGCCATCGCCAGGCATTTCGCGCAGCCGTCGCTGGCCGATATCGTCGCCAGCCTGGAGCGGGCAGCCACTGCCGACGAGTTCGCGGCAAAGACGCTGGCCACCATCCGCACCCGGTCGCCGACCAGCCTGCATGTCGCCTGGCGCCAGATCAGCGTCGGGCAGACGTTGTCGATGGACGAGTGCATGAAAATGGAGTTCCGTATCCTCAACCGCATGCTTGCCGGGCACGACTTCTATGAAGGCATCCGCGCTGCCATCATCGACAAGGGCTCGACGCCGCAATGGCGGCCGGCAGGCATCGATAACGTCAGCGCCGTGGACGTCGAAGCCTATTTCGCACCGCTCGGCGAACGGGAACTGAAGCTGTGAGCGACGTCGCCTCGAGACGCGTGGTGCTGCAGCCCTCGACGGTCGAGGTCATCTTCGCCTGGTTCCAGCGCGTCATCGCCGGCTACTGCCTGCTGTTCGGCATCTTGTACTGGATCCGGCTGATCGGCTTTTACCCCGGCCCGTTGTGGCGCTTCGACCTGATGCCGGTGCACTGGCAGGTGGCGGCGGTGGTGCTGGCGGTGTTTTTTCCATTCGCCGCCGCCGGCCTGTGGATGCTGGCGTCCTGGGGGCCGGTGATCTGGTTCATCTGCGCGGTGACCGAGACGGTCATGTATGCCGGCTTCCCCGAGCTGTTCGGCCACCGGCTGCTGATCGTCGCCTCGCATCTTGCGGTGGCGCTGCTCTACATCGTATTCCGCGTGGTGATCTGGATCCAGAAGCGGCAGGCCCGGCGATAGCAATTCCGGTCAAGGATCGGTGGCTAAATCTTTAGGTTAATTATCCTTGCTCGGGTGACCGTCCGTTAAGCCTCTTTCGAAACCCCTTACCGGTAAGCTCTTGTTAGCCTTGGCGTTTAAGTCGAATTTTATGAGTATTCGATAGTGTCGTGATCAAGGTGAAGAACAAAAAATCACCGGGCGACAAACGAGAGGCAAAGACAATGATCAATTCGCGTCCGGCGGCGAAGACCGCCAACGTATCCGATGACCGCCGCGAGGCGATCCGTTCGCTGTACATGGAATCGCTGCAGTTGGTCGAACGGCTGCATCGCCGTCTGCTTGACGTGATCAAGGACGAATTCGACCGCAACGGCCGCTCCGACATCAACGCCATCCAGGCGCTGCTCCTGTTCAACATTGGCAATTCGGAGCTGACCGCCGGCGAACTGCGCTCGCGCGGCTACTATCTCGGCTCGAATGTCTCCTACAATCTGAAGAAGCTGGTCGATCTCGGCTTCATCAATCACCAGCGCTCGCGCATCGACCGCCGTTCTGTGCGGGTTTCGCTGACGCCGAAGGGCAATGAGGTGGCGGAGGTCGTCGCCGGCCTATATGAGCGCCATGTCGGCTCGATCGAGCAGGTCGGCGGCATCAACACCGAAGAGTTCAAGCAGATGAACCGCGCCCTCCAGCGGCTGGACCGGTTCTGGAACGATACCATCGCATACCGGATGTAATCGCACCCGCTGCATCAAGATCTGAAGCTGGACCACGGAAGCGCTCCCGCGGAGCGGACCAAAGGCCGATGCCGAAAAGCACCGGTCTTTCCGTTTCGTCAGGCCGGCCGATCCAAATTCGAGCAACAGCCACGTTGCCGCCATATTCCAGTGGAACCGAAGATGCGGGTGATGCTGGGGCCAAAGCCGTGCATTTGTCCTGTGCTCAAATCACTTCCATGTGTTTTTACACCGAAGTGATGCGGGCCATGGTTGGCTAATTGTTAAGAAGCCAACTCTAGAGTGCGGGCGAGACCGCCCGGTAGGTTGAATTGTAGCAAGAATGTCTGGACCGCCCATGAGAACCAGCCGCCGTTTCTTCCTTTCAGGAGCCTCCGCGCTCGCAGCCGCTATGGTCGCCGGCCGCGCCAGTGCGCAGGATGTGATCGGGGATATCCTGAAATCCTCGGCCCGCGGCAATTGGGACGACCAGTTCGACGCCCGCCCCAGCCAGGGCGGCAAGGTGGCCTCGACGCTGCCGATCTTCAGCCTGCAGACCGTTTCGTTCACCGAGCAGGCGGTCGCGCAATACCAGAACATTGTCGCCCAGGGCGGCTGGGAGCCGGTTCCCGACACCAAGAAATTGCAGCTCGGCGTCGACGATCCGGACGTGGTCCCGCTGCGCAAGCGTCTGATGATTGCGGGCGATCTGGCGCAGAGCGCCGGCATTTCGACAGCCTTCGATTCCTATGTCGACTCCGCGGTCAAGCGCTTCCAGGCGCGCCATGGCCTGCCTGCCGACGGGACGCTGGGCCAATATTCTTATGCCGCGATGAATGTTTCGGCGCCAATTCGGCTCGGCCAGTTGCAGACCAATCTGCAGCGGCTGCGCGAGCGCGCCGGCACGCTGGGCAACCGTTACGTGCTGGTCGACATCCCGGGCGCCCAGATCGAAGCCGTTGAGAACGATCGCGTCGTGCTGCGCCATACCGCAATCGTCGGCAAAATCGACCGGCAGACGCCGATCGTCAATTCCAAGATCAACGAGATCATCGTCAATCCCTACTGGAACGCGCCGGTCTCGATCGTGCGCAAGGACATCATTCCGCTGATGCGGAAGGACCCCAACTATCTCAAGGACAGCCACATCCGTCTGTTCGCGCCGGATGGCAGCGAGGTTGATCCGCTGACCGTCGACTGGTCGACCGACGACGCCGAGAAGTACCGCTTCCGCCAGGATCCGGGCGCTGGCAACGCCATGGCCTCGGTCAAGATCAATTTCCCCAGCCCGGACGGCGTCTACATGCACGACACGCCGCAGCAGAGCCTGTTCGGCAAGATGATGCGCTTCGATTCCTCGGGCTGCGTGCGCGTCCAGAACGTGCGCGACCTCGTCACCTGGATTCTGCGCGATACGCCGGGCTGGAATCGCCAGCACTTCGAGGCGGCGATCAAGAGCGGCGAGAACGTCCCGGTGCAGGTCACCAATCCGGTGGCGGTCTATTTCCTCTACATCTCGGCCTGGTCGACGGGGCCGGGCGTGGTGCAGTTCCGCGACGACATTTACGGCCTTGACGGGGCCAACGAGCTGCAGATCACATCCGCGCTCTAAGCAGCTGAGCTCATTTGCAAAAGGCCGCCGCAAGGGCGGCCTTTTTTATTGTCGTCGTCGTTCTCTGAGCTTTGCGCATGATTCCGAAAATCGGCTCGCCACGGATCACATGCAAACCATGCGGCGCTGTTCAGGAAATCACGCGAAGCCCTGCTGTCGGCCGGCAGGCGAGGAAATAATGTGCTTTCAGGGCGCTGGCGCAATCCGGCCAGCAAATTTCGCGCAGCAAACGTGGCGGGCCGAAAGCAACTGTGTTAATGGCGCGACAGACCCCGAACCTTGAGGATTTCAGCCCATGGCAACAGCAGCGGCAGTGTCGAACAAATTCGAATCCTTCTTCGAAACCACGCTTGCCGATGCCGACCCCGAGATTTTCGGCGCCATCCGCAACGAACTCGGCCGCCAGCGCCATGAGATCGAGCTGATTGCCTCGGAAAACATCGTCTCGCGCGCCGTGCTCGAGGCGCAAGGGTCGATCATGACCAACAAATATGCCGAGGGCTATCCGGGCAAGCGCTACTATGGCGGCTGCCAATTCGTCGATGTCGCCGAGGAACTGGCCATCGAACGCGCGAAAAAGCTGTTCGGCTGCAACTTCGCCAACGTCCAGCCGAATTCCGGCAGCCAGATGAACCAGGCGGTGTTCCTGGCGTTGCTGCAGCCCGGCGACACCTTCATGGGCCTCGACCTCAATTCCGGCGGCCACCTGACGCATGGCTCGCCTGTCAATATGAGCGGCAAATGGTTCAAGGTTGTCTCCTATGGCGTGCGCAGGGAAGATCATCTGCTCGACATGGATGCGATCGAGAAGACCGCCCATGAGACCAAGCCGAAATTGATCCTGGCCGGCGGCACCGCCTATTCACGCGTCTGGGACTGGAAGCGTTTTCGCGAGATTGCCGATTCGATCGGTGCCTATCTGATGGTCGACATGGCCCACATCGCCGGCCTGGTCGCCGGCGGCGTGCATCCTTCGCCGCTGCCGCATGCTCATGTGGTGACCACCACGACGCACAAATCGCTGCGTGGGCCGCGCGGTGGCATGATCCTTTGCAATGACGAGGAGATTGCCAAGAAGATGAATTCGGCCGTCTTCCCCGGCCTGCAGGGCGGACCGCTGATGCATGTCATCGCCGCCAAGGCGGTGGCTCTGGGCGAAGCGCTGAACCCGAGCTTCAAGATATATGCGGAGAGCGTCGTCGCAAATGCCAAGGCGCTGGCCTCCAGCCTGCAGGAAACCGGTCTCGACATCGTCTCCGGCGGTACCGACAACCATCTGATGCTGGTCGATCTGCGTCCCAAGAACGCCACCGGCAAGCGCGCCGAAGCTGCCCTTGGCCGCGCTAACATCACCTGCAACAAGAACGGCATCCCCTTCGATCCGGAAAAGCCCTTCGTGACCTCGGGCGTTCGGCTCGGCACGCCGGCCGGCACCACGCGCGGCTTCGGCCAGGCCGAGTTCCGTGAGATCGGCAAGCTGATCGCCGAAGTGCTGGATGGACTGAAGGTCGCCAATTCCGATGAGGGCAATGCGGCCGTCGAGACAGCCGTGAAGGCCAAGGTGGCGGCATTGACGGATCGTTTTCCGCTTTATCCGTATCTTGGTTGACCGACGCTAGTGACCTCCATGTGCGGGACAATCCCGGTGCGACAGCAAGGCACCTGCGGAGAAGCTCAATGATGCCAACTTTCCGTTTCGCCGGCTTTGGTGCCTTGCTGGCATCGGCTATCTTGCAGCTGTCCGGCCTCGCCTTGGCACAGACCGAGCCGACCCCGGCAGCACCCAAGACAGAGACCTTCGGCAGGTGGTCCACCACGGTGGACGAGGTCAACACCGGTGAGGATGTGCGCAAGACCTGCGCCGCCTCGACGGTCTTTTTCGACGCAAACGGCACCAGCGGCACCCTTACGCTAGCCATCTCGAATGGCGACGTACTGCCGCCCGAGGGCTTTCCGAGCCTCATCATCGCCGTGAGAAACGGTGACTTGCCTAAGGGCGACAACATCCCGGCGGTGTTCCGCGACGTCAACGACAAGATCAAGGCTGGTTTTCATCTTATCGCCGACGGCCAGTGGATAGTGAACAACAAGCCCGAGACAACCCTCGCCATACTGCGTGCCATGCGCCGTACCAGCGCCCTCGATGTCAGCTTCGCCGACAAGCCGGTCGCGACCATATCGATGGACGGCTTCACCAAGGCCTATCGCTATCTCGGCACGTCCTGCGGCTTCCCGACCGGCGACGTCGCTCCCTGATTGGCGGATTGCCGTCCAACTGATTGCCGCTCTCGCAATTTTCCTCGTGCCTCGCTATCTCTGAGACGCGATCGGTCATCGGCCATACTTTGCCATCGTGGCAAAAACCTCTAAGCCTTTCGCTCCACGAGAATCGCGAACCGAAGGCTCTCCATGCGCTGTCCCTACTGCCAGTCCGAAGATACGCAGGTGAAGGATTCGCGCCCCGCCGAAGACGGCGCGGCGATCCGCAGGCGGCGCGTCTGCCCGGATTGCGGCGGCCGCTTCACCACTTTCGAGCGCGTCCAATTGCGCGATCTCGTCGTGGTGAAGAAGTCGGGACGCAAGGTGCCGTTCGACCGCGACAAGCTGCTGCGCTCGGTCGAGATTGCGGTACGCAAGCGTAACGTCGACCCGGAGCGCATCGACCGCGCGGTGACCGGCATAGTGCGCCAGCTGGAAAGCTCGGGCGAGACCGAGGTCGCCTCCGGCGAAGTCGGCCGGCTGGTCATGGAGGCGCTTAAGTCGCTCGACGATGTCGCCTATGTGCGCTTTGCCTCCGTCTACCGCAATTTCCGCGAGGCCAAGGATTTCCACGACGTGTTGGGCGAGCTCAAAGGCGACGAGCTCAAAAGTGACGAGCCCAGGGGCCGAGAGCTGAAGAGCGAAGAGGACGCCGGCTGAGCATGGCAGGGTCCGAGCGCAGCACGGCGAAGCAAGAGGTCCTCGATCGCCGCTATATGGCGGCAGCCCTCAGGCTGTCGCGCAAAAATGCCGGCCGGACGTCGACCAATCCTTCCGTCGGCACGCTCATCGTACGCGATGACGGCGACGGGCCAATGATCGTCGGCAGCGGCGTCACGGCCGTCGGCGGCCGGCCGCATGCCGAAACCGAGGCGCTGGCCGAGGCCGGTGAGCTGGCGCAAGGCGCCACCGCCTATGTAACGCTGGAGCCTTGCGCCCATCACGGCCGCACGCCGCCTTGCGCCAATGCGCTGGTCAGCGCCGGCGTGGCGCGGGTGGTTGGCGCTGCCAGCGATCCGGACCCGCGTGTTTCCGGCAAGGGCTACGCCATCTTGCGTGCCGCGGGCGTCGAGGTGATGGAAAAAGTGCTGGCGGCCAAGGCCGCGGAGCAGATGGCCGGCTATTTGATTCGATCTCTGAAAAAACGCCCGGAAGTGATTCTAAAGCTTGCGCTTTCGAGCGACAATAAGATCGGCGTGAAAGGCGAGGGGCAGGTCTCCATTACCGGCGATATCGCGCGGCGCGAAGTCTATCTGATGCGCGCCGAAGCGGACGGCATATTGATCGGCATCGGCACCGCGCTGGAGGACGATCCGGCGCTGACGGTGCGGCTGCCGGGACTTGAGAACCGTTCGCCGGCGCGCATCGTGCTCGACCGCCAGATCAGGCTGCCGGAGACCTCGAAGCTGGTTTCCGGCGTCGACCGGGTCCCGCTCTATGTCGCCGCGTGTGCCGAGGCCGATCCACGTCGGCGGGCCGCGCTCGAACGCACCGGAGTGCGCTTCATCGGCACTGAGACGTATGAAGGCGATATTGCGCTGCCGGAACTGCTCGAGGATCTGGCGGCGCTGGGCATGGCGAGCGTGCTGGTCGAGGGCGGCGCCAAGGTGGCCAAGGCGTTCCTCGACGAACAACTCGTCGATCGCATCGTGCTGTTTCAGGGGCCGGATGCGATCGGCGAGGACGGCATTGCATCGCCGATAGATGCCAACCATATCCCGCCGGGATTTCGCAAATTGCGCGACATGCGTTTCGGCGAAGACACATATGCCGAATGGACAAGAGACATTTAGGACCGAACTGATGTTCACTGGGCCAAAGTAATGTTCACTGGAATCGTCACCGATGTCGGCACCGTCGCCGCCGTGAAGCCGCTCAGGGAAGGCGTCGGTTTGCGCATCGACACCGCCTACGATCCGCAGACCATTGCCATTGGCGCTTCAATTTCGTGCGGCGGCGTCTGCCTGACGGTAACGGGATTGCCGGAAGACGGCGCGAACGCACGCTGGTTCGAAGTCGAGGCCTGGGAAGAAGCACTCAGGCTGACGACCGCGATGGGCTGGAAAACCGGCGCGCGCATCAACCTGGAGCGGGCGCTGAAGATCGGCGACGAGCTTGGCGGCCATATCGTGTCAGGCCATGTCGACGGAATGGCCGAGATCGTGGCCCGCAAGGAAGAGGGTGACGCCGTTCGCTTTACCCTGGAAGCACCGCGCGAGCTTGCCAAATTCATCGCCCCCAAGGGTTCCGTCGCGCTCGACGGCACTTCGCTCACCGTCAACAAGGTCGAAGGCACCCGCTTCGACGTGCTATTGATCCACCACTCGCTGACGGTCACCACCTGGGGCGAACGCCAGGTCGGCGACCGCGTCAACCTCGAGATCGACACCATGGCCCGCTACGCGGCGCGACTGGTGGAGGCGGCCAAAGAGGGACTTTGAGGCGATCGCCCATAAAGTCCATTCCCTGATGCGGCCGCCACCGGGTTGGCCTTGAACGTTCCTTCAGCAATCTTCCGCTTGCGATCAAACCGGCTTCGGCCTAAGTCACCGGCGATCCCCGGAGACATCTATGGCTGGCACATCCCAACACGGCAAAGCGTTCATCCGTCCGAAGAAGAAGGCCCACCTTCTTGTCATCGAGGCGCGCTTTCACGACGACCTTGCGGACGCGTTGCTCGAAGGCGCGACCAGCGCGCTCGACGAAGCGGGCGCGACATACGATGTCGTCACCGTTCCGGGCTCGCTCGAAATCCCGGCGGTGATTTCCTTCGCGCTCGACGGTGCTTCCGAAGGCGGGACGAGCTATGACGGTTTCGTCGCCCTCGGCACGGTGGTCCGCGGCGACACCTATCATTTCGATATCGTCGCCAATGAATCCAGCCGTGCCCTAATGGACCTGTCCGTGCAGGATTCAGTCTGCATCGGCAATGGCATCCTGACCACCGAAAACGACGAACAGGCCTGGACACGGGCCAGGCGCTCCGAAGGCGACAAGGGCGGCTTTGCGGCGCGTGCGGCGCTGACTATGATCGCCCTAAAGGAACAATTGGGAGAGCGAACGTGAGCGAACCCGCTTCGCCCGGCCAGCCTGCGGTTCGCCATGCCAACAAGCGCGGTGCTGCCCGCCTGGCGGCTGTGCAGGCGCTCTACCAGATGGATGTCGCCGGCAGCGGCGTGTTTGAGATCACCGCCGAATACGAGGCGTTCAGGCTCGGCAAGGAAGTCGACGGCGCGCTCTATCGCGAGGCCGATGCGCAATGGTTTCGCGCCATTCTTGCCGGCGTTGTCGAGCACCAGAAGACCATCGATCCGATTATCCGCCAGGCGCTGACCGAGGACTGGCCGCTGTCGAGGCTCGATTCGACGTTGCGCGCCATATTGCGTGCCGGCGTCTACGAATTGATGAAACGCGAGGACGTGCCGGTGGCGGTCATCGTCTCCGAATATGTCGACATCGCCAAGGCATTTTACGAAGAAGACGAGCCGAAACTGGTCAATGCGGTGCTTGATCGCGTGTCGCGCCGCGTGCGTGGCGAGGGCCGCGGCAAGGACGCCTCATGACTGCTATCGTCGTCGTTGAGGCCGGCAAGGAAGCGCGTCGCACCGCTTTCATCCTCGCAGCCTCGCAGGCGATCATCGGTTCGGCGGCACCCATCGCCATTTCCATGGGCGGACTGGCCGGGCAGTACCTCCTCGAAGCCGACAAGTCGCTGGCAACCGCGCCGATCACCGGCTTCAATGTCGGCGTGGCGCTCGGTTCCCTGCCGGCCGCGGCGATCATCCGCCGGCTCGGCCAGCGCGACGGCTTCATGACCGGCACTGCGGTCACAGCGCTTGGCGGGCTGGTCGCTACGTTGGCGCTGTTTCATGCCAGCTTCTGGCTGTTCGCTTTCGGCCTTGCCGTGATCGGGATCGGCGGTGCCTTTGTCCAGCAATTCCGCTTTGCCGCCGCCGACAATGCTCCGCCTGAATTCAAGGCGCGCGCCATCTCCTTCGTGCTGGCCGGCGGCATCGTCACCGCCATACTTGGGCCGCAGATCGTCATTTTCACCGGCGACCTGTTCTCGCCGGTGAAGTTTGCCGGCTCGTTTGCGTCCATCCTGGTGCTGGCGGCGGTTGGCGCCGCCATCCTCTCTTTATTGAGCATCCCAGCCAAGGCAACCGAGAAGGTGGAAATCGCCGACAGCGACGCCCGGCCGCTCTTAGAAATCGTCACCAGGCCGCGCTTCGTCGCGGCGCTGTTTTGCGCCATCGGCAGCTACGCGCTGATGAGCTTCGTCATGACCGGCGCGCCACTGGCCATGGTCGGCTGCGGCCTTTCGACCGACGACGCCACGCTCGGCATTTCCTGGCATGTGATGGCGATGTTCGCGCCGAGCTTCTTCACGGGGTCGCTGATTTATCGTTTTGGCGCGGAGCGGATCGTGGCCATCGGCCTGGTGCTGCTCATTGGCTGCGGTATAGTCGCGCTGTCGGGGTTGGCACTGTGGCAGTTCTGGACAACGCTGATCCTGCTCGGCCTCGGCTGGAACTTCAGCTTCATCGGCGCCACCGCCATGGTGGCTGACAGCTACCAGCCATCCGAAAAAGGCAAGGTCCAGGGGTTCCACGATTTCGTCCTGTTCGGCTCCGTCGCCTTCGCCTCGCTGATGTCGGGCGCAGTCTACAATGCCTGGGGCTGGGAGATGCTGAACTGGATGATTTTTCCGGTCGTCGCGCTGTGCTTCGTGGCACTGGGCGTGTTGAAGATGACGGGCTTGCGTGCGGCCAGCTGACGCCACGCTGTCGGGACGAGACAACAGCGGATTCACCCAAATCCGAACAAAATTATTGCGTCCATCACCCTTCTTATGAAACCGTGTACCCCGACGGGGCATCGAAGCCATGCTCATATGCGGCAGCCATATTCCGGTTCACAGCAAGGGATTTGTGAGATGTTTTCAATCAAGGTTCTGGCCGGCACCGTGCTGGCGCTCGGCATCACGGTGGCCTCGGCGAGTGCCCAGGTGGTGGTGTCGTCGAAGATCGACACCGAGGGCGGCGTGCTCGGCAACATCATCCAGCTGGTGCTGAACGCCAATAATATCCAGACCACCGACCGCATCCAACTCGGCGGCACGCCTGTGGTACGCAAGGCAATTACGGCCGGCGAGATCGACATCTATCCGGAATACACCGGCAACGCCGCATTCTTCTTCGAGAAGGCCGACGATCCGGTGTGGAAGGATGCCGCTAAGGCCTACGAGACTGCCAAGAAGCTCGATTACGACGCCAACAAGATCGTCTGGCTGTCCCCGTCACCGGCTAACAACTCCTGGGCGATCGCCCTGCGTAAGGAGGTCGCCGATACCAACAAGCTCGTCACCCTTTCCGACTTCGGCAAATATGTCTCGGGCGGCGGCAAGGTGGTGCTGGCGGCGTCCGCCGAGTTCGTCAATTCGGCGGCCGCGCTGCCCGCTTTCCAGAAGACCTATGGCTTTACGCTGAAGCCGGACCAGTTGATCACGCTGTCGGGCGGCGATACGGCGGCGACCATTGCCGCTGCGGCCAACCAGACCAACGGCGCCAACGCGGCCATGGTCTACGGCACCGACGGCGGCATCGCGCCCTCCGGCCTCGTCGTGCTTGAGGACGACAAGGGTGTGCAGCCGGTCTACCAGCCGGCGCCGATCATCCGCGAGGCGGTGCTGAAGGAGCACCCGGAAATCGAGACGCTGCTGAAGCCGGTCTTCGCCAAGCTCGATCTCGTCACGCTGCAGGAGTTGAATGGCCGCGTCCAGGTTGGCGGCGAACCGGTCAAGGGCGTCGCCGAAGGCTTTTTGAAAAAGAACGGCTTCCTCAAGTAAGGCGATTCCGGCGCGCCGCTTTCGAGGTGCGCGGATCGGCCGATGGGGGAGGGCGTGCGCATCCGGTTTGACAAGCTCGGCGTGGTTATCGCGGCGATATCGGCCTATGCGGCTTTTGCGGCACCATTCGCCACGTTCCGCGCCAATCGCATCGTACCCGGCGAGGCGCGCTCGATCCTCGAATCTTTGCCTGCGGCGGTCGGTCCGCTATTGATGGCGATTGTTGTCGCAGCGGCGCTCATTGCATTGCTGAAAACGCCGCTTGCTCTGCGCCTCGCCGCCAGTGTGGTTCCACTTGCAGCGCTGGCGCTGCTGATCGGCGTTGCCGGCAGCTTCCTGACGCCCGCCGGCAACACCTTCGCCCGTATCTCGCCGGCTTCGGGCTTCTGGCTGTTTATCTTCGCCTTCACGCTTCTGCTCGCCGACGTGCTTACAAGGCTGAACCTGTCGCCGCAGGCACGCGTCGGCGTGCTTGTTGTCGCCGCAGCGGCGATCGGCCTGCTGCTGGTCTCGGGGAGCTGGAACAGCCTGTCGATCCTCAAGGAATATTTCAATCGCGCCGATAGTTTTTGGGCGGAAGGCTCCAAGCACGTGACGCTGGCGCTGGGTTCGCTGGCGGCAGCAGTGATTATCGGCCTGCCGCTCGGCATCCTCTGCCACCGCGTCGAGAAATTGCGGGCCGGCGTGCTCAACGTGCTGAACATCATTCAGACCATTCCTTCGATCGCGCTGTTCGGCCTCTTGATAGCACCGCTCGGCTGGGTCGCTTCGCATGTGCCGGGTGCTGCCGCGCTCGGCATTCGCGGCATCGGCACGGCGCCGGCTTTCGTCGCCCTGTTCCTCTATTCACTGCTGCCGGTGGTGGCCAACACCGTGGTCGGCCTTGCCGGTGTGCCGCGTGCCGCCAACGACGCAGCGCGCGGCATGGGCATGACCGACCGCCAGCGGCTGTTCGGCGTCGAGTTTCCGCTGGCTTTCCCGGTGATCCTCACCGGCATTCGCATCGTGCTGGTGCAGAATATCGGCCTCGCCACCATTGCCGCGCTGATCGGCGGCGGCGGCTTTGGCGTATTCGTATTCCAGGGAGTCGGCCAGACGGCGATGGACCTGGTGCTGCTCGGTGCCGTGCCGACGGTGGCGCTGGCCTTCGCCGCCGCCATCATCCTCGATGCAGTGATCGAAATGAGCGCCAGCAAGCGCAGGGTTTAAACGGCATGATCGAGATCGAAGGCATCACCAAGCGCTACGGCGAGACGACAGTGGTCGACGACGTGTCGATAGTAATCGAGCCGCGCAGCATCGCCGTCATCGTCGGCACCTCCGGCTCCGGCAAGACGACGCTGCTTCGCATGATCAACCGGCTGGTCGAGCCGACATCGGGCGTGATCAAGCTCGACGGCGTCGACAACCGCTCGGTGCCTGATTATGAGCTGCGTCGCAGCATCGGCTATGCCATCCAGGGCCACGGTCTGTTTCCGCATCGCACGGTGGCACAGAACATCGCCACTGTGCCGGTATTGCTCGGCTGGGACGCCAACCGCATCAAAGCCCGCGTCGACGAGCTGATGACGCTATATCAGCTCGACCCGCAAGCCTACGGGCCACGCTATCCGCATGAGCTTTCCGGCGGCCAGCAGCAGCGCGTCGGCGTCGCCCGGGCGCTTGCCGCGGAACCCAACGTGCTGTTGATGGATGAGCCGTTCGGCGCGCTCGATCCAATCATCCGCAACAAGGCGCAGGAGGATCTGCTGGCGATCCAGAAGCGCTTCGGCACCACCATCATCCTAGTCACCCATGACATGGAAGAGGCCGTTCACATGGGCGACAAGATCGCGGTGATGGACGGCGGCAAAGTAGTGCAATATGCCGCGCCGGCCGAGATACTGGCGAAACCGGCCAGCGCGTTTGTCGAGACCCTGGTTGGCGCCAGCGAAAAACCGTTCCGGCTGTTATCGCTTGGCCGGGTGCGCGACGCGGTGGAAAAAGGCACGGCCGAAGGCGAGGCGATCCCCGGTGATGCCAGCCAACGCGACGCGTTGGCCGAACTCCTGTGGTCGGGCCGCCCGGCACTGCCGGTGAAAGATACTGATGGCAAATCGCTTGGCCGCGTCACTGTGGATGGACTGGTTAAACGCGCGGCGAGGCCGGCATGAAAGCCTGGCTTCCATCACTGCTCAGGCTTGCCCTGGTGGTGCTGCTTATTGCCTTCGTCACCAATCCCGGCTGGTTCGAACCGCTGCTGAAGCCGCTGACAGAGAACAACGCGCCGGTAATCTACAATCAGGGCAGCCTTTTGACGTTGACGCTGCTGCATCTGCAGACCGTCCTGATCGCAACGGTTGCCGCGACGATCGTTGCGGTCGCGCTCGCCATTCTGGTCACCAGGCCAGCCGGCGCCGAATTCCTGCCGCTGTCGCGCAGCCTGGTCAATATCGGCCAGACCTTTCCGCCGGTGGCGGTGCTGGCGCTTGCCGTGCCGGCCGTCGGCTTCGGCGAAAAGCCGACGCTGATTGCGTTGTTTCTCTATGGCCTGCTGCCGATCTTCGAGAACGCGCTGACCGGCCTGACGACGCTGCCGGCCAATGTCGTCGAGGCGGCGCGTGGCGCCGGCATGACCGGCTGGCAAAGGCTGGTCAAGGTCGAACTGCCGCTCAGCGCGCCGATCATCCTCGGCGGTATCCGGCTGTCGGTGGTGATCAGCCTCGCCACCGCGACCATCGGCTCGACAGTGGCGGCGAGGACATTGGGCGAGGTGATCATCGCCGGCCTGCTGTCGAACAACCTCGCCTTCATCCTGCAGGGCGGCCTGATCGTCGCCGCCCTTGCCGTGCTGATCTATGACGGGCTGTCGGCGATCGAGCGCTACACGGGCCGGCGCATGGGGCGCGAGGTGGAGTAGCCCCTCGGGGCAAAGTTCGCTTCTTTCAAAGGCCACTCGAACGCGCCGGATGATCGAGCGTCAGTTCGAGCGTGGTGCCCGTCTCGCTGGCGATCCAGCGGCGGCGGATGATGGCGAAATCGTGCTGTGTGCCGGCTCTAACCACAGAGACTAAGTCGCCCACCGCGCAATAGCTGTCCAGATCGAGGGTTTCGAGAATCGCGGCAATGTCTTGCTTCCCGGCATAATGTCTCGCGACAGTCGTGAGCACTATGATCACTGGTCCCCCCGTTGCGCGATCTTCGGGATTCGGCGATTGATGAGTGCGATGCCCCGATCTTTCAGCAGGAGTTCTTGCCATGACCGCGCGTTTCTCCAAGATCATCATGTGTTTGTGTCTGGCGGCTTTCGCCTTCCTTGTCGCCTTCGGCAACATCACCGATTACGGCTCAAACTTCGCCTTTGTCCAGCATGTGCTGAGCATGGACACGACCTTTCCTGGCAACGCCCTGATGTACCGCTCGATCACCAACCCGTCGCTGTGGACGGCGGGCTACTGGCTGATCATCATTGGCGAGGCGCTGACCTGCTTGCTCTACCTAGTCGCCGCCTGGCGACTCTGGCAGGCGCGCAACGCCAGCGGACAGGCATTCAACGATGCCAAGAAGTTCGCCATCATAGCCGCCACCATGGGTTTCCTCGTTTGGTATTTCGGCTTCATGGTCGTTGGCGGCGAGTGGTTTGCCATGTGGCAGTCTTCGACATGGAATGGTCAGGAGGCGGCGTTCAAATTCTACATGACAATGCTGGTGGTGCTGATCTTCGTCGTCCAGCCGGACGGCGACCCGCGCAAAGTTTGACGGCCGTTCGCCGATTTCAATCGATCTAATCGGATGGCAGTGTCGAAAGGCGCGCTGCCGTCCAGCCTTTTGGATGAAACCCGGGATGTTTTGAGCGAAAACCGGACAAAAACCGAACAATATCTTGACGTTCCGAGCCCTGTTTCGCATAAGCCGCTGCGAAGGGACGGATTCCGGTTGCGGAAAATTCGTCCCCTGTCTCAACGGCCCGGGGAGGGGTTCTTTTGGGCCACCAATCGAGGAAAATTCGGCAATGACCATACTTTCAGCTGTCATCGCCTGCGGTCTGCTTTCAGTCCTTTACGCCATCTGGGCGACACGTTCGGTCCTCGCGGCCGATCAGGGCAATGCACGCATGCAGGAAATTTCCGCGGCCATCCGCGAAGGCGCGCAAGCCTATCTGGCGCGCCAGTACACCACAATCGCCATCGTCGGCGTCGTGGTCCTGCTGCTCGCCTGGTGGCTGCTTTCGATCACCGCCGCCATCGGCTTCCTGATCGGCGCCGTTCTATCGGGCGCCGCTGGATTCATCGGCATGCACGTCTCGGTGCGCGCCAATGTGCGCACCGCGCAGGCGGCTTCCAACAGCCTCGCTGCCGGCCTCGAGATCGCCTTCAAGTCTGGGGCTATCACTGGCATGCTGGTTGCTGGCCTGGCCCTGCTTGGCGTCTCGATCTATTACCTGATCCTGACCCAGTTCATGGGCCTTCAGCCCGATGACCGTGTCGTCATCGACTCGTTGGTTTCGCTTGGCTTCGGCGCCTCGCTGATTTCGATCTTCGCTCGTCTCGGCGGCGGCATCTTCACCAAGGGCGCCGACGTCGGCGGCGATCTCGTCGGCAAGGTTGAAGCCGGCATTCCCGAAGACGATCCACGCAATCCGGCCACCATCGCCGACAATGTCGGCGACAATGTCGGCGATTGCGCCGGCATGGCCGCCGATCTGTTCGAGACCTATGCGGTGACCGTGGTCGCCACCATGGTCCTTGCCGCCATCTTTTTCGGTGGCACCGCCGTTCTCGGCGCGACCATGCTCTATCCGCTGGCCATCTGCGGCGCCTGCATTCTCACCTCGATCGCCGGCACCTTCTTCGTCAAGCTCGGTTCCAGCGGCTCGATCATGGGCGCTCTCTACAAGGGCCTGATCGTCACCGGCCTGCTGTCAATTGTCGGCCTTGCCGTCGCCACTTCGGCATGCATCGGCTGGGGTGAGATCGGCACCGTCGCCGGCATGGCCATCACCGGCACGAACCTGTTCATCTGCGGCCTGGTCGGCCTTGTGGTGACAGGCCTCATCGTGGTGATCACCGAATATTATACCGGCACCAACAAGCGTCCGGTGAACTCCATCGCCCAGGCCTCGGTCACCGGTCACGGCACCAACGTCATCCAGGGCCTGGCGGTCTCGCTCGAAGCGACGGCGTTGCCGGCGATCGTCATCGTCGGCGGCATCATCTCGACATACCAGCTCGCCGGCCTCTACGGCACGGCGATCGCGGTGACGACGATGCTTGGCCTCGCCGGCATGATCGTCGCGCTCGATGCCTTCGGCCCAGTCACCGACAATGCCGGCGGCATTGCCGAAATGGCCGGCCTGCCCAAGGAAGTGCGCCAGTCCACCGACGCGCTCGACGCTGTCGGCAACACCACCAAAGCGGTAACCAAGGGCTACGCCATCGGGTCGGCCGGCCTCGGCGCGCTGGTGCTGTTTGCGGCCTACTCTAACGACCTGAAGTTCTTTGCCGCCAATAGCGACAAATACCCCTACTTCCAGGGCATGGGCGACGTCTCCTTCGACCTCTCCAATCCTTATGTCGTCGCCGGCCTGATCTTCGGCGGCCTGATCCCGTATCTGTTCGGCGGCATCGCCATGACCGCCGTCGGCCGCGCCGCCGGTGCTATCGTCGAGGAGGTGCGCAAGCAGTTCCGCGAGGATCCGGGCATCATGGCCGGCACCTCGAAGCCGAACTATGCGCGCGCCGTCGACCTTCTGACCAAGGCAGCGATCCGGGAGATGATCGTTCCATCACTGCTGCCGGTGCTGGCGCCGCTGGTGGTCTATTTCGGTGTCCTCCTGATCTCCGGTTCGAAGGCATCCGCCTTTGCCGCGCTCGGCGCCTCGCTGCTCGGCGTCATCGTCAACGGCCTTTTCGTTGCCATCTCGATGACCTCCGGCGGCGGTGCCTGGGACAACGCCAAGAAGTCGTTCGAAGATGGTTTCGTCGACAAGGACGGCCTCAAGCACCTCAAGGGCTCCGAAGCACACAAGGCCTCTGTGACCGGCGACACGGTCGGCGATCCCTATAAGGATACTGCTGGGCCGGCGGTCAACCCGGCGATCAAGATCACGAACATCGTCGCGCTGCTGCTATTGGCCGTGCTCGCGCACGGCTAAGCTCGGTCGCCACGGCTCAAGACAAAAACCCGCGGGATCGCTCCCGCGGGTTTTCATTGCCTGAGATGTGCCGCCGCTTACAGGGAAGCGAAAAGAAAAGAAGCCGACACCGTCGAGTGGATCAGGTGCCGCCGAGCGTACTGCCGCCGCTGGCGCCCGGAACACCAGGCGTCAGCTTGCTGGCGCCACTGATGATCTGGCTGAGGAAGTTCTGGTCCTTGCCGCCGGTCGGCGTGGTGCGCGAGATGAAGTCGAACACCTTGCCGTCCTTCAGGCCGTAATTGGCGATCTGGGTGACGCGCCCGTCATCGCCAAAATAGACCGCCAGCACATGCTGGTCGACTAGCCGCGGCTTGTCGAAGGCGACATAGCGCTTGCGCGTCTGCGAAATGTAATAAAAGGCCTCGTTGTCGAAGGTCGCCTTCGTCGAGGGAGTGCCGAGCGCCAGCAGCACCTGTTCGCGGCTCGAGCCGACCGGCACCAGGTCGATCGCCTGCTGGTCGATGACGTAGCCCTGCGTCAGCGTCTCGCTCGGATTGAGATCGCCGATCATCTTGGACGAATTGCAGGCGGAAAGCGCCGCAGCGATCACCAGCAGCGAAACCGCACCGGCGGGCCTAGGCAGGAAAGTCGACTTGAATTTCAGCGCGCGCAACTACAACTCCATAAGCTGGCCGCAACTTGCGCTGGGCCGCAAAACCGGTAAACCAGCTTGCTTGCCGATGCAACAAGGCCACTTCAACAAACGGTCCCGGGAGACCACCCTCAAATGTTCCAGCGCCTCTTTGGCCGCGAACGTCACGCCAACCGCGCCATCACCGAGGCGCTTTACGCACAAATCGTGGCGGCGGCGCGGCAACCGGTGTTTTATTCCGCCTGGAACGTGCCGGACACGCCGCTCGGCCGCTTCGAGATGCTGTCGTTGCACATGTTCCTGTTCCAGCACCGGTTGCGCGGCGAGGGCGGTGCTGCGGCAGAGGTTGCGCAGGTGCTGATCGACGAGTTCTTCATGGATGTCGAACATTCGTTGCGGGAATTGGGCATTGGCGACGTCGGCGTGCCGAAGCGAATGCGGAAACTGGCGAAGATGTTCTATGGCCGTACCGCCGCCTATGACGATGCGCTGAAACGAAATGACCATGATGCGCTTGCCGCCGCCCTTTCCCGCAATGTCAGGCCGGATGCCGGCGCCTGGCCGCAAGCGTCGCAACTGGCACTCTATGCCGCCGATGCATCAAGGCAACTCACGCAACAGCCGACCGAATCGATCGTTTCCGGCACGGTGGCATTTCCAGTGGCCAACTCTGAGCGAAGGCAGGCCGAATGAAGGCGGCGAAGTGGAGGCGAAGATGAAACATCCTGATACCCACAGCCCAGTGTCATTCCTGGCAAATGTCGCCCGGATGCCGCAAAAAGGGCTGCCGGTGGTGATCGATGCCGACGCCGGGCAGCGCGCCATACTGGCCGTCGAGCATGAGCTGCTTTCGGTCGAGAACTATCGCGCCGAACTTCTGATCGAGCCGTGGAAGCGCAATGGGGTGAAAGTCAGCGGCCATGTCGAGGCCGATATAACGCAGGCCTGCATCATCACTCTCGACCCGGTCGAGGCGCATATCGACGAGCCGGTCGAGGCGCTGTTCCTGCCGGAACAATCCAAGCTCGGGCGGCAAGGTTTCGACGGTGGCGGTGAGATCCTGCTCGACGCCGAAGGGCCGGACAGCCCGGAAACCTTTTCCGGCGACGCGATCGACGTCGGGGCGCTTGCCGAACAGTTCTTTGGCTTGGCGATCGATCCCTATCCGCGCAAGCCGGGTGTGTCGCTGGAGGCCGCCGGCGATGCCGAGCCTGTGGAGAATGAATTCCAGCAAAAGCTCAGATCACTGCTGGGAAAATCCTGATGGCTGACCCAATTTGAGAAAAGTTGGTTGTGCGGCAGCCCAAAACCGTTATTTTCGCCGAACCTTCGCGAGCCCCGTACCTTGGCAAGCCCGCTGGCCAAGCAACCGTGAGATGAACACCGCGTGATCAGGATTTCCATCGATGCCATGGGCGGCGATCACGGGCCAAGCGTGGTCATCCCGGCGCTCATGACTGTCGCCACCCGCCGTCCGGACATACGCTTCGTCATCTATGGGCGCGAAGAAGCGGTAAGGCCTGAACTCGCCAAATTCCCCAAGCTAGCGGAGGTGAGCGAGTTCATCCACTGCGAGATCGCAGTCCGGATGGACGACAAGCCGAGCCAGGCACTGCGCCATGGCCGCTGGAAGTCATCGATGTGGAAAGCCGTCGAAGCGGTCAAGGCAGGCACGGCGGACGCCTGCATCTCGGCTGGCAATACCGGCGCACTGATGGCGATGTCCAGATTCTGCCTTCGCACCATGGCGACCATCGACCGCCCGGCGATTGCGGCGCTCTGGCCGACATTGCGCGGCGAAAGCGTGGTGCTGGACGTCGGCGCAACCATCGGTGCGGATGCGCATCAACTGGTTGATTTTGCCATTCTGGGTACCGGCATGGCGCGCTCGGTTTTCGGCATCGAACGGCCGAGCGTCGGCCTGCTCAATGTCGGCGTCGAGGAGATCAAGGGTCAGGAGGAGGTCAAGGAAGCAGGCCGTATGCTGCGCGAGGCCAACATGGCCTCGATGAACTACCATGGCTTTGTCGAGGGTGACGACATCGGCAAGGGCAGTGTCGACGTCGTCGTTACCGAAGGATTTGCCGGCAATATCGCGCTCAAGACGGCGGAAGGCACGGTCAGGCAGATCGCCGGCTACCTGCGCGCCGCGATGAACCGGACACTGATGGCCAGGATCGGCTATATCTTCGCCAAGACCGCCTTCGATCGCCTGCGCGAGAAGATGGATGTCGGCCGCTCCAATGGCGGCGTCTTCCTGGGATTGAACGGCATCGTGGTGAAAAGCCATGGCGGGGCTGATTCGGATGGCTTCGCTGCGGCGATCGAGCTCGGCTACGACATGGTGCGCAACAATCTGCTTGACCGCATCGAGGCCGATCTCGACCTGTTCCATGCCCGCAATCCGAATGCCCAGACAATCCGGAAATCCGACGTCGTCATCGACGCAAAGGAATAGGAAAGAGCATTGATCAGATCAGTCGTGCGCGGCACGGGCGCCGCGCTGCCCCGCCGCATTATGAAGAATGCCGATTTTGAAGGCATGGTCGAGACCTCGGACGAATGGATCGTCCAGCGCACCGGTATTCGCCAGCGCCACATTGCGGCCGACGACGAGACGACGGCCTCTCTGGGTGAGGCGGCAGCGCGCGCAGCCCTCGACAGCGCCGGCCTGACGGCTGACGACATCGACCTGATCGTGCTGGCGACCTCGACGCCCAACAACACCTTTCCCGCGACCGCAGTCGAGATCCAGAACCGGCTCGGCATGCACCACGGTTTTGCCTTCGACCTGCAGGCGGTCTGCTCGGGTTTTGTCTATGCGGTGACGACCGCCGACCTCTATATCCGCGGCGGCTTGGCCAGACGGGTGCTGGTGATCGGCTCGGAAACGTTTTCGCGCATTCTCGACTGGAACGACCGCTCGACCTGCGTTTTGTTCGGCGACGGCGCCGGCGCGATAGTGCTGGAAGCAGGCACGGGGGCAGGCGGCATCGCCGACCGAGGCGTTCTGGCGGCCAGCCTGCGCTCCGACGGCATCCACAAGGACAAGCTTTTTGTCGACGGTGGGCCGTCGACTACCGGAACGGTCGGGCACCTCAGGATGGAAGGCCGCGAAGTGTTCAAGCATGCGGTCGGCATGATCACCGACGTCATCGAGGCGACGTTCGCACAGGCCGGCATCAGCGCCGCTGATCTCGACTGGTTCGTGCCGCATCAAGCCAATAAACGAATTATTGATGCTTCGGCCAAAAAGCTCGGGATAGAGGAGCGGAAGGTGGTGGTGACCGTCGATTTGCACGGTAACACATCGGCTGCTTCCGTGCCGCTGGCACTATCCGCGGCCGTCGCCGACGGCCGCATCAAAAAGGGTGACCTGGTGCTGCTTGAGGCGATGGGCGGCGGCTTCACCTGGGGCGCCGTCCTGCTGCGTTGGTAAGTGCCGAACTAACGGGTTCGGGTCCTTGACCTTGACGGATCAATTACTTAGGTTCTGCCGTTGCTTGTATCGATTTTATTTTTTGAGCTGATGGGACGGTTCGTATGGGGGGAAAGACACTTACGCGCGCCGACCTCGCCGAAGCCGTTTACCGCAAGGTTGGGCTGTCGCGTACTGAATCGGCCGAGCTTGTCGAGGCGGTGCTGAATGAGATCTGCGAGGCGATCGTTCGCGGTGAGACGGTGAAACTGTCGTCCTTCGCGACCTTCCATGTCCGTTCCAAGAACGAACGCATCGGGCGCAATCCCAAGACCGGTGAGGAAGTGCCGATCCTGCCGCGCCGGGTGATGACCTTCAAGTCATCGAACGTGCTGAAGAACCGCATCCTGCGCTCCCATCAAAACAGCAAGGCCAAGGGCAGCAAGTAGATTCCCGATCTCCCTTGCCGAGAATCCATGCTTCAGGCTTCGGTTGAAAAACGAAGCCTGCTTTTACGCCGGGCTTGAATATTGTTTCATAAACCGCTGAAATAAGATGCGATTCGGCAGGCCGGATCGGTATTTGGGTGTGATCCGCCCCGGTGGACGGAAAAGCTGCTCTCTTTGTTTTACCGTGATGTTGCCCAAAACCGGTCCCCGCCTTTCGCGATCATGCTCTAGCGTGAGGATTCGCCCATGGACAAGAGCCCCGATGCTTTCCGCACCATCAGCGAGGTCGCGGAGGATCTGGATTTGCCGCAGCACGTGCTGCGCTTCTGGGAGACGCGTTTCAACCAGATCAAGCCGATGAAGCGCGGCGGCGGCCGCCGCTACTACCGGCCGCAGGACGTCGAGCTGATCAAGGGCATTCGCCACATGCTCTACGATCAGGGCTATACGATCAAGGGCGTACAAAAGCTGTTGCGCGAGAACGGCAACCAGTTTTTGATCGCCGTCGGCAATGGCGACATGGCGGCGGTCGAGGCGATCTCGCAGCGCCGGCAGGCTGACGCGGTACCGCTGACGCCAGCGGCGCAGCCGCGCGGCCCCGACGACGAGATGCTGGTCGGCCAACCGAGGGTGAAACCCAGCCGTCGTTTTTTCGGCATCGGCAAGAGCGACGAGGAAGGCCCGGTTCCGCCGGACACGTCAAAACTTTCCCGTGATAATCGCGCATTGCTGCAGGAGGCGCTGTTCGACCTGCTCGAATGCAAGCGCCTGCTCGATCAGGTTCGCTAAAGCCCGCCGGGGCTGACCGGAACGGTCTTCGGGGTCATGCGTTAGGCTTCCTTCTGCAGATGAAGGAACCACGTCATGGCATCGCTTTCGAGCATCTCCGACACCGATCTGAACAAGCAGGTCGCGGCCCTGACCAGGGAACTGGCCACTTTGAAGAAAGCCGTGTTGAAGCGGGGCGGCGCCTATTACGAAGACGGTCGCGATACCGCGTCGGACTATTATTCGGATATCGCCGAGCGTCTCGGCGACACCTTGCCGGCAATCAGAAGGCAAGGCCGGGCGATCGAGAAGACTGCCCGTGATCACCCGGCGACGGCGGCCGCTGTCGGGCTGGTTCTGGTCGGGCTGGTCGCCAGTCTGTTTCTCGGTGGCCGGCAGCAAAAAGCGCCGCGAGCGCGTTCAAGGTAGGGGAAATGCGGTGGTCAGCGGGACCGCCGCCATTTCGTCGACGCGGCAAACCCCGGCAAGCTGGCCGCTCTTGATCAGAGGCCAAGAACGCCTGCTTGCCGGTTGTCTGTCCCAGGGTGTTTTCAGTACGTCTTCGCCACAACCTTCTTGTGATGATGGCGATGGTGGTGGACGCGGTGATGGTAGTGATGACGGTGATGCTTCTTGACGGTGGTGTGCATCGTCGCTGCATTCGCGCTGCTCGCGCCGATGATCGGCATCGAGAGGGCAAGTGCGATTGCAAGTCCAAGGGCGGAGAGAAGAGACTTCTTCATGACATCGTTTCCTTTTTGCGCAGGGCGAATTTGAGCGTCACCGATTCAGGTCGGTGACTCGAGCACTGCGGTCGGGACTATCGCCTTGGAGTTTTTCGGCAGTTTTTCCGGCCTGTAGAATTTTGTTTCCGAACTGTGTCCGCCGACGATCCGGCCAGATGTGAGCGCCCCGGCATCCACATTCATTCCGGCGTCGGTTCACGATGCCGTGACGCTATCTTTGATGCTTGGCAAATCACCGGGGAGCGGGCATTCTCCCGATCGTCTCAGGCAACAACATGATTTGATCTAACTCTTTCATCCCACGGAGTTGCCAATGCCCCAAATAGCAAAACGCGAACCTTACTCCGAACTGGCGGCGAGCGCGGTTACGCCTGAACGCAGTGCCGTCCGAACCGCCCGGGAAGCCCGTGGATACAGTATCGAAGAGCTGTCCCTGGCGTGCGGGCTGGCAGCCTATGAGATTGCCGACATCGAAAGCGGCAACGATGCCGATCCTTCGAAACGTCGGCGTATTGCCTCCGCGCTTCAACTTCCGGAAAGCGCTCTGTTCGACGAAGCCGTGTTGCCTGCGAAAAGGCGGTCCGTGTCGTAGCGGCGTGCCATGCGTTTATTCGACGAGCTCGCCATGGGTTGCCCTGGCGGGCTTCGTTTTTCCGGCCACGTAGCGGACTTGCCGGCCGCCACGGCGACGCGAGACGGAAATCGCCGGAGATGAGCCTCGAATCCGTTCGCGCTTTCTTCGTCGCCCACGCGCCCGAAATCGACGTCATCGTTACGCAAGCCAGCTCGGCGACGGTGCCTCTGGCTGCCGAAGCGCATGGCGTAGCGCCGGCGCAGATTGCCAAGACGATCTGCCTGCGCGCCGGCGACCAGACGATGCTGATCGTGGCCAGCGGCATCTCCAGGCTGGACAATCGCAAATTCAAGGACCGGTTCGGCGGCAAGGCGCGAATGCTGGATGCCGAGCAGGTGCTCGCCGCGACCGGTCATCCCGTCGGTGGGGTGTGCCCGTTCGGCCTACCGGCACCGCTCCCGGTGTACTGCGACGTCTCGCTGCGCGCCTTTGACGAGGTCGTCCCCGCCGCAGGCGCGACGAACGCCGCCGTCCGGCTCAGCCCGCAACGCATGGCCGAACTCGTCGACGCCGAGTGGGTGGATGTCTGCCAGTAGCCCTTTATCCGGGTCGTGGGATCCGGTGAGCGTTACCGCTATTCGGTCTTCTGTGGCTCTTCTTTCTTGATCGTCTGAGCGTCCGCGGCTGTCGACATATCGGCCTTCTCGACGCTCGCTGTCCTCGTCTGCGTGTCGACCGATGCCTGGACCTTTGAATGCGCGGGGCAATCCGCAGAGGCAGCGGATATGGACAGGGTCAGTGCGGCGGCTGTTGCGAGGAATGTCTTCATGATCATTCTCCTCTTTCATTGGATATTCGTTGGGAAGATTAGCCCGTCTGGCACCGACCGCAAAATCACATTTGTTCACGCGCGCCCTTGCGTGCACGGAAGCCTACGCTGGACCAATAATTCAAATGGTTGCGCGGATAGCCGCTTGCCGTATCAAAACCCACTGCCTCCGGCCGGAGGATTTTTGGCGTAAAAAATCTCGCCGCTCAGAGCCAGTCTCAAATCTTCGGCGCTGAGCTGACCACTTTCGAACAAATCCATCACCCTGCGGCCGAGCACTTCTCTGCCTGGATCGCCGTCAGCGAGGCCTAGTTCACGGCATCGGGCATCAAGTGCTTTGGCCAACATGGTCAGCTCGGCAGGACAGGTAGCTCCTTGAAGCGACATTGCATCTCTCCCGAAAAGGCCGAAAGGGCGTGTCATCTTCGAAGCGTCCGCTCGCCCTTACAACTGCGGACGACGGCAATTCAACTAGAGCCAACCTTTTTCGAACTCAACATTCGAACGTATTAAAAACGCCGCCCGCGCTCCAATGGGAGGATCCTGCTACAATACGGTATGGCCGTCCGTATAGCGGTTGTCCTAATGCTTCTTTTCGCCTTCGCCTACGGTTTCGCAAAACTCGTGGAACATTATGGCAGCGTTGGCGACAGGCCCTCTCCGTGTGAAGAATTGCCCTATCCTGATTGTCCTGACCCAAAAGCTCCTCCCCGGGAAGAAACTAAGCCTTGAGCAGGTGCTTGTTTGTAGGCGGCCTCATGGCCATGGCACCGGAGTTCGCCCACCGCCAGCGGAACAACAAGTCTTTCGGCTCGTTTAGGTAAGTAGCCCCGCACGGAAGCATCAAGCACCGTAGCGGAAGGTTGCCTCGCTGGAGGATTGCTATATGGGAAAGCAACTTTTATCTGCTGCGACAGGAATCTTTCTTTTCGTAGGTATCGGAACCGCCGCTGCTCAGGACGTCATCATTCAGCCTGAGCAAGACACGGTGATCCGGGAGTATGTAAAGAAGAAGCCGGTAGCATCCCTGAGCCTTCCCGGTGTTGAGCTCAACATTGGCACCGCTCTGCCCGACACAGTCGAGCTTTACGAAGTGCCGGACGTTCAGTACCGCTATGTAGTCGTCGAGGGACGAACCGTCCTGGTTGATCCAGGTACCCGCAAAATTGTTAAGATCTACGATTGATTTTCTGCCTGAAGCCCGCCGTGCCGAAAAAGCGGCGGGCTTGTTTGCGTTCAGCCGCCAATCGCGGTAGCGGACGATGCGCTCGCGTCCTCACGGAAACCGGCGGGGTGAGTTGCCACGTTTCGTTCCCAGGCCGCCAGCATCCAGGTTGGGTTCTTCATGCTTGCTGCCATTGATCCTTCCGGCATTCCCGCAAGCAACGAGGGCCGGGCACGTTGCGCTTGCTCGACTTTCCTGACCCCGTCGCTGCCGCCCTGAAAAAGTTTCAGGCCAAGCCGGCCGCCGGCGTTGAACCAGTTCGTTCCAACCGCCGGTTGGTGGACGCGCTACCGCTCATGCGCCTAATGTCGACTTGATCCGCGCGCACCTGGCAAGCCCGCCCACCCGAGTCCCCCGCCTGGTGCAACAGCGCTTGATCGGCCCCGCCGTACTTCATGTGCGGCGGGTTTTTATTTACTCGATGGAACAACCCGGCCGGCGCGACGGTTCATCTCAACGCAGCAAGTCCCTCCTCATAAGAATTGCTGCCAGATCGGGTTGCACCGATCTGCCCGCGTCCTTCTCCCGGAAGGCGCGAGCTTTTTGCATGCTGGTTTGGGCTATTCCACATTGACCTGGCGAGCGAAGCCCTTGGTCGAAATCGTGTTGCGCTGGCTGCAATGCGGCTATTCTGTATGGCCAGTTGGGGGAACTGGCTAAGCCTTTGGATTTAATGGTCGGAGTGGCCGGATTCGAACCGACGACCCCTTGACCCCCAGTCAAGTGCGCTACCGGGCTGCGCTACACTCCGGACCGGTCGCGATGTATCGTGATAGACTGGGTCCGGTCAACCGAATTCGGCTGCTGTCCGGCCTGAAGCAACAGCAACGGAGGTTGCGGGCGCCGCGCCGCCCGCAACTGCCACTGATGGCGGTATTCCAGCGCGATGGCGCCCCAGATCAGGCCGAGCAGCAGGTAGACATGCCGCCAGTGGTCGATGTCGATGAAGGTGCCGAGCCCGATATTGCCGATGAAGGCGACATAGGCGCATAGTAGATAAGGCTGCCAGGGCCGGTCGCGCAGCAGAATGCGGAAGCCGGCGGCGATCGTCCAGCACGTCAGCGTCAGGAACGACACGAAGCCGAGCCACCCGTAATCCATCAGCATCTTCAGCCAGATGTCGTGCGTGTCCTCGCCGAACATCTTGCCGAATACGAGCGGGCCGATGCCGAACGGATGCTCCAGCGCCATCTGAAAGCCGATCGTGTAGCGGGCGAAGCGGCCGAGGCGGGCGGTGTCGTAGCTTTGTTCGAGTTGCGCGCGATTCGAGAACATCTCCGCCACGCCAGGCAGTTGCAGGATGACGATCATCGCAATGACCAGCAGTCCGACGGCGGCGATGGTCATGACGACGACGCGCAGCCGGAATTTGCCGCTGGCGCTCTGCAGGAACAAGGCCCCGGTCAGCAGGATCGCCGAAACGGCGAACATGCCCCAGGCGCCGCGCGAAAAAGAAAAGAAGATGCCGGCGGTGATGATCAGCAGCGGCACCGCCAATAGAGGCATGCGCGCGATCGAGCCGGTAAGCAGCAGATAGAGCAGGTAGATGCCCGGCAGCACCAGGAACGGCCCGAACACGTTCGGGTCCTGGAAGGCGCCGGCGGCACGGTCGTATTTGGTGAAGATCTCCGCTCCTGGAAACGCATGGAAATAGCCGGCTATGCCGACCAGCGAAGTCAGCACTGCCGACACGACATAAGCGACGAAGATCACGCGGTAGAGACTGGGCTGGACGGCCGTTACGGAAGCGAAGAAAACCGCAGTGAGGGTCAGGAACAGCGAGACGGCGAGATAGAGCGGCGTGGCGGCGAGGTCCGGCATCTGCGTCATCGAGATCATTCCGCCGATGTTCATGATCATCAGCAGCACCAGAAGTGGCACCGCCGCGCGCTGTATGCGCATGCCGAACAAGGGCCACACCACGATCAGCCCGATCATATAGAGGTCGTATGGCGCCGGCTCGGCAATAACGAAACCGGACAGGAAGACGCCGAGGAAAACTGCCCCTGACGCAATCAGCGCAATGAGCTTGGCGTTGACCGCCGCCGCCGGCAATTCGTAGGCCGTCGCGCTCAATACGCATTTTCCGTGTTGAGCAGGCGGATCGGCGTCAGGAACAGGATTCTCAGGTCGAACAACAGCGACCAGTTCTCGATGTAATAGAGGTCGTATTCCGTGCGCATGCGGATCTTCTCGTTGGTGTCCATCTCGCCGCGCCAGCCATTGATCTGAGCCCAGCCGGTCACGCCGGGCTTGACCTTGTGTCGGGCGAAATAGCCGTCGACCACCTCATTGTAGAGAAGGTTGTGCGACTGCGCGGCAATGGCGTGCGGGCGCGGCCCGACCAGCGACAGCGAACCGAACAGCGAATTGAAGAACTGCGGCAATTCGTCGATCGAGGTCTTGCGGATGAAGCGGCCGACGCGGGTGACGCGCGGATCGTTCTTGGTCACGGTCTGCTTCGCCGTCGGGTCCGCCTTGTCGGTGTACATCGAACGGAACTTATAGACGTCGATGATTTCGTTGTTGAAGCCGTGCCGCTTCTGGTGGAACAGCACCGGGCCCTTGCTGTCGAGTTTGATCGCGATCGCGGTCGCCAGCATCACCGGCGAGAACACGATGATGCCGATGATCGAAAAGACGATGTCAAAGGCGCGTTTCGCGACCGAATCCCAGTCGTTGATAGGCTTGTCGAAGATATCGAGCATCGGCACCGAGCCGATGTAGGAATAGGCGCGCGGCCTGAACTGCAGCGCATTCGAATGCGCCGACAGCCGGATGTCGACCGGCAGCACCCACAGCTTCTTCAACAGTTGCAGCACGCGCGATTCGGCGGTCAGCGGCAGCGAAACGATCAGCATGTCGATGCGTGCGATGCGGGCAAATTCAATGAGCTCGGAAATCGTGCCGAGCTTGGGATAGCCGGCGACAACCGGCGGCGAACGCTTGTCACCACGATCGTCGAAGATGCCGCAGATGCGGATGTCGTTGTAGGGCTGCTTTTCGACCGAGCGGATCAGCACCTCCGCCGCCTTGCCGCCGCCGACGATGACGGCGCGGCGCTCCATCCGCCCGTCGCGCGCCCAGCGCCGGATCAGCTTCGACATCACCAGCCGGAGACCCAGGATCAGCACGAAGCCAATAACGAACCACGTGCCGAAGAGCAGGCGCGAATAGTCTTCCGACATTTTCATGGTGAAGGCGGTGAGCGCCATCAAGGCGAAGGTTCCAGCCCAGACCAGCAGGAGGCGGCCGAAATTGGCGATCGGCCGCATCAGCGCGACGATCTGGTAGCAGTCGGTGACGTCGAGCAAAACGACCGCGAGGAACGAGGTGGCGGCGATCGTCAGCGAGTATTGCCAGGCAAGATAGCTGAAAAAGCCGACATAGTAGAAATAGACGGCAAGACCCGACACCAACAGCAGCGCGAATTCCGCCATGCGCAGGACGCCGCTGACCATGATCGGCGACATCGTATCGCGCCGGTATTGCGAGGCGACCTGGCGGGCAACGTCGTTCATGCCGCCGGCCGTGTTGTTCTCGGCAGGGGCGTCGAATTTGCGCACCGCGTCTAGCGAAAAACGGCGCGCGGGGTCGATTTCGTTCATGGGGCGTCCG
Source organism: Mesorhizobium sp. M0923 (assembly GCF_040319365.1). NCBI lineage: Bacteria > Pseudomonadati > Pseudomonadota > Alphaproteobacteria > Hyphomicrobiales > Phyllobacteriaceae > Mesorhizobium > Mesorhizobium sp. M0923. Next base: position 223,600 of record NZ_JAMYNW010000008.1, on the reverse strand, counting down.
TAGGTTTCCCTCAGGTGAATAGCAAAAGAGAGCTAAGAAACCCTTGAAACAACAGATGGCTTTGGAGACGCTTTCACCGGGGGCCTTTTGCAGCCGAGTGGATATCAGTTGCTCTACTGTTTGAGCGCGGCGAAATAGGCCTTTTCGATTTCGGCGGCCATTACATCCGCGCCGAACCGTGCCTTGAGTTCGGCGGCACCGGGCATCAGGCCTTTGTAGGCGTCGAGATCGGCCAGAGCGGCGCTTATCTTGTCGCCAAGTTCGCGCGGGTCGGGCCGGATCAGGGCAGGGGAGCCGGTGTCGAAGATTTCCGGTATGCCCCCGACCGACGTCGCGATTAGCGGCTTGCCGGCGGCAAGCGTTTCCAGAACGATATAAGGCATGGCTTCCGCGCGCGAGGGAACGACGACCAGCTTGGCCAGCGTGAAGGCGAGCCTGGCTGGCATCGGCGGCAGGAAGCTGACCTCGAGGCCGAGCTGATCTACCTTGGCGCGATAGCGCGGCAGGTCGTCGCCGTCGCCGACCATCAGCGCTTTCAATGGGCGACCGAGCCGTGTTGCGGCTCGCCCCAGCGCATCGATGAAGATGTCCGGGCCCTTGAGGTCGCGCATCATGCCGATATAGAGGAGGTCGACGGCATTGTGCTCGGTCTGCACCGGCTCGAACTCGGCGGCGCGCAGGCCGTTGTGTACGAGAGCGTTCGGAATGGGCGGCTCGCCGACCTTCCTGCGATAAGTCCGCCGCTCATAATCGGAAACAAATAGCAGGCAATCGGTGAAGCGAGCCATGAAGCGTTCGAGCGCGAAGAACAGCTTCCCCATCGCCGTGGTTTCGTCATAGTGCAGTGAGCCGCCATGCGGCGAATAAAGGCGGGCTACGCGAGACCTGGATACCCGCAACAATGAGCCGAACAGACGGGCATAGGCGCCACCTTTGGCGCCATGCCCGTGCAGCACGTCCGGCCGCAATTCTTTTATGATCCTATAGGTGCGTCGGGCCGAAGCGAGATCGCCTGGCCCGACATGCCGCTGCATCGGTGTGCGATGAATGCCGAGCGCCAGGCTGCCTTTCATCTGTTCGAACAGCCGTTCCTCGAAATCGCCGCCAGTCGTCGAATCGCAGACGATGCCGACGGCATGGCCGGCGGCGACCTGAGCCTCGGTCAGGTCGCGCACATGCCGGAAGATGCCTCCGACGGGTGAGCGAAAGCAGTGGACGATCCTGAGTGTGTCCGCCACTTGGTCAGCACATCAAAACAGGCGTTCGCGAACATAGACTGTGTCGCCGGGCAACAGCGGGTCGGAGGTCACCACGCGTCCGGTTATAACCTTGCCGTTGATGTCGCGGGTAATGTCGACGCTTTCCTGGTTGGCGCGTGGCGTGAAGCCGCCGGCGATGGCGATGGCTTTCTGCACGGTCAGGCCCGGAACGTAGGAATATTGGCCCGCCGCGCCCACTTCACCCATGACGAAGATCGGCCGGTAGCGATCGATTTCGACCGAAACGTCAGGATCGCGCAAATAGCCCTGGCGCAGTTTCTCGGCGATCTCGCCCTCGAGTTGCTGGGCGGTGTGGCCGCGCGCCGGCACGTTGCCGACGAGCGGCAGCGAGAGATAGCCGGATTGGTCGACGCTGTAGGTGTTGGTCAATCCTTCCTGCTCGAACACGGTGACGCGGACGCGGTCGCCGGCACCGAGGCGATAGGGCTGGTCGAGCACTTCATGGAAGGCGGCCGGCGTCGGCCGGTAGCTTGAGCAGCCCGAAAGCATCGATACGGCAAGCAGCGCGCGGAAAAGGGGAGCAGTGCTTTTCATGAGCGGACACGTACCTTTGAATAGCCGGCGACTCTGCGGCAAACCTTAACGATCGAGCTCGGTTATCATCCTGTTAGGGTTAATGGCCGGTAAAGGCGCGCGGCCGATGCGGGCCCGATCGACAAATGCAGATGGTTTTCAGCCTCTTGTTTGCGGCTTGTTAGCAGAGCCTAACAGGTGCTTACCGCGTTATTAACGGCTGAGTTACCATAGTTGTTTACGGTGCATGCTGACTCAGTACCGGAGCAGGGATGCATGTCCGTTCAATCCGCGGCCGCAGATGTCGACGTCGATCTCAGGCAGCTTTTCGCCAGCCTGGCGCGAAACTGGCTGCGCATCCTTGTCGTCGCGCTGGCTGTAACCGGCCTGGCCTTTGCGCTCGCCTGGCTTGCAACGCCCGAATACAAGGCGGCAGCCAAGCTGGAGATCGGGCCTCGAGAATCGGAGTTCACGCGGCCAGCCGGTGCCAACGGCAACGAGCGGTCGATTCCCGACGAAGAGGCTGTGGCCACCGAGGTCCAGATCATTTCGTCCCCTGACATCCTCAAACAGGTGGCGGCGAAGCTCAACCTCGCGAAATTGCCCGAATTCGACGAGGCGCTGAAGATGTCGGCGCTGAGCCGCACCCTTGTCCTCGTTGGCTTGAAAAGCGATCCCTTCGAGATTCCGCTGGAAGAGCGCGTGCTGGACGCAATGCATGACAAGCTCAACGTCTATGGCGTTGAAAAAACCCGCGCGATCGCTATCGAGTTCTCGTCAGAGGATCCACAGCTTGCCGCCGCAATCCCGAACGCCATCGCAAACGCCTATATCGCCTCCAAGGGCAACGCCAAGCTCGAATCGAATTCCGCCGCCACCGACTTTCTGGCGCCGGAAATCGCGGACCTGCAGAACCGGGTGAAGGAGGCGGAGGCCAAGGTTGCCGCATTCCGTGCGCAGTCCGATCTTTTGATGGGCGGCAACAATTCGGTGCTTGCCACCCAGCAGCTGTCCGAATTGTCGAGCGAACTGTCACGGGTACGCGCCAACCGCGCTTCGGCGGAAGCGACCGCCGACAGTGTGCGCAGGGCGTTGCGCAATGGCGGCTCGCTGGATGCCGTTCCAGAGGTGTTGTCTTCCGACCTGATCCAGCGCCTGCGCGAGCGGCAAGTCGAACTCAAGAACAACATCGCCGACCTTTCCACCACCTTGCTCGACAATCATCCGCGCATCCGTGCGCTGAAGTCGCAGCTCGCCGATCTCGACCGCCAGATCCGCAACGAAGCGGAAAAGATCATGAAGGGTCTGATGGCGCAGGCCGAGACGGCGAAGGCACGAGAGGCTCAACTCGTGGCCGACGTCAACACCCTGAAGGCGGCGTCCGCCCGCGCCGGCGAAGAGCAGGTGGAACTCGATGCCCTGCAGCGCGATGCCGCGACCAAGCGCCAGCAACTCGATCTCTACTCGTCCAGCTATCTCCAGGCGGCCGCACGCAAGGATCGTAACTACCTGCCTGTCGACGCTCGCTTATTTTCGGAGGCCCGGGCGCCGACCGAACCCTATTTCCCCAAGATTGGTCCGATTGTCGGTGCGGCCTTTGTCGGCTCGTTGCTCCTCATGGCGATCGTCACGTTGCTGCAGGAACTGTTTTCCGGCCGCGCCATGCGTCCGGCCGCCGGTGCCCATTTCGAACGCATCGAGCAGGTTGCGATGCCGGCTGTCCAGGCCGAACGCGTAGTGGCCGAGCCCGGCCCGCCGGTTGCCCGGCCCGAACCGGCAGTCGCCGTGATCGACCGGCTCGGTGAGTCCGACAACAGTGTCACTGAAACCAAACTGGAGCCGGAACCCGTCGCGGTGGCGGAAGCGGCTGCCGAGAAAATCGAACCGGAGTACTCTGAGATGGCTGCTGCAGACATTGAACCGGCACGTTCCACCCTCGGTGAGGTCGACATCGACAAGGCCGCGGAAAAACTGATCGCCACCGGTGCCGCCCGCGCCATATTCGTGTCGCCGGAAGGCGACGAGGCGGCTGCCTCGGCGGTGCTGGTGGCGCGCGCAGTCTCTGACGCCGGGCTACGCGTGCTGCTGCTTGATCTCACCGCTTCGGGTGCTGCCTCGCGGCCGATGCTGGACAGCGGGCTGTTTCCGGGCATCACCGATCTGCTCGCCTCGCAAGCGCAGTTCAGCGATGTGATCCACCCCGATCTCTATTCGGACTGCCACGTGATTCCCGTCGGCACAGCCGATCCGGTCCGTGCCATGCGCGCCGCCGACCGGCTGCCGATCATCATGCAGTCGCTGACCACCGCCTATGACCTGGTCGTTGTCGAATGCGGGCCAGCGGACGCGCAAGGCATCAGCCGCCTAGTGGGCGAGGGCACCGAGGTGCTGCTCTCCATGCTGGAGCCGGACGACGAGGTGACGCAAGCCGCAGTCGCGCTCATCGAGAGCGGCTATCCCGACCTGACGCTGGTCACGCCAATCGGCCATGTGGCGCCGGGGCCAATGCCGGGGCGGCGCTCGGCCGCCTGAGGCAGTTTTCTCAAATCGAAATCAGCTGTCGTCTTCGCCTGCGGCCGGTGCTGTCTGTCCCACAGCCTTGCGGCGCAGCAGCTTGGTCAGCTTCCAGACCATTGGGCTGTGCTTGATGAATGCTTTCAGGCTTGCGCCGTGCCTGAGCGCAAGCGCAAGCGCGCGGCCCTTCAGCGTCAGCGGAACCAGCACCTCGAAATGCTGCGTTTCGACATCGCACCACAATCGCTTATAGGGTTCGTCGCCGACTGAGAAATCATAGATTTCAAAACCCGTCTCGCAGGCTTCCTGGATGTTCTCGAAGAACAGGAAGTCGCCGGGGCTGGTGTGTGCGAGGTCGTCCTCGGCGATCGCCCCGAATTCGCAGATCAGCCGCTTGCCCGAGCGGCTCGACCCGGTGACCGCACGAAGCTTGCCGGCGACTTCCAGCCCATGCAGCACGAAGCACGGGTTTTCCTCTTGAAGCGCTTCGGCAAACAGCGAGCGGAAAAAGGCGCGCACCTCCGCTTCACCGAAAACATTGACGATGCCCATCTTGCGGAAGCGGAATTCCTTCATCTCGAAAAAGGCGTCGAGCAGCCTGTTCACCTCGTCCGCAGTCCTCGCCTCGATGCGACGATAGCTGCCGACGGCCTCGAACTTGCGCGCCTGCGAGCGATGCTTCTTGCGCCTGCGCTTGCCGCTCACGCGGGTGAGCAGTGCATCAAACCCTCCGACAAGACCGGCGGCCAGCGACAGATTGGGGCTCGAAAAATGCGGCAAGGCGGAGAGCGGGTTGGCAACGCCGTCGAGATCAGGCAGCAGCCGCTCTAGCGCGACAAGATCGATGTCGCGCCGCGCCTTGGCAATCGCGGCCAGCATCGAACGGATCGCCGCGATATCGGCATTCGCCAGCCATTGCAGGTCGGCAGCGGCAAAATTGCCGTTGGCATGCCGCCCGCCCATGAAGCGCGCAACGCGGAATGCTCCGCTGCGGGTGACCTCCAGCGCCAGCGAGAAAACCGGCCTGTCGTCGGCGCGCAGCGTCGCAACGACAACGTCGGCGCCGGTATGTGCGGCCCAGTTCAGGATCCAGCCTGCGCTCTGCGCCGGGGCAAAAAGCGCCGAACGGCAGAATTCGGCGTACGCCGCCAGCGCCGCACTATCGGCAACCGAGGTCGACAGGCCGGCTTTGCCGGCCGGCAAGGCACACGGCGACGCCTCGCTGCTTGCCAGCCGATTGCCGTCAAATGACGCGGTGGCGTCAACCATACCTCAATCCTTAGGGCGTATTCGTCGCGATTGGGGGTCCGCGCAGGCGCATTCCATGCTTGATGAGCTTAGGCGCAAAAGGTGAATGAATGATCGACGGGGGCGAGGCAATCCGCAAACTGGCGCTCAATCTCGCCCGCTATTCCGGTCTTGCGCCGCTGGCCAAGCCGTTCATCGGCGGCCTTGGCGCCATCCTGATGCTGCATCGGGTCACCGCGACGCCGGAAAAGCCGAACGGCGTCAACCGCCACTTGAACATCGCGCCTGGGTTCCTCGACATCGTGATCGCCGACATGAAGGCGAACGGCTACACGTTCGTTACTCTGGACGAGGCAATCGAGCGCATCAAGGCTGGCGACAAGGACGGCCAGTTCGCGACGATCACCGCCGACGACGCCTATCGAGACAACATGACCGAGGCGCTGCCCGTGCTGGAGAAGCACGGCGCGCCGATCACCATCTACGTCGCGCCGGGACTGATTGATGGCGCTGCCGATTTGTGGTGGGACGTGGTCGAGGACATCGTCAATGCGCGCGATCGCCTGACGCTGACGACGCCGGACGGCCCGGTGACGATCGATTGCTCGAACCCAGGAAAAAAGGTCCAGGCCAATGCGCGCCTGCACGCTCATCTGACGCTGAAGGTGCGCGAGCAGGACCAGCGTGCGGTATTGCGCGATCTGGCGCGTTCGAACGGCATCGAGTTGGGCGGTTCGCGCCCGAACACGCTGATGAACTGGGACGAGCTCCGCACCATGGCCGCGCACCCGCTGGTGACGATCGGAGCGCATAGCGTCAATCATTGCAATCTGAAGCGGCTTTCCGAGAGCGACGCGCGGCATGAGATCGGCGACGTCAAGCGCATATTGCAGGCCGAACTCGGCGAGGAGCCGCGCCATTTCGCCTATCCCTACGGTTATGCCAGCGCCGTCGGCCGTCGCGAAGTGGGCCTTGTCCGCGATGCCGGCTATGCCTCGGCCGTGACGACCCGCCACGGCATACTCCGCGCCGAGCATGCCGGGTTCCTGCATGCCCTGCCGCGCATTTCGGTCAATGGCCGCTATCAGAGCGTCGCCCACATCCGAACAATGTTGTCGGGCGTGACGACGCCGCTGGCCAATGCCGGCAAAACGGTGGTGACGATCTAACTGTTGCCTCGGCCCTTCGGCCGCGGCTCCAGGATCAGCCATTTGATGATGCCCATCGCCGGCAGCACCCACAAAAGCCCGCTCAGCAGGAAGAAGATGAAGTGCGCCAGCGGCCCGGACTGTGACAATTGGGCGACTGCCACGATCGAGGCGACCATCGCATAGACGACGACCAGCAGTACCAGCAGGAAGCTTCCGATCAGCTTTTTCAGGCGAATGGGCATAACGCGATCTCGTTGATCGCTATCGCTTAAGCCGAACAGCCAATACGCGCAACCCGCCAGAAACGGCGCGACGGCGTGCCGCGCTGTCCGGTCTTGCAAGCCGGGTTGCGATGGTTCACCAATCCGCGACTTCAACTGCCGGGACAAAGCCATGGCTGCTGCCATATCCGATGCTGTGCCTTTCGCAGCCCGCGATCGCGACCTTCGCAACCGCGCGCTGGTACGTGGTTGGCTCTATGTCGTGCTCCTCGTGCTGTTTGCGCTGGTGGTGGTCGGCGGCGCTACGAGGCTCACCGATTCGGGCCTGTCGATCACCGAATGGCAGCCGATTCACGGCGTCATCCCGCCACTCAATGATGCCGAGTGGCAGGAGGAGTTCCTGCGCTACCAGCAGATCCCGCAATATGCCGAACTCAACAAGGGCATGAGCATCGAGGCGTTCAAGTCGATCTTCTGGTGGGAGTGGGTGCACCGCATCCTGGCGCGTAGTGTCGGCGTGGTCTTCGCCCTGCCGTTGCTGTTCTTCTGGGCGACGCGCCGCATCGAGCGCGGCCTCGGCACGAAATTGTCGGGCATCCTCCTTCTCGGCGCCCTGCAGGGCGCGATAGGCTGGTGGATGGTGGCGTCCGGGTTGGCCGACCGGGTTTCGGTCAGCCAATACCGGCTGGCGACGCATCTGACGCTGGCGGCGCTGATCTTCACGGCGACCATGGTGGTCGCGCGCGGACTGGCCCCACACTCCGAACCGGCCGCCGACCGATCGACGCAACGTCTGGCCGGCTTTCTGGTGCTGCTGGCGCTGGTCCAGATCTATCTCGGCGGGCTGGTCGCAGGGCTCGATGCCGGCTTGAGCTACAACACCTGGCCGCTGATGGACGGCAAACTGGTCCCCGGCGACCTGCTGCTGCTCGAGCCGGCATGGCGCAATTTCTTCGAAAACCCGAAGACGGTGCAGTTCATCCACCGGGTCGGCGCCTACACGATCTTCGCGGTCGCGCTCTGGCACATGATTGCGACACGCCGGCGTCTGCCGGGCACGACGCATGCCCGACGCGCGACGCTGCTGTTCCTGATTGTCGTGGTGCAGGCGTCGATCGGCATCGGCACCCTATTGATGCATGTGCCGCTGCACATGGCCCTGACGCATCAGGCATTCGCGCTGTTCCTGCTGGGTTTTGCCGCCGCGCACTGGCGCGGCACCAAGGGCGCTTATCCGCTGCCCCACGAGATTGCTCTCAGAGGCTGAGCCGCACCGTCCGGATCGCCATGGCGATCGCCAGCTCGCGGTCCTCGTCGACCGCATTGCGATCTTCATGATGCCATGCAGCCGACAGGCAGCCATAGGCGATGGCGTGGTCCAGTATCGCGGGCGGCGACTGGCCGAGCGTTGCGGCAAAGACTTGCGCCATATGGCCGATCCGCCGCGTATCGAGGCAAAGATCGTCTCGGTCGAGTGGGTTGTAGAACATGTTGGCCGCGTCGAAGCCGGGGTCGCCGAGAACGCCCTTCGGGTCGATCGCCAGCCAGCCGCGCGGACCGTGCATGACGTTGTCGTGGTGCAGGTCGCCATGCAGCGGCCGCACGTCATGCGGATTGGACAGCAGCCGTTCCGCGATTTCGGCTGCTTCGACATACAGGCTCTTTTCGCCGGCGGCGCGATCGGCCTTGGCCTTTTTGAACAGGCTGGAGAACCGGGTCCGCAACGGCTGGAGATCCGGCGGGGCAGGGTGCTTCGACGGCGAGACCAGTCTTGCCATTACCTCGGCCGCGATCGCGGTGGCGGCATTGTCGCCTTGTTCGGCAAGATGGTGTGACAGCATCCTGTCGCCGGCGTATTCGAGCAGCATGCGGTGGCCGTCGCGGCCGAGCAGCCGCACCGCGCCTTCGCCGCGTCGCCAGGCGAGGAAATGCTCGCCACGCAACTCGTCCTCGACATCGTCGAAAGGCTTTAGATCCTTGACGATTGCCGGTGAGTCGTCCTCGCGAGCAACCTTCCAGATGCGGCTGCTGAAGGTTTCGGCGATGAGTTCGGGCGCGCCGACCTTCCAGCGCTTCGGAAATGCCGGCGCATCCATTCAGAGGCCGAGCATCAGATCCATGTTCTGCACGGCTGCACCCGAGGCACCCTTGCCGAGATTGTCGTAGACGGCAAGCAGCAGCGCCTGCGCCCTGTCGTCATTGGCAAAGACATAGAGCTTCATCCGGTTGGTGCCGTTGTAGATCTCCGGATCGATGTCAGGCATGCGTTCCTGATGCAGATACGGCGCCACCTCGACCACGCCACGATCAATGGAAGCAAAATGGTCGGCGATCGCCGCGTGAAGCTCAGCGCCGGTCGGTACATGGTCGAGACCGCCGAGTTGCAGCGGCACTACCGTGATCATGCCTTGCGCGAAATTGCCGACTGCCGGCTGCATGATCGGATCCTGCGAAAGCCTGGCATAGGTCCTGAGCTCCGGCACGTGCTTGTGCTGCAGCGTCAGCCCGTAGGGCAGGAATTCCGACGCATCCTCGCCCTTGGCGACATAATCCTCGATCATTGGCCGGCCGCCGCCGGAATAGCCAGAAATGCCGTTGACGGTGACCGGAAAATCGGCTGGCAACAGCCCCGCCGCAACCAGCGGCCGCAGCGTCGCGATCGGTCCTTGCGGCCAGCAGCCCGGATTGGCGACGCGCTTCGCCGAAGCGATCTTCTTCGCCTGGTCCTTGTCCATTTCGGCGAAACCATATTCCCAGCCCTCGGCGACGCGATGTGCCGTCGAGGCGTCGATCACCTTGGTGGTGTCATTGGCGATCAGCGAAACGCTTTCCTTGGCTGCCGCGTCCGGTAGGCAGAGGATCGCGACATCGGCGGCATTGAGGAACTCGGCGCGCGCTGCCGTTTCCTTGCGGCGCTCAGTCGGGATGGAGATGATTTCCAGGTCGCCGCGCTCGGCAAGCAGCGCCCTGATCTGCAGACCGGTGGTGCCGTGCTCGCCGTCGATGAAGATTTTCGGTTTCATTGCCTGCCAAAATTCCTGTTAGCTATATGCCGCTTGCCTGATTCAATCCGGCAACGCTGTGATTGCCCTGGTTCATTTCCTCGAGCCGGGCCTTTCGTTCCGCCAGCAGCCCGAGATAGTGCATGGCCACCATCGAGCCGGCAATTGCCGTTATATCGGCGTGATCATAGGCTGGCGCAACCTCGACGACGTCGGCGCCGACGATATCGACCTGGTTGATCTGGCGCAGCACCGACAGGATCTTTGCCGAAGACGGGCCTCCCGCTACCGGCGTTCCGGTGCCGGGCGCAAAAGCCGGATCCAGGCAATCGATGTCGAAAGTGACGTAGGTCTTCTTGCCGCCCGTACGGTCGACGATGGCATAGGCGATGTCGGACGCCCGCATTTCCTCCACTTCATGGCCATACAGGATCTTGATGCCGAACGTATCGGGCGCGTGGGTGCGGATGCCGATCTGGATCGACCGGTCGGGGTCGATGATGCCCTCCTTGACCGCACGGCCGACGAAGGAGCCGTGATCGATGCGCTTGCCGTCGTCGGGCCAGGTGTCCTGATGAGCGTCGAACTGCACCAGGGCCAGCGGGCCGTAGATGGCGGCATGCGCCTTGAGCAGCGGCCAGGTGACGAAATGGTCACCGCCGAGCGATAGCAGAAAGGCGCCGGATTTCAGGATCCTCGCCGCTTCGCGTTCGATCGTGGCAGGGGTCTTCTGGTGATTGCCGCTGTCGAGCAGGCAATCGCCAAAATCGACCACGGCAAGCTGTTCGAACAGGTCGCGCGAAAACGGATATTGCGGATCGTTGTCGAGGATGGCCGACGCGCGGCGAATCGCCTGCGGTCCGAAACGCGCGCCCGGCCGATTGGTGACCGCCGCGTCGAAGGGAATGCCCCACACCACCGCATCGGCGCCCTTCACATCCTTCGAATATTTGCGCCGCATGAACGACAGCGCGCCGGCATAGGTCGGCTCGAACGACGCGCCCGTCCTGGAGCGGGTGGTGAAGGCGTGATCGATGGTCCTTGGCGGCATGAAGCGATCTCCTGTGCGTCGACGCGCAACCTTATTGGCCATAATTCTCAGAATTGCGACCCCTTCGGAAGAACATGGCTATTCGGCCCGGTCACAAATCCTTGCTTGCCAGGAGAGCCCCGCATGGCTGGCCCGGAGATTGCCTAGTTAGCAACCGAAAGTAGCCGCTACGGCCGTTTCGGCCGGCATTAACCTGATTTTCCAGCGTTTGCGAAGCCGGCTTCGTTCACTAGGCTGTCACGAGCGTCGCTTAACCGGGTGTCGATCCGGTACGGAGCGATTCTCATGCGAACGACCTGTCTCATGCGAACGACTTGGCTGAGCCTTCTGCTTTCCGCGGCGCTGGCGGCCTCCCTTGGCCATGCATCGGCAGGCGAAACGCGCGCCAGGCAGATTCTCGACCGGTTCGAGCACGCCAACCAATGGCGCGACCATGTGATGGTGGCCGCGCACCGCGCCGGCGGCATGCAGGCCGGCAAGACGCTCTATCCCGAAAATTCGATCGCCGCCGTCGAGGCGTCGATTGCAATGGGCGCCGAAATCGTCGAGGTCGATATCAGGCGCTCGAAGGACGGACAGTTCGTCGTCATGCATGACAGCTGGCTCGACCGCACCACGAACTGCAAGGGCGAGGTGGTCAAGCGCACGCTGGCCGAACTCAAGACGTGCCGGTTGGTGATCGAAGGCACCGGCGCCTTTACGGGCGAGACAGTCTCGACGTTGCGCGAAATGTTGATGGCGACCAGGGACAGGATCCTCATCAATCTCGACGATAAGCTCGATACCGAAAGCCTCGCCGGCATGGTCGCGGTCGCGCGCGACCTCGGCATGGCCGAACAGGTGATCGTCAAGGAGAACCTGTGGGATGCGGAGAGGATCGCCACGGTTGCGGCCGCCATGGACGCGATCGACGGCGGCTTCCAGTTCATGCCGATCATTGCCGACGATGCGGTTCACGACGCCATGTTTGCCGAAAAAGTCAGCCGGGCGTTCCCGGTGCGGGCGATCGAACTGATCAATTGGCGGGCTGGCGCCGAGACACTGACCGAGACCGGCGGCCCGCTGTTCAGCCCGCGCATGCGCGCGCTGGCGGTGAGGGGTGACTGGCACATCTGGGCCGACACCTATGCCATCGTCAACAAGCCGGGTGGCTTCCTCGCCGGTGGCCGCGGCGACGAGCTGGCGGTCGCGGCCAGCCTGCCGCGCGAGACTTATGGCTTCTGGGTCGAGCGCGGCGCCACCATCATCCAGACCGACGAACCGAAGGCCGCCATCGATTGGCTGGCGGCGAACGGTTTTCGCGTGCCCTATGCCGGCCCGGCCGAGCCGGCGAATACGGCCAGCATTAACTAGGAGCGGCGGTCGCGCTGCCAATCTCCCCCCTTGTGGGGGAGATGCCCGGCAGGGCAGAGGGGGGCGCTGTCCCTCCAGCCTATCGGGTCGATTGAGATTGCAATTGGCGTCAATTGTCACGCAGGGTTCAACAAGAGGCAGGCGATCCTTCGCGCCCCCCTCTGTCCTGCCGGACATCTCCCCCACGAGGGGGGAGATTGGCTCATCACCGCCTTCGCTAGTCTCCAACACCGGCTGGCGGCACCTCGCGCCTCGTGCGCAGGTCAAGCGGCCATCGCCACGCCCTCTAGCGCCTCGAGCGCATCCTCCGGCAGCGCGAGATCGCCTGCGGCGAGGTTCTCCCTGAGATGCGCAACTGAAGACGTGCCGGGGATCAGAAGAATGTTGGGCGCGCGGCGAAGCAGCCAGGCGAGCGCGACCTGCATGCGCGTGGCGCCGAGGCGTGCGGTGACCTTGGACAAGGTCGACGACTGCAGCGGGTTGAAGCCGCCAAGCGGGAAGAACGGCACATAGGCGATGCCGCCGTGGGCCAGATCGTCGATCAACGCATCGTCGCCCCGATGCGCCAGATTGTACTGGTTCTGCACGCAGACGATCTTGCAAATCCTGCGGCCTTCGGCGATTTGTGCAGCGGTGACGTTGCTCAGCCCGATGTGACGCACAAGGCCCTGTCGCTGAAGCTCGGTAAGCGTTGCAAGCGGGGCCTCGATCGACCCTTCGGCGGGGCCATGCGCGTCGAACATGACTCGAAGGTTGACCACCTCCAGCACGTCGAGCCCGAGATTGCGCAGATTGTCGTGCACCGCCTTGGTCAGCTCGTCGGCCGAGAAGGCCGGCAGCCATGCTCCGTCCCGGCCGCGCCGGGCGCCGATCTTGGTGACGATAACGAGGTCGTCGCGATAGGGTGCGAGCGCTTCGCGGATCAACAAATTGGTGACGTGTGGGCCATAGAAGTCGCTGGTGTCGATGTGATTGACGCCCTGCGCAACGGCTTCGCGCAGCACGGCCAATGCCGCATCGTGGTCCTTTGGTGGGCCGAAGACGCCGGACCCTGCGAGCTGCATGGCGCCGTAGCCGAGCCGTCTGACTTTGCGGTCGCCGAGGGTGAATGTGCCGGACTGGTCGACGCTGGACATAGTCTTTCTCCTTCAGGGAATGGTGCACAGATAGACGGTGTCCGATCTCGCGATAATTGGGTACAATTCGCACGGGCTGTGCGGAATGACGAACAATGCAGATTGATCTCGGGGATCTGAACGCCTTCGTGGCCGTAGCGCGCGCCAAAGGTTTTCGGGATGCGGCACGCGCCAGCGGCGGCAGTGCGTCCGGCTTGAGCGAGGCGGTGCGCCGCCTGGAGACGCAGCTCGGTGTCAGGCTGCTCAACCGGACGACGCGCAGCGTCGTCCTGACGGAGGCCGGCCAAGGCTTGCTGGCGCGGCTCGGTCCAGCCTTGACCGAGGTGGAGTCGGCGCTGGACGTGGTGAACGGCTTTCGCGACAGGCCGGCCGGCTCGCTGCGCCTCAATGTGCCGGTCAGCGCGGCGCGACTGGTCCTGCCCAGCATCGTGCCGCGGTTCCTTGCCGCCTATCCCGGTATCCGGCTGGAGGTGATCGCCGAGGAGAGCTTTGTCGACGTGCTGGCGGCCGGCTGCGATGCCGGCATCCGTTACGACGAGCGGCTGGAACAGGACATGATCGCCGTGCCGATCGGGCCGCGCGTGCAGCGCTTCGCCACCGCCGCCAGCCCGGCCTACCTGGATCGTCATGGCCGGCCGCAACACCCGCGCGACCTGCTCGGCCACGCCTGCCTGCGCGGCCGCTTTCCCAGCGGTGCGATAACGCCATGGGAGTTCGAGCGCGACGACGAGGTGGTGCGGGTCGATCCGACGGGGCCACTGATTGTGGGGATCGGCGGAGCAGCCGATTTAGCCGTTGATGCAGCGATCGCCGGCACCGGAATCGTGAAGCTGTTCGAGGACTGGCTTCGCCCGCATTTCGAGAGCGGTGCACTCGAACCCGTCCTCGAACCCTGGTGGCAGAGCTTCTCCGGGCCGTTCCTCTACTATCCCGGCCGGCGCCTCGTACCGGCGCCGCTGCGGGCGTTCGTCGACTTCACCAAGGCATTGCCGATGAACTCTGACATCACGGGCACGGCACAAAGAAAAAGGCCACCCGAAGGCGGCCTTTGAACTCTGTGTAGCTTCGCAGCGCTTAGCGCTTGGAGAACTGGAAGCTCCGGCGGGCCTTCGCCTTGCCGTACTTCTTGCGCTCGACCACGCGGCTGTCACGGGTCAGGAAGCCGCCCTTCTTGAGCACGGCGCGCAGCGCCGGCTCGTAATAGGTCAGCGCCTTGGAGATGCCGTGGCGCACGGCACCGGCCTGGCCGGAGAGGCCGCCGCCGATGACGGTGGCAACGATGTCGTACTGGCCGGCGCGGTTGGCAGCGATGATCGGCTGGTTGAGAATCATCTGCAGAACCGGGCGCGCGAAATATTCGGCGAACACCTTGTCGTTGACGACGATCTTGCCGGAGCCGGGCTTCACCCAGACACGGGCGATGGCGTTCTTGCGCTTGCCGGTGGCATAGGCGCGGCCCGATTTGTCGAGCTTCTGGACATGGACGGGTGCAGCCGGCTGGGTGTTGGTGTTGCCGGTGGCAGTTCCGAGTTCTGCGAGCGAGGAAAGCTCAGCCATCTTACGAAACCTTCTTGTTCTTGGCGTTCAGCTTGGCCACGTCGAGGACGACGGGCTGCTGGGCGACATGCGGATGTTCCGTGCCTGCATAGACGCGGAGATTCTTCATCTGGCGACGGCCGAGCGGGCCGCGCGGGATCATGCGTTCGACGGCCTTCTCAACGACACGCTCGGGAAAGCGGCCCTCGAGCAGCTGCCGCGCGGTGCGTTCCTTGACGCCACCGGGGTGACCGGTGTGCCAGTAATAGACCTTGTCGGTGAACTTCTTGCCGGTGAACACCACCTTGTCGGCATTGATGACGATGACGTTGTCGCCGTCGTCGACATGCGGGGTGAAAGTGGGCTTGTGCTTGCCGCGAAGATGATTGGCGATGACAGTGGCGAGACGGCCGACGACGAGACCCTCGGCGTCGATCAGCACCCACTTCTTCACCACATCCGCAGGGTTCTGCGAAAAGGTTGTCATGGATTGTTGCTTTCGGTTCGGACCTTCAAAAGAAGGCGTTTCTTGTTGCTTGGATTGGCGAAAGGCACTTGCCCGCCGCCAATAACAAAACGGCGGCCTTTGCGGGCCGCTGTTCCGTGAGGGCTTATAGGAGAGAGCGGCGACTACGTCAAGGCGCGTGAAAAGCCATCTCTGGGGTAAAATCAAGCAAAAACAATGATTTGAGCACAAGGTATTATTTTACCACATCTCCAATCCGCTTTGGCGGGATCGAATAGGTGCCCGTTGCGTGCGCTACCGTGTGTCCCTCCGGGCCGGCGACGATGTCGATATCGAACACCATCAGGCTCTTGCCGAGCTTGAGGATGCGGCAATGGCCGTCGATCGGCCCGGCCTCGGCCTTGCGGACAAAATTGATGTTGAGACTGGTGGTGACCGAAAGTGCATCCGGTCCGGCATGCGAGAGCACGCAGACATAACCGCCTATGTCGGCCAGCGTGAACAGCGCCGAACCCGATACGGTGCCGCCGGGACGCAAATGGCGCTCGTCAGCATTGAGCCGCACAACACAGCCGCCTGGAAACACCTCCAACGCCTCGTAGAAGGTGAACTGGTCGTTGAGCTGCGGGAAAACAGTCGCCACAAGCGCGTTGACGTCAGCAGCCGTCAGCACCGGCTTGAGATTGCTTTGAGCAGGCATGGCGGTCTCTCGTTGTGCCTGCCTGTTTGAGCGCAGCGTGCCGTTTCTGGCAACAGCCATTCATTATGGCAGAGGCGGAGTGTTGGACGAAGCGAGACCCGCATACTAGATTAGTCCATCACCGATCCGGAATCGCGGAGGAATGACCCATGGCCGAAATCGTCGCCATCAAGCCTGCCGTTGCTGAAGGGCCGGTCGCCGCCCGGCTGGATAAGGGCGTGTTGCGCCTGACGCTCGCCAATCCGCCGGCCAATGCTCTTTCGCTTTCAGTGATGGCGGCGCTGATGGCGGAACTCGACCGCGCCAAGGCCGACAAGTCCGTCCGCGTCATCGTCCTTGGGGCGGTCGGCAAAGTGTTCTGCGCCGGGCACGACCTCAAGGAGTTAAGCACGCACCGCGCCGATGCCGATCACGGCAGGGCCTTCTTCGAAAAGACGTTTTCCGCCTGCGCTTCACTGATGCAGGCGATCGTTCGCCATCCCAAGCCGGTGATCGCCGAAGTCGACGGCCTGGCGACGGCGGCCGGATTGCAGCTGGTCGCCAGCTGCGATCTCGCCATCGCTTCGCACGAGGCGACCTTCTGCACGCCGGGCGTCAATATTGGACTGTTCTGCTCGACGCCGATGGTGGCGCTGTCGCGCAATGTCTCGCGCAAGCACGCCATGGAGATGCTTTTGACCGGCGAAACGATCGAAGCGGCAACCGCTAAGGAATTCGGCTTGGTCAACCGCGTCGTGCCGCGCGAATATCTGAATCAGATTGTCACCAAATACGCGCAAACCATTGCGTCCAAATCGTCCTTGGTCGTCAAGATCGGCAAGGAAGCCTTTTATGAGCAAGCGGAAATGGGGCTGGCCGAGGCCTATGATTACACCGGGCGCGTCATGGTCGAGAACATGCTGGCGCGCGATGCGGAAGAGGGCATTGGCGCCTTCATTGGCAAACGCAAGCCGGAATGGCCGGAGGAATAGGAGGCGGATATGGAACCGCGCATCTCCATCATCACCATCGCCACCGACGATCTCGACCGCGCCACGCGCTTTTATGAGGCGATGGGCCTGACCCGCCATGCCGGGATCACCGAGGGCGTTGCTTTCTTCCAGATGGGTGGCGCCATCCTTGCCCTGTTTCCGCGCCCAAGCGCCGAGGAGGATTCAGGCGTGACCTTCGGCAACGCGCCGTCGGCCGTCTACCTCGCCTACAACACCCGCTCCGACGCCGAGGTCGATGCAGTGTTGGCGCTGGCCAAGAAGGCCGGCGGCCGTATCGTCAAGCCGGCGCAACGGGCCTTCTGGGGTGGCTGGTACGGCTATTTCGCCGATGCGGACGGGCATGTCTGGGAAGTGGCGCACAATCCGGCTTTTCCGATCGCGGAAGACGGATCGATTTCGCTGCCGGCCTGACGAGGTTCCCCTCTGGCTCATCGCAAGCAACTGACGCGGCTGAAGGCACCCTATCTGAAGCGTATCCTGATCGAGCCCAGCCGGGTCGTCGATTGGGAAAAATATCCCTGGAACCTGCCGATCTTTCACCGCCATGAATTCGAGCTCGAATTCACCACGCCGATCACCATCATCGTCGGCGAGAACGGCACCGGTAAATCGACGCTGCTCGAAGCGATCGGCGCGCTGGCAGGCTACGATGAAGCCGGCGGCGGCAAGGGCTACATGCCGGTCGATCACTCCCGCGCCGTCGACAAGAGCGGCGCAGCGCTGGCGGCGACGTTGCGCGGCCACTGGCTGCCGAAGGTCACCGCCGGCTGGTTCTTTCGCGCCGAATCCTTCTATTCGGTTGCCCGCTATCTAGATCAGGCTGCCATCGACGCACATGAGGCGCCGCCCGACTTCCTGTCCTGGTCGCATGGCGAGGGTTTCATCAGATTCTTCGAGGAGCGCTGCCGCCGGCAAGGCATTTACATCCTCGACGAGCCCGAAAGCGCCTTGTCGCCGACGCGCCAGATCGAACTTCTCAAGATGCTGCGGCGGATGGACCAGTCCGGCACGGCGCAAGTGATCATGGCGACGCATTCGCCGCTGCTGATGGCCTGTCCCGGCGCGCGGCTGTTCCGCATCAGCCGGTCCGGGCTCGACCCGACCGATTTTCACGACACCGATCATTTCCGCATGATGCGCAATTTTTGCAACGATCCAGATGGTTTTTTCGCCGAAGCGCTGTATGAGGACGAGGCATGAACCACGACGCTTACGACAACGCCTATATCGCCGGCATCCTCAATTCGGTGAAGACCATCGCCATGGTCGGCGCGTCGGCTAATGACGTGCGGCCGAGCTATTTCGTGCTGAAATATCTGCTCGGCAAGGGCTTTTCGGTGTTCCCGATCAATCCCGGCCAGGCCGGCAAGGAGATCCTAGGCCAGATGACCTTTGCCAGGCTCGCCGACGTTCCGGGACCTGTCGACATGGTCGACGTGTTTCGCGCGTCCGCTGCCGTGCCGGGCATTGTCGACGAGGTGCTGCGGCTCGATCCGCTGCCGAAGGTCATCTGGATGCAGCTTGGCATACGCCATGACGAGGCGGCCACACGCGCCGAAGCCGCCGGCATCAAGGTGGTGATGAACCGTTGCCCCAAGATCGAATATGGCAAGCTGTCGGGCGAGATCGGCTGGACCGGCGTCAATTCCGGCGTGCTGTCGTCGAAGAAGCCGCTGATGCGGCCGGGTTTCCAGAGTTTCGGCGTTCGCCAGAAGTAGGTTCCCGCATCCGCATCTGGGAGAGCGGGAACCTCATCGTGCCGCCCGCCGATCGCTAGTACCGGGTCCACTGTCCGCCTTCGTACCAGAAGGCGGCCGAGATCCGTCCGCCGCCGTCGACCCACCACAGCTCCATGCTACTCGGGATACGGGAGACCGCGGCAATACCGCCATTGGTCGCGGCGCTGCCGTCCGGCGCGAGCTGATAACGGGTCCACTGTCCGCCCTCGTACCAGAACGCGGCCTCCATCGACCCATTCGGCCCCGTCCACCACACTTCCATACTGCCAGGGATGCGGGAAACTGCTGCAATGCCGCCATTGATCGCGGCGCTGCCGTTCGGCGCGAGCTGATAGCGGGTGGGCTGGCCGCCTTCATACCAGAAGTTGGCTTCGACCGATCCGTGCGGCCCGATCCACCAGAGCTCGAGGCTGTTCGGGATGCGCGACAGCGTGGCGATGGTGCCGCCGACGGCGGCGCTGCCGTCCGGTGAAAGCTGATACCGCGTCCATTGGCCGCCCTCATACCAGAAGGCGACTTCGATCGAGCCGTTGGGCCCGATCCACCAGACCTCCATGCTGTTCGGGATGCGCGAGACGGCTGCGATACTGCCGCCGCGCGCCGCGCTGCCGTCCGGTGCCAGCTGATAACGTGTCCACTGGCCCCCTTCGTACCAGAAGGCCGCCTCGATCGAGCCGTTGGGACCGATCCACCAGACCTCCATGCTGTTCGGGATGCGCGATACCGCTACGATGCCGCCATCGGGAGCGGCGCTGCCGTTCGGCGCCAGCTGATAGCGGGTCGGCTGGCCCCCCTCGTACCAGAAGTTGGCTTCGACCGATCCAGCTGGGCCGATCCACCATTCCTCCATGCTTTGCGGGATACGTGAGACGGCGGCGATGGCGGTGCCAGGCGCGGCACTTCCGTCCGGTGCCAGGCGATAGCGGTTCCAACGGCCACCGTCGTACCAGAAGCCGACCTCGATCGACCCGCTGGGGCTGGTCCACCAGATTTCCATGCTTCCCGGAATGCGGGCCAGCGATGCGATGCCCTTGACGCCGGGCACGTCGCGCAACGTCCCGACGAAGGTGATCCGGAAGATCAGCTCGTAGGTTCCGCCGTCGCCTTCGATGATCATGCGCCGGTCCCTGACGCCGAAATCTATCAGGTCTGCCCCCTCCAGCCTGAGCTCCTGCGTGCCGAGATGGTCGTCGTCGAGCGCGAAGGGGATCGGCAGGTCGATGCCGTTCAACACGCTGCCGATGTCGCTGGTTAGCCGCGCCGCGCGATTGCGCGGGTCGGGGTCACCGAGCGACGCCGTAAGCGAGGCCGCCCCCCTGATGCTCACCAGGTTCCGGTATTGATTTGGCGAGCCGTTGTCCTGCTCCATCAGCGAGACGACAATTGCCACGTCGGCCGGATTCTGGATGGGCTGAGGGGTTCCGTTCGTGCCCCAGAACGGTTGCCCGTTCACGGTGACGGGATGCTCGTCATCGTCGTCCATGTCCTCGAAGATGCCGAAGCTGAAGACCTGGAGGTCCGGCACGGCGGGCAGTCCCGGCGCGGTGGGGCGCATGTTCGCCACGCTCACCAGGACGTAGACTTCGTCGGAAGCCGAAAGCTCGTTGGTCTCGTTGAGGCACTTGATGCTTTGCAGATTGATCAGCAGCGTCATTGAGATACTCCTTGAATAATCGCCTTTGTCCATCAGCGGATGCTTGGGAGTCCCATGGTTGTTGCCATGGTCGGAGGCAGTAAATTGCTGCCGACGCGCAGGCTGACAGAGCCGGACTTACGGATGGCTTATGGAAGAAGGCGGCGGCTTCGCGGGGTGGCGAGCCGGCGAAGCAGGCTTGTGGCGGGGAGCCACGCCGGCCCAATCTTTTGCGAGGCGCAAATCCATTCTCCTCAGCCCGCGATGCCCGAGCCGGTTGCACCGAAGGAACAAGTCGGCTGGAATTTTTCTCCTTTGCATTCGCGCCAATGATCGGCCAACAATGCCGGCCGTATCAGTGGGCAGGAGAGGAATATCGACATGGTTCAGCGCACGCCCGGGTTCAACACGCTCGCCGTCCATGCCGGCGCCAAGCCGGATCCGGCGACTGGGGCGCGAGCGACGCCGATCTATCAGACGACCTCCTTTGTCTTCGACGATGCCGACCACGCCGCCTCGCTGTTCGGGCTGAAGGCGTTCGGCAACATCTACACCCGCATCATGAACCCGACACAGGCGGTGCTGGAAGAGCGCATCGCGGCACTCGAAGGCGGCACGGCAGGCCTTGCGGTCGCCTCCGGCCATGCCGCGCAGGTGCTGGTCTTCCACAATCTGATGCAGCCCGGCGACAATTTCGTTTCAGCGACAAAGCTTTACGGCGGCTCGATCAACCAGTTCGGCCACGCCTTCAAGAATTTCGGTTGGCAGGTGCGCTGGGCCGACACCAATGACATCTCGACCTTCGAGAGCCAGATCGACGACAGGACCAAGGCGATCTTCATCGAAAGCCTGGCCAATCCGGGCGGCGTCTTCGTCGATATCGAGAAGATCGGCGACATTGCCTGCAAGCACGGCCTGCCGCTGATTGTCGACAACACGCTGGCCTCGCCCTACCTGCTGCGGCCAATCGAGCATGGCGCCGACATCGTCGTGCATTCGCTGACGAAGTTCATCGGCGGCCATGGCAATTCGATCGGCGGCGCCATTGTCGACGGCGGCACGTTCGACTGGTCGAAGTCGGGCAAATATCCGATGCTGTCGGTGCCGCGCCCCGAATATGGCGGCCTCGTCCTGCATGAGACCTTCGGCAATTTCGCCTTCGCCATCGCCGCGCGCGTGCTCGGCCTGCGCGACATCGGCGCGGCGATTTCGCCGTTCAATGCATTCCTTATCCTGACCGGTCTGGAAACCTTGCCGCTCAGGATGCAGCGCCACTGCGACAATGCGGCGGCGGTCGCCGGATGGCTTTCCAACCATCCCAAGGTCGCCTGGGTGTCCTATCCCGGCCTGCCCAGCGACAAGAACAATGCGTTGCAGAAGAAGTACTCGCCGCTGGGCGCCGGCGCGGTGTTCACTTTCGGGCTGAAGGGCGGCTACGCGGCGGGCATCAAGTTCGTCGAGGCGCTCGAGCTGTTCTCGCACCTGGCCAATGTCGGCGACACCAAGTCGCTGGTCATCCACCCGGCATCGACCACGCATCGCCAGCTTTCCGACGAGCAGAAGATCAATGCCGGGGCAGGGCCGGACACGGTCAGGCTTTCGGTCGGCATCGAGGACGTCAACGACATCGTCGCCGATCTGGAACAGGCTCTCGCCAAGGTCTGATCGCCATGACCACGCCGAGATTTCTTTCCGTCGGCGTCGACACCGTCGCACCGGAACTTGGCGCACCCGCGCCGGATCGCCTGATTTCGGGCGATCCGAAATTCCGCACCTGGAATGTCGAGGAACAGGACGGCGGCCTCTATGCCGGCATTTGGGAAGCGACGCCAGGCAAATGGCGCATCGAATATGATGAATGGGAGTTCTGCCACATCCTGTCAGGGGTTTCGGTGATCGCCGAAGACGGCGGCAAGGCGCGCACCGTCAAAGCCGGCGATAGTTTCGTGCTGAGGCCGGGCTTCAAGGGGAGCTGGGAAGTGCTTGAAACGACTCGCAAGGAGTATGTGATCAAGCTTTGATCGCCTGTCGGCTGAGCCTATCGGATCGAATCCTCAAAAGCCCACGGCGAGCGTTTCCAGCCCATGGAAATGATAGCTGTCGCGAAAGCGTGGTTGTTCGGCAAGATGCAGCTGCGGCAGGCGTTCGAACAAGGTTTTCAGCGACACCTGCAATTCGAGCCGGGCGAGCGGCGCGCCGATGCAGAAATGAATGCCGGCGCCGAACGACAGGTTTTTCTGGTCGGCGCGGTCCGGCCTGAAGGCGAGGGGCTCGGTAAAGGCGACGGGATCGCGATTGGCCATGCCGAGCAGCAGACCGATCGTCTCGCCAGGGCCTACGATGATCCCAGGCCCAGCCTCGACCTCCTGATAGGCATAACGCGTGAACATGTGCAGCGGCGCGTCGAAGCGCAGGCACTCTTCGACCGTCGCGGCTGTTGCTTCCGGTGAGGCGAAGAAGCGGCGCGGGTCGCCGCCTTGCGCAAGGATCGAGCGCACCGCATTGCCGGTCTGGTGGACGGTTGCTTCATGGCCGGCATTGAGCAACAGGATCGCCGACGATACCAGCTCGTCCTCCGACAGTTTCTGGCCATCCTCCTGTGCCGCAATCAGCAGCGACAGAAGATCCTCGCCCGGCCTCTTTCGCCGCTCGGCGACGTAGCCGCGCAAAAAATTCGAAAAGTCGCGCGCGGCGCGATTGGCCGTGTCCTCCGTCTCGCGGGTGCGGCCATGCATGTACATGGCGACCATCCGATGCGACCAGTCGAGCAGCTGCGGACCCATGTCGACCCGTACGCCGAGCATCTCGGCAATGATGGTGATCGGCAAGGGAGCTGCGAACGCCGGCAGCAGGTCGACTTCCCCTGGTTCGAAACGGTCGATCAGTTCGTTGGCCAGCGCCTCGACGCGCGGCCTGAGCCGCTCGACCTGGCGCGAGACGAAGGCCCGGTTGACCAGCGTTCTGAGCCGTGTGTGGACGGGCGGTTCCAGCTCCAGCATCGAATTGGCCTCGATGCCGTCGAAGGCGCTGAGATGCGTGCGATCCTGGCCGATGCCCCGGCTGTCCGGAATGCCGGCCGGGTTCTGCCGGCCGAAGCGGCGATCGCGCAGCAGACGGTTGACGTCGTCGAAGCCGCCAAAGCACCAGAAACCAAATTCTTCCCAGAAGATGGCGCTCGATGCACCGTGCAGGTAAGCGTAGGCTTCGTAAGGGTCCTGAAAAAAAGCCGGCTCGTGCGGATCGAGCCGCAGTCGGCGGGTGGCTGGATCAAAGGCAAGGTAGGGCGGCTTCAATTCGGTCATGCCAGACCATTAGCGCATGACCCCGAAAACCGGAATCGGTTTTCGGAAAGGATCATGCGCAGTTTCAAAGTGTTGGAGCGTCCTTTGCGCGTCGAAGGACGCGCGGCGCTCCAAGGCTTGCCAGTCTGGTGCCAGACCGTATGTTGGCCCTCCCGTGAGGTGAGCCACCAAAGCGGTTGTGGAAGGACGGTTTTCATGAATGTGATCGTGGTCGGTGCAGGCATTGCCGGGCTTTCCACGGCGTGGTCGCTGGTCAAGGCCGGTCACCTCGTCTCGATCGTCGAGCAGGGACCGATCCCCAATCCGCTCGCCGCCTCCGGCGACCACCATCGCATCATTCGCCGCGCCTATCGGGCCAGGACGGGCTACGGCCGGCTGATCACCAACGCCTATGAAGCCTGGGACGAAATGTGGGCCGATCTCGGCGAAAGCCATCTCGATCCGCGCGGCTTCATCTGTATTTCGCGCGAGCCGGGAGATGAGGCCGAGGAATACCGCGAAGGCATGGAAGCCGGGAACTACCCGTTCGAATTGTTCGAACCGGACGCCGCGGTCGACCGCTGGCCGTTCCTAGAACCCGGTTCATTCCGCTATGCATATTTTTCACCGGACGGTGGCGCCTTGCACTGCCGCAAGATCGCCTCGGGCCTCACCAGATGGCTGCGCGCGAACGGCGCCAATGTCTACGAAAACAGCAAGGTGGTCGAGATCGACGCCGACGCCGGACATGTCGTGCTTGCGAGGGGCGAAACGATGCAGGCCGACCGGATCGTCGTCGCTGCCGGCGCCTGGGTGCTAAAACTGTTCCCGGAGCTGGATGGCGAGCTGAAAACCTGGCGCACCGCGCTCGCCTATGTCGAGCCGCCGGTGGACCTGAAGGCAGCCTGGCAGGCAGCACCGGTTGTGCTCGACGTCGGTGGCTCCGTCGACGGCTACGTGATCCCGCCCTCCGGCGGCGCCGGCATGAAGTTCGGCTCAGGCCTGCACCGAGTACCGACCAGCGATGCCGACTGGAACCGTCAACCGGTACCGGGCGAGGGTGAGGCGATCCGCAACCTGTTTTCGCCGCCGATTGCCCGTATCGCGGAGTACAAGGTCACCGAGGTGGTCACCTGCGCCTACACCTTCACCGCCGACCAGAAATTTCTGGCCCACCAAAAGGGCAGATGCCTGGTCGTCTCGGCCTGCTCCGGCCACGGCTACAAGTTCGGCGCGGCAGTTGGCAGAAGGGTTGCGGCCTGCGTCGGCAATGGCGATGTCGACGGCCTGAAGAAATGGCTCAGGGCCGAGGCGGCCTGAGCGCCTAGTATCGGCAATGCCTCGGAATATGCACGCGCCGCCAGCTGGATGAGCCCTCCCTGACCACCACGCGGCGCGCCACTGTCTGATAAGACGCTGGAATGTCGATGATGCGCCGTTGCTCCGGCCGCACCTGCACCTCTTCGGCGACGCTCTCGTATTCGGCGGGGAGGACAACGCGCCGCCGGCGTTCCGGCTCAACCACGACGATCTCGGCCACACGTTCATAGCGCGCCTTGTGCCTGACCTTGCACAGGACCTTGCGACCATTGATGATGCGCCATTCCCAGGAATAGCCGCCGTCGTCGACCCTCACGGACCGGTAGATGGTGCGGGTGATGGCGGGCGCGATCTCGTAGCTGACGCGCGCCGGCGCGATCTGCACTACGCGCTCGCGCGTCCCGTAGATTGGCGCCTCGTATTCCACCTGCTGGCCGGCCGGACTGACGAGCACGTCCTCATAGACCGTGTCGTAGACGGCCGGCCGGTTGACCTTCTCGTAGCATTCAACCGCGCGTCCGCTGGCAGCCGTTTCGGATGCCATGCCGAGTACGGCGAGGCCGGTAAGAGCCAAGGAAGCAGTTTTCCTGATCATCGCACTCCCCCTGTTTGAACTGCGTGAAGCGGGTTCAACGTTGGATTGTAGGGCAAGCCGCGGCTGGAAAAAGCGGTTTCACCGCTTTTCGTTAAGCGATGCGGTTAAGAAACTGCTAAACAACGGCCAAGCATGAGCGTCCCTTCCGGCGGCAGGAGAGGGCTGCCGGCACGGCGACGGGCGAAACTTGGTTTGGAAACCTTGATTCGACTTAACCGGATGGCTAGGAGAGGCGGCCTTGCGCTAGGGTGAGCCGGCATCCTATTTACACAATAACGATCCAGAACCGATTCTGCCCGATTGCAAATCTCCGGCGCCGGAATCCCATCCTCAAAAAGGGATAGTCCATGAAGAACCCCGTCGAAACCTACATGAACCTCGTTCCGATGGTGGTCGAACAGACCAATCGCGGCGAGCGGGCCTATGACATTTTCTCGCGGCTCCTCAAGGAGCGCATCATTTTCATCACCGGCCCGGTCGAGGACGGCATGGCGACGCTGGTCTGCGCGCAGCTGCTGTTCCTCGAGGCGGAGAATCCGAAGAAGGAAATCAACCTTTATATCAACTCGCCCGGCGGCGTCGTCACCTCCGGCATGGCGATCTACGACACCATGCAGTTCATCAAGCCCGCCGTGTCGACGCTCTGCATCGGCCAGGCCGCATCGATGGGATCGCTGCTCTTGACGGCGGGCCACAAGGACATGCGCTTTGCCACGCCGAACGCCCGCATCATGGTCCACCAGCCGTCCGGCGGCTTCCAGGGCCAGGCCTCCGACATCGAGCGCCATGCCCAGGACATCATCAAGCTGAAGCGCCGCCTCAACGAGGTTTACGTCAAGCACACCGGCAAGAGCTACGATGAGATTGAAAAAACGCTCGACCGTGACCATTTCATGACTGCCGACGAGGCCAGGGATTTCGGCCTTATCGACAAGGTCATTTCGTCACGTGAGCCGGTCGAAGGTATTGCCTTATAGGCACGCGGTGGCCCCGCGGTGGCAGTGAGTGGCGGGATCACACGCTTTTGGCGCAGCTTGCGGCATTTCGGCCACAATTGGCTGTTCCCTCGACGGGTGCAATTGCCTACGTTAAGGCTATGTTGATTTTCGACGGCTTAGCTTTGCGTGGGGTTGTTCGAATCATTGCCCCGTTTTCCGATTTGTGTTTCGTACGGAATGCGTTGCGGGAGCCGGGGCACTGGCGGCGGCGGATTCCCGCGATAGATTGAATATGCGCCCTTTCAACCAGACCATCGGCGGGCGGCCATGAAAGGACATGAAAATGAGCAAGGTCGGCAACAACAGCGGTGATTCCAAGAACACGCTTTATTGCTCGTTTTGCGGCAAAAGCCAGCACGAAGTGCGCAAGCTGATCGCCGGGCCGACGGTGTTCATCTGCGACGAATGCGTCGAGCTGTGCATGGACATCATCCGCGAGGAGAACAAGACCTCGATGGTGAAGTCGCGCGAGGGCGTGCCGACCCCGCAGGAAATCCTCAAGGTTCTCGACGACTACGTCATCGGCCAGCCCTACGCCAAGCGCGTGCTGTCGGTGGCCGTCCACAACCACTACAAGCGCCTCGCCCATGCCGGCAAGAACAACGACGTCGAGCTGGCGAAGTCGAACATCCTGCTGATCGGCCCGACCGGTTGCGGCAAGACGTTGCTGGCGCAGACGCTGGCCCGCATCATCGACGTTCCCTTCACCATGGCCGACGCGACGACGCTGACCGAGGCCGGCTATGTCGGCGAGGACGTCGAGAACATCATCCTGAAGCTGTTGCAGTCGGCCGACTACAATGTCGAGCGCGCCCAGCGCGGCATTGTCTATATCGACGAGATCGACAAGATCTCGCGCAAGTCGGACAACCCGTCGATCACCCGCGACGTCTCGGGCGAGGGCGTGCAGCAGGCACTTTTGAAGATCATGGAAGGCACCGTTGCCTCCGTGCCGCCGCAGGGCGGCAGGAAGCATCCGCAGCAGGAATTCCTGCAGGTCGACACCGCCAACATCCTGTTCATCTGCGGCGGCGCTTTTGCCGGCCTGGACAAGATCATCTCGGATCGCGGCAGGAAGACCTCGATCGGTTTCGGCGCCATCGTCGCTTCGCCCGAGGATCGCCGCACCGGCGATGTTTTCCGCCTGGTCGAGCCTGAGGATCTGTTGAAGTTCGGCCTCATTCCCGAGTTCGTAGGCCGTCTGCCTGTCTTGGCGACGCTGGAGGATCTCGACGAGCCGGCACTGATCCAGATCCTGACCGAACCGAAGAACGCGCTGGTCAAGCAGTATCAGCGGCTGTTCGAGATGGAGAATGTTGACCTGACCTTCCACGAGAACGCGCTGTCGGCGATCGCCAAGCGCGCCATCGAGCGCAAGACCGGCGCGCGCGGCCTGCGTTCGATCATGGAAGCGATTCTGCTCGACACCATGTTCGAGCTGCCGGCGCTCGAAGGCGTGCGCGAAGTGGTTATTTCGGAAGAGGTGGTGTCAGGCAACGCCAGGCCGCTCTACATCTATTCCGAGCAGAAGGAAAAGAAGGGCAACGTCAGCGCCTGACGTGAGCCGGCAATGGATTTTTCTGAAACGGCGCCGCGGGGCGCCGTTTTGCTGTCGCACACCGCGTACGGCGCCGCGTAATGGCTGCGGATTGGAGGGACGGACCGTGTTGACCCTTGATCTTTACCCGCCGTGCCTCCAACTAAAGGCAGAAGGCCGTGGTGCCGAATTCTGTGCTGTAAAACTCCCGTCACAAACGGTGGTAGGCGGAACGATCCCCGGTCGTTAATATGAGATTCGCGGTTGGCCGATTGGCGGCCGCGACATGAAAGGTTGGACAATGGCCAAATTATCCAAGGCTCCCAGCGACGGCGTCTTCGCAGTCCTCCCACTGCGCGACATCGTGGTGTTCCCGCACATGATCGTTCCGCTCTTCGTCGGGCGTGAAAAGTCGATCAAGGCGCTGGAAGAAGTGATGGGTCAGGAAAAGCAGATCCTGCTTGCGACCCAGATGAATGCCGCCGACGACGATCCGGAGCCCGATGCCATCTTTGACATCGGCACGCTCGCCAATGTGCTGCAATTGCTGAAACTGCCAGACGGCACCGTGAAGGTGCTGGTCGAAGGCGCCTCGCGCGCGAAAATCGTTGCGTTCACCGACCGTCCCGACTTCCATGAAGCCCGTGCTGCGGCGCTGGTCGAACCGGAGGAGGAAGAGGTCGAGGTCGAGGCGCTGGCCCGTTCCGTCGTCACCGACTTCGAGAACTACGTCAAGCTGAACAAGAAGATCTCGCCCGAAGTGGTGGGTGCCGCCAGCCAGATCGACGACTATTCCAAGCTCGCCGACACGGTCGCTTCGCATCTTGCCATCAAGATCCCCGAGAAGCAGGAGATGCTCGCCACGCTTTCCGTCAAGGAACGGCTGGAGAAGGCGATGGGCTTCATGGAAGCCGAAATCTCGGTGCTCCAGGTCGAGAAGCGCATCCGCTCGCGCGTCAAGCGCCAGATGGAGAAGACGCAGCGCGAATACTACCTCAACGAGCAGATGAAGGCGATCCAGAAGGAGCTCGGCGAAGGCGAGGACGGCCGCGACGAGGCCGCCGAGATCGAGGCGCGCATCAAGAAGACCAAGCTCTCCAAGGAGGCCCGCGAAAAGGCAGAAGCCGAACTGAAGAAGCTGCGGACGATGTCGCCGATGTCGGCTGAATCGACCGTCGTGCGCAACTATCTCGACTGGCTGCTGTCGATCCCGTGGGGCAGGAACTCCAAGGTCAAGCAGGATCTGGCCTTTGCCCAGAACGTGCTCGATACGGATCATTTCGGCCTCGACAAGGTCAAGGACCGCATCGTCGAATACCTCGCCGTGCAGAGCCGCCAGAAGAAGCTGAAGGGGCCGATCCTGTGCCTCGTCGGACCTCCCGGCGTCGGCAAGACCTCGCTCGGCAAGTCGATCGCCAAGGCGACCGGTCGTGAGTTCATCCGCATGGCGCTGGGCGGCGTGCGCGACGAGGCCGAGATCCGTGGTCACCGCCGCACCTATATCGGCTCGATGCCCGGCAAGGTCATCCAGTCGATGAAGAAGGCGAAGAAATCCAACCCGCTCTTCCTGCTCGACGAGATCGACAAGATGGGCCAGGATTTCCGCGGCGATCCGTCATCGGCTTTGCTCGAGGTGCTCGATCCCGAGCAGAACTCGACGTTCATGGACCATTACCTCGAGGTCGAATACGACCTGTCGAGCGTGATGTTCGTGACGACGGCGAACACGCTGAACATCCCTGCGCCCTTGATGGACCGCATGGAGATCATCCGTATCGCCGGTTACACCGAGGACGAGAAGATCGAAATCGCCAAGCGTCACCTGATGCCCAAGGTGATCCGCGACCACGCGTTGCAGCCGAAGGAGTTCTCCGTCGGCGAGGACGCGATCCGCGGCATCATCCAGACCTACACCCGTGAAGCGGGCGTCAGGAGCCTGGAGCGCGAGCTGATGAAGCTCGGGCGCAAGGCGGTGACCGAGATCCTGAAGACGAAGAAGAAGACGATCAACATCACGGCGGACAATCTTGCCGATTACCTTGGTGTTCCGCGCTTCCGCTTCGGCCAGGTCGAGAGCGACGATCAGGTCGGCGTGGTCACCGGGCTCGCCTGGACGGAAGTCGGCGGCGAGCTGTTGACGGTGGAAGGCGTCATGATGCCCGGCAAGGGCCGCATGACGGTGACCGGCAATCTGCGCGACGTGATGAAGGAATCGATCTCGGCGGCGGCGTCTTACGTCCGCTCGCGGGCCATCGATTTCGGCGTCGAGCCGCCGCTGTTCGACAAGCGCGATATCCACGTGCACGTGCCAGAAGGCGCAACGCCTAAGGACGGACCGTCGGCTGGCGTGGCGATGGCGACGGCGATCGTCTCGGTGTTGACCGGTATCCCGGTCAAGGCCGATGTGGCGATGACCGGCGAGATCACGCTGCGCGGCAGGGTGCTGCCGATCGGCGGCCTTAAGGAAAAGCTGCTTGCCGCACTGCGCGGCGGCATCAAGAAGGTGCTGATCCCGGAAGAGAACGCCAAGGATCTGGCGGAGATTCCGGAGAACGTGAAGAGCGGCATGGAGATCATTCCGGTCTCACGCGTTGGCGAAGTGTTGCGCCATGCGCTGGTGCGCATGCCGGAACCGATCCAGTGGGTCGAACCCGTCAATGCGCCGGCCGTGGTCGATGTCGGAGACGAGGCAGGTAAATCGCTGGCGCATTAGTTCTTGCTAAAGTTGCAATGCACAAGAGAGAGCCGGGCCTTGAGCCCGGCTTTTTCATGTGAAGAACCCCGGATTTCCGGGCTTTTTTCGACTTTCTTGGCGCTTTTCGACTTGGTTGGCGGAGCGCTTCTTTCTAAAGTCCGTTTCCTGCCGGATGAGTCGAGTGTTCCGGTTTTCTCATGGAAGGGAATTTTTATGAACAAGAACGAACTGGTGTCCGCTGTCGCCGATGCCGCGAGTATTTCGAAGGGTGACGCGCAGTCGGCGGTTGATGCGGTGTTTTCCGTCATCACCGGCGAACTGAAAAAGGGCGGCGATGTCCGGCTTGTCGGCTTCGGAAATTTCACCGTGTCAAAACGCGCCGCGTCGACCGGCCGCAATCCGCAGACCGGTGCGGAAGTGAAGATCCCGGCGCGCACCGTGCCGAAGTTCTCGGCCGGCAAGGGCCTCAAGGACGCGGTCAACTAAGCGCCTCCTTAAGTCTTTCAGAGAAAAGAAAAGCCGGCATATCCGGTTTTTCTTTTCTGTGCCCGCAGGTCGTTGGAAAGGCGGCGCTATGCCGTCGGCGCATCCGTGCGCATCAAGCCTTCTTTCTTGAGATCGGCCCACAGCGCCGATGGCAGTTTTGTGTCGAGCAGCGAGCGATTGCTTTCGACTTCGCCCGGCCGCTGGCCGCCCGGGACTACCGACACGACCGAAGGATGCAGCAGCGGAAACTGCAGCGCCGCCTCGATCAGGCGCACGCCGTGGCGCTTGCAGACGGCCTCGATGCGGGTGACGCGGTCCATGATATCCTGCGGCGCTTCCGAATAATTGTAGTAGGCGCCGGGCTTCGGCCCGGTTGCCAGAATGCCGGAATTGTACGGCCCGCCGAGAACGATGCCGATGCCGCGTTGCTGGCATAGAGGCAGGAAAGACTGCAGCGCCTCCTGCTCCAGCAGCGTATAGCGCCCGGCAAGCAGAAACAGGTCGAAATCGCCGCGCTCGGCCAGCGTCTGGGCAACCGGCCACTCATTGATGCCGCCGCCGAACGCCTTGATTACGCCCTGGTCGCGCAGTGCCAGCAATCCATAGTAGCCCGAGCTCATGAATTCCTGGATGCGCTGGTCCGAGGCTTCCTTGCTGCCATGAGTGAAGATGTCGACATCGTGCACGAAGAGGATGTCGATGCGGTCGACGCCGAGCCGTTCCAGCGAGGCTTCGAACGAGCGCATGACGCCGTCATAGCTGTAGTCGTAGACCTCGCGGCGCGACGGCGTGTCGAAGAACTTGCCGATGCCGGTGCGCTGTTCCGGCGGGCAGGCGCGCATGATGCGCCCGACCTTGCTCGACAGCACGTAGTCGTCGCGCCTCTTCGAACGCAGGAACGGATTAAGCCGCGTTTCTGCGAGGCCGAGCCCATAGAGCGGTGCTGTGTCGTAGTAGCGGCAGCCGACCCGCCATGCCGCCTCCAGCGTGGCATTGGCATCCTCATCGGACACGGCGCGATAGAGATTGCCGAGCGGCGCGGTGCCGAAGCCGAGCTCGGTGAAGTTGATGCCGCCATTGCCGATGCGGTCGAAATGCCGTGTCTTCATATGCTGTCGTTTCCTCATTTACGATTTGCCGTGACACTATCACGGCTGTAGCGCATCAAAAGCACTGCGTGCCGTTGGACACCAATTTTCGCGGTGATAGCATGAATGAAAACAAGCTGTTCGGGGCAAATGTGACTGAGATGTTCATGTGGTTCTCCGGTACCTGCAAGCTGGTGCAAATGTCATGACGGACGACGGCGAAAACCTGTTTGGGATTGCGCTGAGCGAGCTTGGCACCGTGCTGGAGCGTATCAACGAAAGCCGCATTGACGCGGCTTGCGCCATCTTGGCCGGCGCGAAAAAGATCGTCACCTATGGCTGCGGCCGCGAGGCGCTGCAGGTCCAGGGTTTTGCCATGCGGCTCTACCATCTCGGTCTGCCGGTGTCGGTCGTCGGCGACATGACCACGCCGCCGCTGGGCGCGGGCGATGTCTTCCTCGCCAGCTCCGGCCCGGGCGAGACATCGACGGTGCTGACCTTGATGCGGGTCGCGCGCGAGGCCGGTGCCGTCGTCCTGCTGCTCACCGCGCAAGCCGACAGCACTGCCGCGAAGCTGGCCGACTTCACGCTGCTTATCCCGGCTCAGACCATGGCCGACGACCAGGGTCCGGAAAAGACATCCGTCCTGCCGATGGGCTCGGTGTTCGAAGGCGCGCTGTTCGTCCTCTTCGAAGTGATGGTGCTGAAGCTCAGGGATCTGACCGGCGTCTCGCCGGAAGCGATGCGCGCCCGCCACACCAATATGGAGTAGGTGTCATGCGCTACGAACTGATGCTGCCGCACCAGATCCGCAAGGCGATCGCCGAGAACCGGCCGGTCGTGTTGCCGCTCGGTGTGCTCGAATATCACGGCGAGCACATGGCCGTCGGCATGGACACGCTGGCCGTGGTCAAGAGCCTGGAACTGTTCGAAACGGAGGCCGAAATCGTCATTCTGCCGCCCTTCTATTACGGCGCGGCAAGCTATGCCGTTGCGGCGCCGGAAGGCAGCGGCTCGGTGCAGGTCGGCGGCAATGTGCTGGCGCCATTTGCGGAAGAATTGTTCTACAGCTTGCTGCGCATTGGCTTCCGCAACATCCACGCCATCATTCACCACCAAACCGAGAATTTTGCTGCCGGCATGCCAACCGATCTCGCCTTCAAGGCCGCCGGCCGACAAGCGATCTTCCGCTTCCTGGAGAAAGAACGCGGCGAAGGCTGGTGGGGCTCTGCGGCGATGGCTGACTATTATGCCGAGCACGCCGAGGGCAGCAATTTCTTCAACTGGGTACAGGTGCATCCGCTGATGCCGGCTTCAATGCACAGCCAGTACCCGTTCGACCATGCCGGCACCGGCGAGACGTCACTGATGCTGGCGCTGTGCCCGGAAGCGGTGGATGCCGGCCGCTTCGCCGACAACACCGGCTGGTACACGGCAAGTGCGCCCGAAGCCTCGGCGGAACTGGGGCAAAAAGGGGTTGCCATGATCCTCGATCATTTGCGGGCAACACTTTTGGGTTAGGTGCTGTCTAGATCCCGGACGACCGGGCTCTTAGCCTTTCCGCCTGATAGTCGGCCATGGTCTTTTCGGGATCGACCTTGGTCGCCGCAGCCCAGATGAACGTGCCGGCGCCGCAGATAGCCAGCAGGACGTAAATCACGATGCCGAGTGCCATCAGGTTCGCGTAGAGGCCGAGAAGCAGCATGATCAAGCCGCCGGCAATCATCGCCATCACAAAACCGGCGACTACGGCCCGGCCTTCCCAACTGATCGGCATCACGCCTTTGGCGTAGCCGCTGCCGCGCCTGTTGCGTGCGAACCAGTATTTGTTGGCCATCGCCTATTTCACCGCGCCCGCCGTCATGCCCATGATCAGGTAACGCTCGAGCGCAATGCCGATGACGGCGAGCGGTGTGATGGCCGCGGTGGCAAGCGCTGCCATCGACCACCAGTTGATGCCTTGTGAGCCGGTCTGGCTCGCCACCATGACAGGAATGGTCTTGGCATCGGTCGAGGTCAAAAGCGCGGCGAAGAAATACTCGTTCCAGCACAGCACCATCGCCAGGATGAAGGCCGCGACCATGCCCGGCAGCGCGATCGGCATGACGATGCGCAAGAAGGCACCCCAGATCGACAGGCCATCGACGAGTGCTGCCTCCTCCAGCTCGACAGGGATCGAATTGAACTGGTCGCGCATGATCCAGATGACGATCGGCAGTACCATCAGCGTGTAGAGCAGGATCAGCCCGACGCGCGTGTCGAGCAGGCCGACTTCCCGGTAGAGCACGAGGAAGGGCAGGGCCAATACCACCGGCGGCAGGATCAACTGCGACAGGAAGAAGAAGGAAATGTCCTCGTTCCTGAACCAGGCGAACTTGTAACGATAGCGGGTCAGCCCATAGGCGGCGAGGCTGCCGATGACGATGGCGAGGGTCGACGCGCCGACCGAAGTGATGACCGAATTCATGAAGCGCTTGATGAATTCGTCGCGCACCGTCGACGTCCGAAAGATCGAGTCCGGCGACAGGCCAAGCGAACGCCAGCCCTTCCAGTCGGGTTTGAAATCGACGAACGGGATCAGATGGCCCTGGGTGACGTCGACCGCGGTCTTGAACGAGGTGGTTATCGTCCAATAGATTGGGAACAGGCAGATGAAGGCCCAGAAGATGAGGGCACCGTAGATGAAGACGCGGTTGGCGAAGAACGCCGCCGGCGAGCGGATTTCGGAGGCGGCAAAGTCGGTGGTTTGAACGCTCATCTTGCCGGCCCGATCAGTTGACGTTGCGCACGAAGCGGCTGGCGAATTTCAGTAGCCAGGTCACAAACACGATGATGATGATCAAATAGGCCATCGCCAGCATCGTGCCGTAGCCGACATTCGAACGGTCGCGATATTCGCGGTAGATGAAGCTCGACACCGAATCAGTCGCGCCGCCCGGGCCGCCGGAGGTAACGGTGATGATGATATCGGCGAGCTTCAGCTTGAAGATGATGCGCAGGATGACCGCCGTCACCGAGACCGGCAGCATCAGCGGGAAGGTGACCTGCCAGAAGGTCTGCCAGGCGGTGGCGCCATCGACACGCGCTGCCTCGAGCACCTCGCGCGACATCGCCTGCAGGCCGGCAAGCAGCATGATCATCATGAACGGGATGAACGTCCAGGCATCGAGCACCATGATCGAGATGCGGGCGGTGATCGGATTGGAGAAGAAGGCCGGGTTTTCCCAGCCGAGATGCCGCGCCAGCGTTGCGGCCGGCCCGAAGCGGTATTCCATCAGCGACTTGCCGATCATCCACGACACAGCCACCGGCGACAGCATCAGGGGCATGAGAAAGACGACGCGGAAGAATTTTCGCGCCCGGATCTGCGCGTTGAGCAGCAGCGCCAGGCCAAAGGCGATGACATATTCGACGAACACGGCCAGCACGTAGAGCACCATGTTGAACAGGGCGTTGCGATAATAGGCGTCGTTCAGCATCTGCCAGAAATTGTCGAGCCCGTTGAACTGCCGGCCGCTGAAGGAACTGAGGTTCCAGTCGGTCAGCGCGATGTAGAAGCCGAACAATGTCGGGAAGATCACCATGGCAATGGTGAACAGCAGCGCCGGCAGCAGGAACAACGCGCGCTGGCCATCCTCGCCGCGCGTCAGCACCTGGCCGATGCCGAGCGCGACACCCCACAGCACATAGGCGTAGACCACCGGCCGCCACGTCTCGAAGCCGATAGTGTCGACATCGCTCTTGTAAAGGATTTGCAGCGCAATCACCGCCAGAAGGC
Organism: Mesorhizobium sp. M0923; assembly: GCF_040319365.1. Lineage (NCBI taxonomy): Bacteria > Pseudomonadati > Pseudomonadota > Alphaproteobacteria > Hyphomicrobiales > Phyllobacteriaceae > Mesorhizobium > Mesorhizobium sp. M0923. The sequence goes on along the minus strand of NZ_JAMYNW010000008.1, from coordinate 187,287 downwards.
CTAGCGTTGCAGCAGCCATCAGCGCCCAGCCAAGCCGTTTGCGGCTCCGCGGTATCAGGTCGGATGGCACGGCGCCTGCCGGCCATTCACTTGTCGACAGAGTCTGGTCAGCCAGGGTCCGGTCAGCCACGCGTCTTGCCCGTTCACAGGAGGCTCGATGACCGGCCGAGCCGGTCGAGGCCAAGTCGGTCAAGGGTAGGTCCGGCGGCTGTACGCCGCCGGACCAAGTTTCACTATCTCAACCTACATGCCGAGTGAGGCCTTGTAGAGCTTGATCTGGTTGTCGCGGCCGATCTGGTCGGTCAGCTTCTCCCAGGCGGCTGCGATGGCGTCGGCGCCTTCCTGCGCCTTCATCTTGCCGGCAAAGGTGTTGGCCAAAATGTCCTCGGCGGCGCTGTAATACTGGAAGATGCCGGGGATACGCGGCTCGATCGCCGCGTTCGGATGGTTGTAGCTGTCGGCTTCCGACTTCAGATACGAGGTGATGAACGCCTCGTCGTAGCCCGCCGCCACCCATTCCGGAATGTTGAAATGCGAGTTGCGATAGGGCTGGAAACCCGACGGATAGGCCGCGCACCAGAGCGACAGGTCCTTGCCGCCGAGATGGGCGGCGGCAGACCAGGCCGCCTTCTTCTTCTTTTCGTCGCCGTCGACGCGGGCCATGACATAGACGCCCCAGCCGAGATAGGCGCAGTTCGGCGCATGGTTCGGCCCGCTGGCGAGCTTGTCCCACTGGCCGGTCTTGGAGTTGTAGACATCGTCCGAGCCCGGCAGGATCGAGAAGCCGGTGATGTCGCCGACGACCGAGGAATCGTTGGTCTTGACGTTCGAACCGACGTCGCCCCACCAGGTGACCATCGAACCGGTGCCTGCCAGGAATTGCTGGAAGGCGGTGGTATTCGGGTCGGCGTTGATCTGGTCGGCAGGTTCGGAGGGCAGGGCATCGATGACGTCCTGGATCGCCCGCACCCATGCCGGATTGTTGACGCGCGGCTTCATCGTGTCGGCATCGAACAGCCATGCCTTGTCATCGGGATGCTTGGCGTAGGCGCTGGCGCGGCTGCCGAGGAAATAGAAGCCGAAACCGCCCCAGGGCTTGGGCGCATCGAGGTAGCCAAAGACATCCTGGCCGTTTACCTGCTTGCCCTTGAGGAATTTCGTCACCGCCTGCACCTGCTGCCAGGTCTTCGGCACGCCCCATTCGCCTTCTCCGCCGCCGTCCTTCCAGGCCTTGGCGAGGTCGGCATCGGCGAACACGTCGGTGCGGTAGTTGAAGTTATGCGCGTCGCCGTCAACGGTGACGCGATATTGCTTGCCGTCCCAGGTGCCGACCGGCGGCTGCAGATAGGCCACGACGTCCTTCATGTCGATCTGGTCCTTGACCCAGTCCGGCATCTCGGAGGTGAGACCCTTGCCGCAGACGTCGCCTTCGAACGGTGCTCCCATTTCGATGATGTCGAAATCGACGGTGCCGGTCGCAATCGACTGCTGCAGGCGGGCGTTGTAGTCAGCCTGCGCCAGGTCGATCCAGTTGATCTTGGCGCCGGTATAGGTCTCCCACGGCTTCAGGAAGCCGCGAAACAGCACATTGTGCAGGTTCTGATTGTTGAGGCCCATGAAGGTGAGTTCGACACCGGCGAATTCGCCTTCCTTGACATTGGCCTTGGTGGCGCCCAGGCAAAGCTCGCCGACCTGCTGGAAATCGGCATCGGTCGGCTGACCCTTGCCGACGCCCGGGATCTGCAGGATCTGCGCGCGCAGGTCATCGGCGGCCGCAGCCGGGCGCGTCAGGGCACCAAGTCCGGCGCTTGAGGCCGCGGCGAGGGCGGCCATGCTGGCCGCTCCCTTCAGCACGTCGCGGCGGGTGGCCCCGGCGCGGACAAGTTGGTGATAAAGGCTGACTTTCATCTCGTTCCTCCCAGAAGATCAATCGTGAATTGGTTCAGATGGTGGAGCGCCGATTATGTTCCCCAACGACAGCGACTCCCGTAAATAGCGGCCCGAATTCTCCCTCCCGCGACGCCTCGCATTGAGTGCCGGACAAGCGTACCGGTGCGCCCGGAACAGGGTCATAAGCCGGGCACTGTCACTATTCGCACAACGAAGTGCGGTGTCAACGTGAATGGGTTTTTTATCTATAAGAGACCGACTTGCCCTCGCCGTTTGCGTTGTTTAGCTTCACGGCAACTGAAGGGGGAATGATGGCTCAAGTCGCGATCCGCAATGTGGCCAAGGCGTTCGGAACCGTCAAGGTTCTGCACGATGTCAGCGTCGACATCGCCGACGGACAGTTCGTGGTGCTGGTCGGGCCTTCCGGCTGCGGCAAGTCCACGCTGCTGAGGATGGTGGCCGGGCTGGAAACGGTTTCCGGCGGCACCATCGCCATCGGCGAGCGCGTCGTCAACCATTTGCCGCCGGCCAAGCGCGACATCGCCATGGTGTTCCAGAACTACGCGCTCTATCCGCACAAGACGGTCGAGCAGAACATGGCCTTTGCTCTCAAGCTGCGCAAAACTGATCCGGCGGTGGTCACTGAGCGGGTCAAGCGCGCCGCCGACATCCTCGACCTCAACCCCTACCTCAAGCGCTATCCGCGCCAGCTCTCGGGCGGCCAGCGCCAGCGCGTCGCCATGGGTCGCGCCATCGTGCGCAACCCGCAGGTGTTCCTGTTCGACGAGCCGCTCTCCAATCTCGATGCCAAGCTGCGTGTCCAGATGCGCACCGAGATCAAGGAACTGCACCAACGACTGAAGACCACCACCATCTACGTCACCCACGACCAGATCGAGGCCATGACCATGGCCGACAAGATCGTGGTGATGCGCGACGGTCGCATCGAACAGGTCGGCGCGCCGCTGGAATTGTTCGACCGGCCGGCCAATCTGTTTGTCGCCGGCTTCATCGGCTCGCCCTCGATGAACCTGCTCAAGGGCGTCGTGCGCAAGGGCGACAAGCCCGTCGTCGAGATCGCCGGGACGCCGTTCCCGATCGCATCGAGCAATACCGTGGAAGATGGCCGCAATGTCGTCTACGGCGTGCGGCCCGAGCATCTCGAAATCCATCCAGATGGTGTCCCAGCGAAGATTTCGGTGGTCGAGCCGACCGGTTCCGAGACTCTCGTGTTCCTGCGCTTCGGCGAGGGCGAGATGGTGGCGCTGTTCCGTGAACGCCACGAGTTCAAGCCGGGCGACACACTGCACCTGAAACCGCGGCTCGACCAGGTGCATCTCTTCGACGCAGAGAGCGGCAAGCGTCTCTGATTTCGCCCAGCAAACTTCGCGAGGAATACCATGCTCAAAGGAATCAATCCGCTGCTCAATGCCGATGTGCTGCAGGCGCTGCGGGCGATGGGCCACGGTGACGATCTGATTATCGCCGATACCAATTTCCCGTCCGATTCGGTGGCGCGCCAGACCGTGCTTGGCCGGCTGCTGCGCATCGATGCGTCGGCGGCCGATGTGGTCAAGGCGGTACTGTCGCTCTATCCGCTGGACACCTTCGTCGACGACGCGGCCGCGCGCATGGAGATCGTCGGCAAGCCGGACGACATTCCCGCCGTGCAGCAGGAAGTGCAAAAAGAGATCGATGCCGCCGAGGGCAAGGCCTGGCCGATGATCTCGGTCGAGCGCTACGCCTTCTACGAACGCGCCAAGAAGGCCTATTGCGTCATCCAGACCGGCGAGCGCCGCTTCTATGGCTGTTTTGCGTTCCGCAAGGGCGTCGTGCCACCGGATGCGGAGTAGCGGCATGCCGGCGAAACCGATCGTCATGAAGCCGGTTGTCATATTGGGCGTCTTCGTCGCCGATACGGCCTACCGCGCCGCCCGCCAGCCGCGCATGGGCGAGACGATCCTGGGCACGTCCTTCACGCTCGGCCCCGGCGGCAAGGGCTCGAACCAGGCGGTGGCGGCCGGCCGGCTCGGCGCCGATGTCACCTTCCTTACCCGCCTCGGCGTCGATCCCTTTGCCGAGATGGCGAGACAGACCTGGAACGCGGCCGGCGTGAAGAGCGCTGTCATCGACACACCGGAAAGCTACACCGGTGCCGCCTATATCTTCATCGAGGAGACGAGCGGCAACAACGCCATTATCGTCAGTCCCGGCGCGGCCATGCTGATTTCGCCCGCCGATATCGAGGCAAATGCCGAACTGATTCGCGCGGCCGGGGTCTTCGTCACCCAACTCGAACAGCCGATCGAGGCGGCGCTGCGGGCGCTGGAGATCGCGCGCGGGGCAGGGGTGACCACCATCCTCAACCCGGCGCCGGCGGCCAAGCTTCCGGACCGCATCTACACGCTTTGCGACTATGTCACGCCGAACGAGACTGAGGCCGAGGAACTGACCGGCATCAAGGTATCCTCCATTGACGATGCCCGCCGTGCCGCCGACAGCCTGCTTGAGAAGGGCGTTGGGGCGGTCATCGTGACGCTTGGCGAAAACGGTGCGCTGCTGCACACGGCCGATCGTTCCGAGCATGTCGCAGCGGTCGCCGCCGGCCCGGTGGTCGAGACCACAGGCGCTGGCGACGCCTTCAACGGCGGCCTGGCTGCCGCGCTGTCGAGGGGGATCGAACCTCTGGAAGCGGTGCGCTTCGCCTGCGCCGTCGCCGGCATCTCGGTGACGCGCCCGGGCACCGCGCCGTCCATGCCGACGCTGCAGGAAGTCGAGGCGCTGCTCGCCGAGGGGTGAAGCCCGGCACTGCGAGATGAGACTGTAAGCGGGAGCGAATGGGTTAGACCCGACTCTTGTCCGAGAAGCTATTGTCTTCTGGCTCGACCACAAACAGGCGGGCAGGTCGATGGATGAGGATCAATGCCAGAATTCGAAAGGAATGGACCTAGACTGGGTCACGAAGAAGATGATTTTTGACAAATCAACGTCGACATTTCTCCGACATCAAGGGGACGTGACCCCAAAGGAGAAATGGCGCGAGTGACGGGGCTCGAACCCGCGACCTCCGGCGTGACAGGCCGGCACTCTAACCAACTGAGCTACACCCGCGCATGGACGAGCACGTGTCAGCCGTGTTCGTCGTTGGGGCGGTGGATAAGGGGTAACCCACCGGGTGTCAAGCGGACCCGGACAGCATAACAGCAAACAGGAGAAGGTTTTTTGACAAGCCGAACTTTGTTGCCGAAACCGGCTCCCGGCCAAGCCACTCGCCGCTCATTTGGCCTTGCGAAGCCGGCCCTAACTGCTTAAAGGTCCGGCCCGGGGCGGGCGATTAGCTCAGTTGGTAGAGCGCTTCGTTTACACCGAAGATGTCGGCGGTTCGAGCCCGTCATCGCCCACCATTTTCCTCGATGTGTTCAGTTTGGGCTACACCGCTCAAGCTGATCGCCCAGGTGAGACGCGTCCGACCACTGTGCTACTCGGACTTTGGTCTGATTCAAACTGTCTTTCCGCAGGGACTTAAGTCTGATCTGCTTGCCTCTCATGAGGGAAACGATTGCCGAAAGCTACAACTTGCAGTATCTCAATTGCGTATGGGCATGGGCGGGAGCGAAAATATTCCTGGATGGCTTGCGAGTCATCTTCCGGACGATCCCGTGATCGCAGGAGATCTCGCGGATAAGATATCGAAGGAAGCTGAAAAAAACCGGCTTCCAGGCGAACGGGTTGTGAAGACAACCCGTAACGAAGAAGACACCTTCAAGAAAGAACAAGTCGAAGCTTATCCCGACGCCGCGGTTGCAGGAGTCTTTGCCAGCGGTTCATTCCTCGCCCTGTTGGTATTAGCCATTTATCTGCTTTATGTGCTCTCGATTGTGGCCGGGGGAACGGTCGTGGATGTTCCCTTGCCGCCCATACTGAACTAGTAGACGCTCCGCCAACACTCGGATTAGCCCCGCACCGTGTTGATGCTGGTGACTTTCGTGTCTGCGGTGGAGCACGCGACGAAGGTTTCGTTCCCGCGGCAAAGGTGTTCACGCGGGCAACTGGCTGCTGCAGAACGGCAGCATTGTACTTCCATAGGCCTCCCGGTTCTTTGCAACTTGGGCGATTGGCTTGTCGCAGATCAGCCTGCAATCGCCGGAGCGTGAGCAATCCGTTTCGCCACATAAACACAACGCTTTGATGAATCAGCGTCCTGCACCACCTCAAATCCAATCGCCTTGTAGAACCTTAGCGCGCCATCGTTCTCCGGCATGACTTCGAGGTGGATGCCGGTCGAGCCGCTCGCGGCAAGCCCCTGCTCGAGGAAGGCCATCGCGCGCCGGCCGATGCCTTTCCCGCGCGCCTGCGGCAACAGGTCGATATGGCCATGCGACGGATAGGCGGTCAGCGCAGGCGGAACAGCGAAATCGGGATGATGGACCCGATGCCGCGCCCAGTCGCTGCCGCGCCAGCGCGAGCTGTCGGGTCCGGGGTCTGCCACGCGCCGCTGAAGGTCGGGATACCAGTCTGATGCCAGGCTGGCATTGAAAGCGCCCGTATCGGCCGCGCCAAGCAGGTAGCCGGCCGCACCTGCGGGACTATCGATAATGAAGGCCAGCTCGGGTTCGAGCACCTGGTAGGGAATGGTGTAGAGGAGGCCGAGCAGGTCCGGGTCGTCCTCGCGGCCGCTGGCGTCCTTGCCGGCATCGCCGGTCTTGAGACAGATCATCGCAAGCGCTGCATGATCGGCGGTGGTCGCCCGGCGCAGGAAGAAACCGCCGCCGAAATCGACGATCATGGCGGCAGCAGCCGGAAATCCTTGCCCTCGGGCAAAAGCTGCCCGCCGTCGACGATAATGGTCGTGCCGGTGATGTAGCTGGCGTCGTCGGAGGCCAGGAACAGGAAGGCATTGGCCACGTCGCGCGGGCTGCCGAGGCGGCCGAGCGGGATGGCGTCTTCCATGTTCTTGATGAAGGCCGCACCGCGATGCTGCTCTATGCCTTCGGTGAGGATGTTGCCGGGCTCGACGCCGTTGACGGTGATGCCGTAGCCGGAGAATTCGAGCGCAGCCGAACGGATCAGCCCGTTGATGCCGGCCTTGGTCGCCGAATAATGGCCGTGGCCGGGACTGGTGACATGCGGGCCGGTGATCGAGGAGGTGAACAGCATGCGGCCAAAACGCTGTGCCTTCATCGGCACCAGCGCCGCGCGTGCGGCGACAAAGCTGCCGCGCAAATTCACCGCCATGACCCGGTCCCAATCGTCGGGACTGGTGTTTTCCAGCAATTGCCAGGGATAGATGCCGGCATTCTGGACCATGATGTCGAGCCGGCCGTGATGCGCTAGCGCCAGCGCCACGGCGGCTTGCGCATCGGCCATCTGTGAAATGTCGGTGTGTATGAAGGCGGCGCCGAGCTCGTCCGCAGTCGCTTGCCCGGCCTCAACCTCGGTATCGGCCAGGACAAGCGTCGCGCCCTCTTCGGCAAAGCGTTGTGCGATGCCCTTGCCGATGCCGCGCGCACTTCCGACGATCAGCGCGACCTTACCTTCCAGACGGCCGGTCATGCGAGCCTCTGGCGGATGGTTTGCTTGAAGGCGTCGAGCAGCACGGCGGCGAGGACGAGCAGGCCGTGGATCACCTGGGTGAAGTTGGCCGGCAGGCCCATCAAATTAATCGCCGTATTGATGGCGGAGAGCAGCAGCACGCCGGCATAGACACCGGGCAAGGTGCCGACGCCGCCCTTCAGGCTGACGCCACCGATGACGACCGCGGCGAAGGCGTTGAACAACAGGCCGACGCCCAGATTGGCGGTGGCGCCGGAGGTACGGATTGCCAGCAGCCAGCCGGCAAGGCCGGCGATGGCACCGGCGAGAACAAAGGCTATGACCAGGTTGCGATTGACGCGGATGCCGGCGCGGAACGTCGCCGTCTCGTTGCCGCCGATCATGACCAGGTGCCTGCCAAAGGGCGTCTTGGCCATGATCAGCGAGAACACCACGAAGCACGCAATGGCGATCCAGGCCGTCAACGGCAGGCCGCCCAGGCGCTGGATGCCGAACCAGCGGATTGCCGGCGCAAGGTCTTGTGCCGAGCGGCCACCGGAGATGACCAGCACCAGGCCGCGTACCCAGATGTAGGAGGCCAGCGTGATGATGAAGGCGCTCATCTTCACCCTGACCACCAGATAGCCGTTGAAAGCGCCGATGAGGGCGCCGACGGCAAGCGCGATGAGCAGCGAAACCGGAACCATCAGCCATTGCGGCTGCAACTGGATGCCAAGGCCGATGCCCGACGAGCAGAACAGGATGCCGACCGCCATGGCGCTGAGCGCCGCCACCGATTCGACCGACAGGTCCATATGGCCGGCGATGATGACCAGCGCCAAGCCGATCGACATGACGCCGAGCACGCTCGAGGCCTCGATGATGTTGGCGAAGATGCCGAGCTGAAAATAGTTCGGGATGAGGATGGAAAAGACCACCAGCACGAAGACCAGCATGAACCAGACAAGATTGTCGAGGATGAACTCGAGGGTTTGGCGCGTGCGAGGGTTCATCTGCGGATCCGGTTGGCGCATGACCCGAAGAACCACTCGGTCGTCGGAAAGATCAGGCGCGGTTGAAAATTGCTGCAGCATTCCCGTGCGCGTCCGTTTGAACGCACCGGGCTGCAGGGCTGGGCTCCGGGCCTGCGTGGCCCGGAGCTTCTGGCGAGTTCGCTATTCGACCGGCTTTATGGTTTCGGCCGGCGGCTTCATGTTGCCCCAGAAGGCTGGGTTATCGACATTTTCCTTGGTGATCGCAGCGCCGGGGATCTTGATGTTCGGCCCCCACGCTTCCTTGGTCAGGGTCGATTTCAGGCCAAGCACATCATATTCGCCGGGCTTGATCTCCTGCTTGTTGACCACCTTGTCCATGAACATGGCGACCGCCGCGGCCTGGGCGTAGAGCGGCTGCTCGACTTCGACATTGAGCCAGCCCTTGCGGATCAGGTCGAGGCCGACCGGAGCGCCGTTCGAACTCATCAGCATGACGTCGCCCGGTTTCTTGCCGGCGGCCTCGAGCGAGGCGACGGCAGCGACCGAAAGATGCGCGGCGTGGCTGAAGATCAGGTCGATGTCGGGGTTGGCGAGCAGCTGGTCGTTGACGATGGTCCCGGCTGCATCCGCCGCCCATTGCATGGCCGGCAGCGAGATGATCATGACGTCCGGGAACGCCTTCATCTTCTCCTCGAAACCCTTCTGGATGTCGAGCGTGTAGGGGTCGCCCGGATCGCCGAGCACCTGCAGGATCTTGCCTTTCACCGAGCCGTTCTTCGCGGTCAGGAGTTTTTGCGCCTGATCGGCGGCGACGTAGCCGATCTCGACGGTTCCGGCCACCGAGGTGAAGTCGGAAGGCGTCGAGGTGATCTGGCGGTCGAACTCGACGACCGGGATGCCGGCGGCACGGGCGGCCTCGATCGACGGTTTCAGCGCATTGAAATCGACGGCGGCAAGGATGATCGCCGACGGCTTCAGCGCGATGACGTCGTTCATCTGCGATTGCTGAGCGTCGGTCTTGTTGTCGGCGTTCAGCGTCTTCATCTCGTAGCCGACCTGCTTCAGGAACAATTCCAGCGCGCTCACCGAGCCGGTCTGGAACTCATCGAGCAGTGTCGGCACCATGTAGTAGACGGTGCCCTTGGACTGAGCGAATGCCGGCGTGAGCGTGGCAAAGGCCAGTGCCAGGATACCGAAGACGGAAAGAAGTATTTTCTTCATGTCGTTCGCTCCTCTTGCGCCGGACCCCTCATTTGTCCCTCAGCTCGCCGGTCCGGCACCGGCAAGCGTCTCTCCGGTGATCATGTTGATCACCGCGTCGGGACTTGTTTTGCTGCGTGCGACATCGCCAGCCACGACGCCTTGCCGGATCACCACGATCCGGTCGGCAACCTGGAAGGCCTGTTGCATGATATGAGTGATGATGACGACGCCGATACCCTGGCTCGCCACCTGGCGGATCATGTCGAGGCCGCGCCGCGTCTGCTCGACGCCGAGCGCTGCGAACGGCTCGTCGAGAAGCACCAACTTGCCGCCAAAATGCACGAACCGGTTGAGCTCGATGGCCTGCCGCTGACCGCCGGAGAGGTGCTCGACATTGGTGCGAAGCGAGGGAATGCGGGTGCCGGCGCTGGCCAGCGCCTTTTGCACCACCTGCTCCATGGCGCGCTCGTCGAGCACCGGAATGCCGAGAACCTTCCTGGTGATCTCGCGGCCCATGAAGAAATTGGCGACCACGTCGACATTGGTGCAAAGCGACAGGTCCTGGTAGACGGTCTCGATCCCCGCGGCCTTGGCCTCGGCAGGGGATTTGGCGAGGAATTCCTTGCCTTCGAACAGCATGCGGCCGGAACTCGGCTCGAGCCCGCCGGCAATGATCTTGACCAGCGTCGATTTGCCGGCGCCGTTGTCGCCGAGCAGCGCCACCACTTCGCCCTTGCCGATCGAAAAGCTGATGCCTTTCAGTGCTTCGATGGCACCGTAATTCTTGGCAACGTTATCGAGCACCAGCAGCGGTTCGCTCATGCCGCGATCCCCTTGTTATGCAAGAGATCCCGCCCGCGTTCGCGTTCGGCGGTGAAGATCTGGCCGAAGCGTGGCGAAAGCACCCCTGAGACGGCAAGCGCTGCGGCGCCGCGCAACACCGCATGCTGGCCGCCGCGCGCGACGCTGACGCGGGGCGTCGTGCGGTCGCTTCGCGCCGAGACCGAGTTGGGCAGGTGCGCAGCTGCGCCGGCCAGCCTTTCGAGCAGGTCGGTGGAGGCCAGCCCGCCAAGGATGATGGTTTCGGGGTCGAACAGGTTTTCGATGATGGTGATGGCGTTGCGGAAGATCGGCGCGATCTCGCTCACCCAGTCGGCGTCGGCAATGTTGCGGCGCCGCAGCGCCTCGAGCGAGAGATACCGTTCGAGGCAGCCGCGATTGCCGCACGGGCAGGGCTCGCCGCCCGGCACAGCGGGAATGTGGCCGATTTCGCCGGCATTGCCCCAGGCGCCGCGCAATGCGGCTCCGTCATGCACCATGACGCCGCCGAGGCCGACACCGAAATAGAGATAGTAATATTCGGAATAGGCCGTGCCGAGGCCATAGAGGCGCTCGCCGATGGCAGCCGCCGCCATGTCGGTTTCGAAAAAGGCCGGCAGCCCGGTCGAGGCGGCCAGCCGCTCGCGCAGCGCCACATCCTTCCAGCCGGTCATGGTGGTCGGACCGACAAAGCTCATGGACTCCACGCCAAACGGCCCGGGCAACGCCATGCCGATGCCGAGGACGCGGCCACCGGGCCGCAGTGCTGTCAATTCGAGCACCATGGCGCCGATCAGCTCGAAGGCGTGGTCGGGCGTTGCATTTGGGGCCTCGCGGTAGCTGCTCTCGATGACATCGCCGCTGAGGTTGATCAGCGCGGCATTGATGCCGAGCGGGGTGACGTGAATGCCGACGGCATAGCCGCCTTCCGGATTGATCCGCAGCGTTGCCGGGGGCAGTCCGCGCCCCTTGGGCTCTTCGCGCAGCGACAACACGTAACCGTGCTCTTCCAGCTCGCGAACGATGGTCGACACCGTCTGCACGGTGAGCCCGACCCGCCTGGCAATGTCGCCGCGGGCGATCGGCCCGTGAAGGCGAATGGATTCGAGCACGATGCGCCGGTTGTACGGCCGCCCGAACTCCTGATTGGTTCCCCGCAGTGCCATGCCTTGCGCCCTCGAGAGAGGCCAGACTGGCACCGAAGATTTATTCAGTCAAATGGAATTCAAAAATAAATTTACAGCCCGCGCACAGCGAACCTGGCGGATGGCCGCTCGACGGAATGGTCAATAGCGGATGGCACGGCGCTCCAGCAGAACCACGATTGAGAACATCGCGATCGACAAGGACGACGACAGCACGATTGCCGCATAGAGCCGGTCCGACTGATAGTTAAAGGTCGCCTGGATGATGAGCGCGCCGAGGCCCTTATCCGACCCGATCCACTCGCCGACAATAGCGCCGATCACGGCCGTGGCCGAAGCAATTCTCAGCGAGGAGAACAGCATCGGCAATGCTCTTGGCAGGCGCAGGCTCCAGAAGATCTCCCAGCGCGTAGCCGATAGCACCCGGAACAGTTCGTGCTCGTTGTCGCTGGCCGAGTCCAGCCCGCGGATCATGTTGACCAGCGTCGGGAAGAAGCAGATCACCGCCGCGATCACGATCTTCGGCGTCATGCCGAGCCCGAAGATCAGGATGATAATCGGCGACAGCGCCAGGATGGGAATGGTGTTGAAGAACAGCACGACCGGAAAATAGGCCGCCTGCAGGATGCGGCTGTGCACGAACAGCACCGCCAGCAGCACACCGGCAAGATTGCCGATGACAAATCCCGCCAGCGCCTCGATCAGCGTCGGCCAGAGATTGCTGAGCAGCAAAGCAAGACTCTTCCGGAACACGCCTGATATGGCCGTCGGCGTCGGTACGATATAGGCCGGCACGCCGAGCCATGGCAGCAGGAACTGCCAGGCGAGCAGGATCGAGGCCGCGCCAAAAACGGGCAGGGCGACGGCCAGCGCCGATGGCAAGGGCGCCTGCCTCATGAGGCCTGTTCCAGCGCGCCGCGCAGTTCGGCCATCGCGGCAACGATCGCCGGATCCTCGCGCGAACAGCGGTTGCCTGCCTGCTTGAACGGCCGCATGTCGAGGTCTCTCGCCAGGCGGCCCGGATTGGCGGCGAGAACGATGACCCGTTCTCCGAGATAGGCGGCTTCGGCGATCGAATGAGTAACGAAAAGGATGGTCGCGCCGGTGCGCCGCCACAACGACAAAAGCTCGTCGTTGAGGCGGTCGCGGGTGATCTCGTCCAGCGCACCGAAGGGCTCGTCCATCAAAAGCAGCCTGGGTTGCCCGAGCAGTGACCGGGCGATCGCCACGCGCTGGCGCTGGCCGCCGGACAATTGGTGCGGCAGACGCTCACCGAACCCGGCAAGCCCCATCAGATCAAGCAGCTCGTCGGTTCGATCGTCTATTGTCCGGGTAAGCCGGCCTTGTCCGACATCGAGCGGCAGGCGGACGTTGTCGCGCACGGTGCGCCAGGGCAGCAGGGTCGAGTCCTGGAAGACGAAACCGACATCGCGCCGCGAACGGACAGCATGCGGTGTGTCGCCAAGCACGGTGATCGAGCCGCCGAGCGGATCGAGCAAGTCGGCCACCACCCTGAGGAACGTCGACTTGCCGCATCCCGAAGGTCCAAGGATCGACAGGAAGGAGCCGGCCTCGACCGACAGGTCGAGACCGGAGAGCACTTTCACCACCGGCTGCCGGCCGCTATAGCCGACATCCAGCCTGCGGGCCTCGATCGCCTTCGCCATCAAGCGGCGGGCGCGTCGAGCTTGGGTCGGTCGGCGGCCGACAATTCGAGTATCTTGGTGGTGTAGACATCGGCTGCCGCGGGCCGGCCGTTCGGGTATTGGCCGACCTTGTCCAGCAGCGCCAGCTGCTCCTCGATCGAGGCGGGATCCAAGGTTCCCCATCCGTCCTTGGCGGTTGCACCGTCAAAGGAGAGTTTCAGCACCAGATTGATCGTCTTCTGCTCCCAGCCAAGGTCCATTTCCGGATAGGCTTCGACCATCTTCTTGACGGCTTCCTGCGGATTGGCGTGCACCCAGCCCCAGCCCTTGGCGACGGCGCCGATGAATTTCGCCAGCATTTCCGCATCCTGTTCGATCGCTGTGTCGGTAGCGAAATAGACGTCGGCATAGGAGTTCAGCCCGAGGTCGCGCACCAGAAGATCGATCCTGTCGTCGCCGACGACGCTCAGCGCCTGGGTGTTGGTGATCCATCCGCCAATCGCGTCGACGTCGCCGCGCACCAGCGGCGCCTTGTCGAAGCCGACATTGACGACGGTGACCTCGGACGGATCAATGCCGTTCTTGGCCAGGATCTCATCGATGACGAAGCGCGCCGTCGGCTGGATGCCGATCTTTTTGCCCTTGAGGTCGGCCACGCCGCGGATCGGCTTGGCAGGCTTCGAGGTGAAGGCATAGGGACCGGTGCGGAAGCCACAGGCGATGATCTTCACCGGCACGCCGCTGGCACGCGCCGCGTAGAGCTGCGGCGTTTCGGAAAACTGGCCGAGTTGTGCGGCGCCCGAAATCACCGGCGGCACCGTCGCCGCATTGGGACCGCCCGGGCTGAATTCCACCTCGAGGCCCACCTCCTTGAAATAGCCGTTGGCGACCGCGGCGATGTCGCCAATCTGTCCGTTGGACATCAGCCAATCATACTGGATGACGACCTTTCCGGCAGCCTTGGCGCCCGGCGCCAGCACGAGCTGCATTCCGGCCGAAGCTGCCGCGACAGCGGCGAAGCCGGCTTTCACGAAGCTGCGGCGGTTCATGTCGTAGTCTCTGTTCCCACTCATTTTTTGCTCCTGTTGCAAGACGTTCTCGTCTCTTCATTGCGCGCCGTTCCCGTGGCGCGGCGTCGTCTACGGCTGTTCGTCGTGATAGTCGCCGGGGCCGCCGTCGAGCCAGGCGTATAGTTCCCAAAGCGTGTCGTCGGGATCGGTGAAATATGCGCAGCGCGCGTTCCAGACATAATCCTCCGGCGGGCCGTAGAAGGGCACGCCCTTGGCTGCCAGTTCGCCATGGAGCCGGTCGATCTCGCCGGGCGCGTCTAGCCTGACCGCCACGCAGACCTTGTGCGCCTGGCGCGGCGACCTCAACTTCGAGACGCCGGTGTGCCGGTTGATGTGATCGATCTCCCACGCCGCCAGCGTGACGCCCTCGCCATGAAAGTCGGCAAAGCCCTCGGCGCGACGCCGCAGGCGGAAGCCGAGTTTTTCGACATAGAATTCAACCGTCCGCTCGATATTTTCGACGAGCAGGCAGACGTCCGAAATCGCATATGCGCCTCCGACCGGCATGGCTACCTCCCTGTGCTGTGCGCGGCGCGCGATGCTGGCAGTTTGACGCCGACGCGGTCGGCGGCGCCCACGATGTGGGCGCGCATCGCCGCCTCGGCGGCCGTGGGATCGCCCGCGACCAGCGCCTCGTAGATGCGCACATGCTCCCCGACATTGACTTCGACCAGGTCGTGCAGCGGATTGGTGAGGCGCGCGTAGTGGATCGAGCGGCGGATCTGCTCGCAAACGAAGGAGATAAAGGTGTGGATGTAATTGTTGCCGGTCGCCCGTGCGATCTCGCGATGGAACAAAAGGTCGGCGTCGATGCTGCCTTCTTCCCAGCGCTCCTCGCCGCTCATCCGGTCTAGCGCCGCCTTGATTGCGTCGAGGTGCTCCTGCCCGCGCCGTTCGGCGGCGAGCGCAGCTGACTCGGCTTCCAGTATGCAACGCAGCTCGAACAGCCGCTCCATATTCCCGGTCGCTTTCAGCGCCTCGCCATCGATCCGGATCGAGGCGCGCTGCTCCGGCGCCAGCACGAAGGCGCCGACGCCTTGCCGGGCTTCGATCATGCCATCGGCCCTGAGTTGAGCGATCGCCTCGCGCACCACATTGCGACTGACGCCGAATTTTTCCGAGAGCTGCTGCTCGGTCGGCAGCCGCGTGCCCGGATTGAGGTCGCCGGATTCGATCTCGCGGCTGAGGAATGCGGCGACGCGATGCGGCAGCGCCTCGACCGTGCCGATAGCGGCCAGTCTTTGCTTCATGGAAAGGTCTCCGTCGATGGCAGAAGGCAGCCGGGATTCATCAATCCCTGAGGGTCGATCGTTGTTTTGAGCGCCGTGACGAGCCGGCGATGGGCAGGCGCCAGGCCGGCCCAGAAAGTGCGATGACGGGTGCGGCCGATGCCGTGCTCGGCGCTGATCGACCCGCCAAGCGCGCCGACGATCTGGTAGAGTCCGGCAGTGATCTCCGCGCCCTGGGCACGAGCTTCCCCCTCGGCGAGCCCAAGCGGTGGCAGGACGTTGAAATGGACGTTGCCGTCGCCGGCATGGCCATAGGCCTGCGGCAGCCAGCCTGGATGTTCCAGCGCCACGAATTGGCGGGCCTGATCGATGAGGGCAGGGATGTCCGATATCCTGACCGCAAGGTCGGTGCGCACATGGTAGCCGCGTCTTACCTGGCCCTCGACCAGCCCTTCGCGGATCGCCCAGAAGGCCCTGGCCTGTGCGACGCTTTCAGCAAGGACGGCCTCGGCGACCAGACCGCTCTCAATGGCTCCGGCCAGGAAATCGACCAGCATGGAGCGCAGATCGACCGTAGCACTTGCGGAGAGTTCGATCAGCACGTGGACGGGAGCTTCGACCGGCGAAACGATGTTGGCATCGATCAAGCGCGCGAGCGCGATGCACTCCGATCCAATGATCTCGAAGGCCGAAATCAGATCGGATGAGGCCCGGCGAGCCTGCCGGAACAGGGTGATGGCCGCTTCGAACGAAACGAGACCGAGATAAGCGGTCTCGACCCGGGCCGGTTTCGGAAACAGCTTGAGCTCGACGCCGGTGATGATGCCGAGCGTTCCTTCGCTGCCGATGAAGAGCTGCTTCAGGTCGTAGCCTCGATTGTCCTTGCGCAGGCCGGAAAAGCCGCTCCACAACTCGCCATCGGGCAGGACGACTTCGAGGCCGAGGATGATATCGCGCGCCATGCCATAGCGCAGCACGTTGGTGCCGCCGGCATTGCTGGCCGCATTGCCGCCGATCTGGCAGCTTCCCTGCGCGCCGAGCGCCAGCGGAAACAGGCAATCCTCTGCTTCTGCCGCATCCTTGATGTGCTGCAGGATGCAGCCGGCATCGGCCTGCAGGACGAAATTGTCGGCGTCGACGAGACGGATGCCGTTCAACCGCTCCAGACTGACGACCACCGCGCCACGGGAGTCGATGTCGATTGCACCCGCCACCAGCCCCGTGTTCCCGCCCTGTGGGATGATTCCGAGCCCGAGCGTGCCGCAGAGCCGCGCCACAGCCTGGACTTCGCTGACGGAAGCAGGCTTCAGCACCGCAAGGGCTCCGCCGCGATGATCCCCGGACCAGTCCAAAAGGTATTTCGCCATGCCGGCAGCGTCGGCGGTCACGCCGCTTTGTCCGACAGCGCCCTCCAGAGCATTCAGAATTTCAGGCGGGATACCATGAACGGTCATTACAAGCCTGCTGGACTGAGGCATAGGCTTATACATATCATCCTACAACTGCGTCGGAGTCAACGCTGTGGGGCAGAGGCCCTCAAGGGCTGGAGCCGAATGTTTGCTGGGGAGAATAGAGCGAAGGGCGATCGCCCGAGGATACTTAGGTGAGGCCGCCTTGGCCTGGCTGCGCCGGCCCGATGCCGCTCAATTGCTGGGTCGTCTGAGGAGCAGCCCGGCTCCTAGAGATACCGCTCGACCTTCTTGCCGACGGTCAAAAACCGCAGCGGGTCGATCGCCTCGCCATTGTGGCGAACCTCGTAGTGCAGATGCGGGCCGGTCGAGCGGCCGCTGTTGCCGGTCTTGCCGATGATGTCCCCGGCATCGAGCTTCTGGCCGACGGCGACGTCGATTTTGCTGAGATGTCCGTAACGCGTCACAAAACCGTTGCCGTGGTCGACCTCGACCATGCGGCCGTAGCCGCCGTTCCAGCCGGCCTTGACGACGACGCCGGCTGCCGTGACCTTGGCCGGCATGCCGACCGGCGCCCTGAAATCCATGCCGGAATGCAAGGCGGCCGTGCCGAGGATGGGGTCGGTGCGCACGCCGAACGGGCTGGTGACGCTATGGCCGGGGGCGGGGTTGGCGAGCGGCAGCCGGCGCGCCTCCTTTTTCAGATGATCCAGCGCGTCAAGCGCCTCGTCCAACTCCTTGACCTTGCTGTCAAAGACCAACGAACTGTCGAGCGGTATCAGCGGGCCGCCGACATCGCTCTTTTCGAATTCGCTGTCGACCGGCAGGCCGGCGGCGTCGAGCGCCTGCGAGATCGCGTCGGCGCTCTTGTAGGCATTGTCGGCAAGTGCCGCGATGCGGGTGAGCTGCTGGCTCTCGATGGTCTTCAGCGAGTTGTTGATCGAAACGAAGAGCTTGTCTGCCCGGTCGGCCGCGCTTTCACTCGGCAGCGGATTGGCGCGGGTCGACCACAGCGAGAACGGCCTCGTGTCGTTGCTGGCAAGGGGGGCAGCAAGGCTGGCGACGGAATAGGCCATCGGCTGGATGCTGCCGGTCGCGTCGGCATGTTCGTCCGGCTTTGCCGTCGGCACGGGCGGCGTTGCGACCTCATTTTCTGCTCGTTCGAGGATCGGGCCGAGGCGGCCGTGACGCAGGCTGAGCTGGCTCTGCCGTTCCAGCAATTCGCTGACCTTGGTTTCCATCAACTGCTGATCGAGAAGCTGGCGGCTGGTGATGCGGTCGACCTGGCCGCGCAATGCCGAGATGCGGTCTTCATAGGCCTGCTGCATGCGCGCCTGCCGCGCCGTCGTGGCGCCGATCAGGTCGTCGCGCAGCACCAGATAAGAGGTCGCCAGCAGGTAGCCAATGACGATCGCCGCCAGCGCCGAGCCGCAAAATGCGGCCAGCCACGGACGTATGGTGAAATGCCTTATCTGGTCGCCCCGGGCGATGATGACGGTGTGGGGCTCTCTGCGTCTGCCGAAGACCGCTGACTGACTGGCTACGTTCACGGGACCAAGCTTTCGTTACGACACCAACGACGAGCCTGATTACACATTATTAGGGTTAACAAAGTTTTGCCGGACCGAACGACGGGCAAAGGTATTCGCGCAAAACGGGCATCGAATTGCAGCGGCGTGCCGCAGCTCTCAAAGGGCGCGAACCGCCTCCAGCACCGCTTCGGCGTGGCCTTTGACGCGGACGTTACGCCAGATCCTGGCGATGCGTCCGTCCCGGCCGACCAGGAACGTCGCCCGCTCGACGCCCATATAAATGCGGCCGTAGAGCTTCTTTTCGACCCACAAATGGTAGGCCTCGATCACCTTGCGCTCTTCGTCGGCGACCAGGTCGATGCTCAGATCGTATTTCGCCTTGAACTTGTCGTGCTTCTTGACGCTGTCCGGCGACAGCCCGATGACGACAGCGCCGGCCTTTTCGAATTCCGGCTTCAACTGCGAAAAGCCGATCGCCTCGCTGGTGCAGCTTGTGGTGTCGTCCTGTGGGTAGAAATAGAGTACGATGGGTTTTCCCAGCAATGCGGCGAGGCTGAGTGAACCGCCGCCGTCGCGCGGAAGATCGAATTGCGGCGCAACATCGCCCACGTCGAGGTCAGCCATACCGATGCCCTTGTTTGAGGTTACGCGCCAGGCTGCATCGATATAATGTCGAGCGGGGATTCGTCCACGATCGAATTCGTTTCAACGGAAGATTGCGTGGATCAGGAGCTACCGCAGCACGAGAAGATCAGGTTCAGGCGTGACGAGATCACCGACCTGGGAACCTTTCCGTCCGCGTGCCGCGTCCCGCCGCTCGGCCAGGCGTCGATCGGTCGCGGCGTTCGTTTGATGGCGCGGCTGTTTGCCGGCCTCGTCGCCCTTGTGCTGCTGGCTGCGGCCGGTGTCTATGCGATCGGCGTGTCCGGTTTCGGCTCGGAGCGGCTTCGCGCGGAAGCCGAGACGGCAATCGAGAAATTGGCCGGCTTCGATGTCGATGTTGCCGTCGGGCCGGCCCGGCTGACGCTTGACGGGTCGAGCTTCATTGCGCTGCAGGTCAGCGACGTCAGCCTCAAGACCGCCGACGGCAAACCGATGGCCGATGCCGGCCGGGTCCGCTTCGGCATCCGGCTCATCCCGCTGCTTTCGGGCGAGGTGCGGCTCACCAGCGCCCGGATTTCCGACGCGCACATCGTCATGGCGGCAATGCCGTCCGGCGGCGACTGGACGGCCGGGCTGCGCAACCAGGACGGTCTCATCGATCCGGAAAAACTTTCCGTCGCCGTCTTCGCCAACGTCAACCGCGCGCTCGATGCGGTGCGCGAGGATTCGGTGCGCCAGATCGATCTGCGCAACGTCGAGCTGGCACTGCCCGAGAACGGATCGGTCAAGTCGGTCACCATCGCCGACGCCTCCGTGTCGCAGTCGGGACCGGGAAGCATGGAGTTTTCATCCGACGCGGATGTCGACGGCAGGGCGCTCACCATCGCCGCTTCCGCCACCCGCGATCCGGCGACGCGACGCATCACCACGCTGGACGCCAGCATCCAGGCGGCCGACGCCGACACTGCGGCTGCAGGTGGCAAATTGGGCGCAATCGCCTTGAAGCTGGCGGGGTCGGAAGCGGCCGGCGACAACGGCTCGCGGCTGACCGCTGCCCTGTCGCTGACCGGATCGGTGCTCGATCTCGGTTCGCGCGGCCTGCTTCCGGCCGACGTCGATCTCGATGCAACGCTCGTCGCCGGTTCGAACAAGATCCAGGTCGATGGATTGCTGGTGAAGACCGGCCGCTCGACCTTCGATTTTGCCGGTTCGATCGGGCCGAAGCCGGCGACCGGCACAGCGGGCGAGGAGCCATCCTATCGCTACGACCTGACCAGCGACGGTTCGACCTTGGCGCCGTCGGATTCGCCGGAACCGGCGCTCAGCTTCATTGCCCGTATTGCCGGCATCTACCAGCCGACGAGCCAAAAGCTGGTCGCCGAGCAGATCGGCGTCCGGTCCGGACCGGGCAGCGAAGTGCTGGGCACGGCTTCGGTTTCATTCGTCGCCAACCAGGCGCCGGGCATTTCGGTGGCGCTCAATGTCCACGACATGCCGGTCTCGCACGTCAAGCAATTATGGCCGTGGTTTTCGGCGCGCAATGCCAGGCTGTGGGTGCTTAAGAACCTGTTCGGCGGCCGCGTCGTCGATGGCAGCCTGCAATTCCAGGTCGTACCCGGACGGCTCGGCAACGGCGTGCCGCTTTCCGCCGATGAAGTCTTCGGCCGATTCCAGGTTGAAGGATCGCGCTTCGACACGGCCGGCCGTATTCCGCCGATCCGCGATGCCGTCGGCGTTGTCGGCTTCCACGGCAACGACGTCGACGTCGCGCTGTCCTCGGGCAGCGTCTATATGCCGAGCGGCCGTACCGTGGCGGCAAGCAACGGCACGCTCACCGTCAAGGCGGCGAACCATCCGCCGGTGATCGGCGCGCTCGACATCGATGTCGCCGGCGAGGCGCCGGCGATCGCCGAACTGGCATCCTATGACCCGATCAACGCCATGCGCCATGTCGGCCTGCTGCCGGACGACCTGTCCGGCACGGTGACCGGCCACGTCAAGGCCGATATTCCGCTGCAGTCCGGCGTCGACTCCTCCAAACTCGATTGGCTGGTGGCGCTCGACTACAAGGACCTGTCGCTGGCCAAGCCGTTCGAGGGCCAGACGGTCAGCCATGCCGACGGCTCGATCACCGTCGCACCCGACCGGGCGGTGATCTCGGCCAAGGCGCTGCTCAACGGCATTCCGGCCGAGCTCGACCTGATCGAGCCGCTCAGGGATGGCGGCCCGCCGCGCAGTCGTAAAGTAGCGCTGGTGCTCGACGACAAGACCCGCGCCACCGCCATGCCTGGCCTGTCGACGCTGCTTTCCGGAACCATCAAGGTGGCGATCGACAAGAGCGGCACCGGCAACCAGAACGTGTCGGCCGACCTGACCAATGCCAGGCTGGACATTCCCTGGGCCGGCTGGAGCAAGGGCCCCGGCATTCCCGCCAAGGTCACCTTCGCCATGGCGAAGACCGGCGACACCACGACGCTGTCCAATTTCGAACTCGACGGCAAGACCTTCTCCATCGACGGCAGCGCGGTGCTGGTCAACGGCGCCTTGTCCTCGGCCCGGTTCAGCAAGGTCACGTTGAACAGGGGCGACGACGTCGCCGTCTCGGTGAAGCGGTCGGGCAAGGCCTATGCGGTCGAGGTTAGCGGCAGCGCGCTGGACGCACGCTCGCTGATCAAGCAATTCACGTCCGACGTCGACACCGCCACCAAGACCACCGGCGTCGATACGATCTCGGTCAGCGCCGACGTCAGTTCCCTGACCGGCTTCCATGACGAGGTGCTATCGAATCTGAAGCTCGACTACAGCGCCGCCGGCTCCAGGGTGAACGGGCTCAAGGTGAGCGCCACGGCAGATTCGGGAGCCGCGATCACCATCAGCAATACGACCGGCGGCGGCCTGCGCGCGCTCAACATGAAGTCGGCCGATGCCGGTGCCATACTGCGCTTCCTTAACATCTACGAGCACATGGAAGGCGGCTCGATCACGCTGGCACTCACCGGGGCCGGCGACGGGCCGATGAAAGGCCAAGTCGACGCCAAGAACTTCTTTATCGTCAACGAGCCGAAGCTCGCCTCGATCGTGTCGACGACGCCGGCTGGCGACAGCCGTAGCCTCAACGAGGCGGTCAAAGGCAATCTCGACACGTCGAGGGTGAAGTTCGAGCGCGGTTTCAGCGAAATCGAGAAGGGCAGCGGCTATCTGAAGCTGCGCAACGGCGTGCTGCGCGGCTCGCGCATCGGCACCACCTTCCAGGGCACGCTCTACGACCAGAACAACAATATGGACATCACCGGCACGTTCATGCCGGCCTACGGCGTAAACCGCATCTTCGGCGAACTGCCGCTGATCGGCGCGCTGCTCGGCAACGGCCGCGACCGCGGCCTGATCGGCGTCACCTACAGGCTCAAGGGCAACGCCAACAAGCCCAACCTGGAGGTCAATCCGCTATCGGTGATCGCGCCCGGGATATTCCGGTCGATCTTCGAGTATCGGTGAGGCGGCCAGGGTAGGCGGGCAGGGTAGGCGGGTGGACACCGACGCTCTGTAGTGATCCTTCGCGCCCCCCTCTGTCCTGCCGGACATCTCCCCCACAAGTGGGGAGATTGGCAGCTTCCACGCTGCGCTCTTCCTGCAACGTTGTAGATTGGCGAAAGCCGGCGCGAAAGCCGATCTCCCCCCTTGTGGGGGAGATGTCCGGCAGGACAGAGGGGGGCGCTGTCCCGCCGGCACCAACGGTTGCGCGTCAAACCGGCCGCACCAGAACGTGCTTCTTCTTGCCGAGCGACAGCTTTGCGACATTTTCCAGGCCCATATCCTGCAGCGTCACCATCCTGCGATCGTCGGCAACGAGCTGGTCGTTGAGGCGCACGGCGCCGCCCTGGATATGCCGCCGCGCCTCGCCGTTTGACCCAGCCAGCCCGGCGGTGACGAACAGCGACAATATTCCGACGCCGGCTTCGAGCTCGGCCCTGCCCACCTCGACGGTCGGCAGTGTTTCGGCGAGCGCGCCTTCCTCAAATGTCTTGCGCGCCGTTTCGCTGGCCTCCTCCGCCGCCTCGCGGCCATGCAGCATGGCGGTGATTTCGGTGGCGAGGATCTTCTTGGCCTCGTTGATCTCCGAGCCGCCGAGCCGTTCGAGGCGCGCGACCTCGGCGAGCGGCAAGGTCGTGTAGAGCTTCAGGAAACGGCCGACATCGGCATCCTCGGTATTGCGCCAATATTGCCAGAACTCGTACGGGCTCAACATCTCCGCATCGAGCCAGACCGCGCCCGAGGCCGACTTGCCCATCTTGGCGCCGGACGAAGTGGTGAGCAGCGGCGTCGTCAGCGCATAAAGCTGCGCGCCTTCCATGCGGTGGCCGAGATCGATGCCGTTGACGATGTTGCCCCACTGGTCGGAGCCGCCCATCTGCAGCCGGCAGCCGAGGCGCTTGTAGAGCTCCACGAAGTCGTAGGCCTGCAAGATCATGTAGTTGAATTCGAGGAACGACAGCGACTGCTCGCGGTCCAGCCGGAGCTTGACCGAATCGAAGGCCAGCATGCGGTTGACCGAAAAATGCCTGCCGACATCGCGCAGGAAATTGACGTAGTTGATATCCATCAGCCAGTCGGCATTGTTGATCATGACGGCGTCGTTGGGGCCGCTGCCGAATTTGAGGTAGGGAATGAAGTTGCGGCGGATGCCGGCCAGATTGTTCTCGATGTCCTGCGGCGTCAAAAGCTTGCGCGCCTCGTCCTTGAACGACGGATCGCCGATCATCGAGGTGCCGCCGCCCATCAGCGCGATCGGCCGGTGGCCGGTCTGCTGCAACCAGTAAAGCATCATGATCTGGATCTGCGACCCGGCATGCAGGCTCCTGGCGGTCGCGTCGAAGCCGATATAGGCGCTCACCGTTTCCGTGGCGAAAAGCTGGTCGAGGGCGGCATCGTCCGAGGTCTGGTGGATGAAACCGCGCTCGCTCATCGTGCGCAGGAAATCGGATTTGAAGGCGGACATTTTTCTTTCCTGAAAGGCTTCCGGCCGAACGTGGCTCGGCTATGCATGAAGGCGGGCGTTTAGCACTCAAGCGCGATCAGCAAAAGTGGAATCCGGTTTTAGCGCGCCCTCTTCCCTTCTCCCCTGTGGGAGAAGGTGGACTGGCGCGCAGCGCCAAGACGGTTGAGGGGTGCTGGACAGAGCGCGGTTGGTGCCAAGCTGGAGCACCCCTCATCCGTCGCCTTCGGCGACACCTTCTCCCACAAGGGAGAAGGGAGAGCCGCGCGTCGCGAGACAAGCGGCTCTCCCCGGAACGGGTAACGTGAGAGGCCATCCAAACCTGAAGCGATCATCCTTCACTTCCGGCGCGCCTGCTTGCGTCCTCGTTTCGGCTGGCGTAATGAGGCGCCGCACCAGCGGGCCTCATCCGCTGGACCGCGCGGCATCGATCGAATGCCATATCCTGTGACAGAGTCGAGATGCCGGAGATATCCATCGTCATTCCTTGCCGGAACGAGGCGGCGAACCTGCCGCTTCTGCTCGACGAGATCGGCGCTGCCATGGCTGGGCGCGACTTCGAGGTCATCGTCGTCGACGATGGCTCGACCGACGACACGCCTTCGGTCCTTGCCGCTCAGGCGGCGCTTCGCGCGTTTCCGCTGCGCCACCTCAGGCATGCGAAATCCGCCGGCCAGTCGCTCTCGGTACGCTCGGGCGCCTGGGCAGCGCGCGGCGATATCATCGCCACCATCGACGGCGACGGCCAGAACGATCCCGGCTATATCCCAGTGTTGATCGACGCGCTCCGGCAGGCTGGTCCCGACGTCGGGGCTGCGCAGGGACAGCGTCTGAAGCGCCGCGACAGCAAGATCAAGCAGCTGGCGTCGCGTTTCGCCAACGGGCTGAGAAAGGCCATCTTGCATGACGAGACGCGGGATACCGGCTGCGGCCTCAAGGCGATCCATACCGATATTTTGAGGAAATTGCCGTTCTTCGACGGCACCCACCGCTTTGTTCCGGCGCTGGTCATCCAGGAGGGCTACCGCGTCGTCCATTGCGACGTCGTCGACCGCTCCCGCCGCCACGGCAAATCGAATTACGGCATCTTCGATCGCGGCCTGCAGGGCGTGCTCGATCTTGCCGGCGTCTGGTGGCTGCGCCGCAGGCGCCGCAGAATGCCCAAAGTAGAGGAAATCAGGCATGGGTAACGTGCTTCAGGAATTGGCGACCTGGCTTCACGATGTTTTCGTCAAGCAATTCGATGCCTGGGTCCTGCTCGGCTTCGTCGCCCAGTTCTTCTTCACCATGCGCTTTCTGGTGCAGTGGGTGGCGTCGGAAAAGGCCAAGCGCAGTGTCGTGCCGATCGCCTTCTGGTTTTTTTCGCTGTTCGGCGGCGGCCTGCTGCTGATCTACGCCATCCAGCGTCAGGATCCGGTGTTCATCGCCGGCCAGGCCATGGGCCTGTTGATCTATATCCGCAATCTCTGGCTGATCGCCAACGAGCGCAAGGCGGCGATGACCAAGGTCGATTGAGCCCGCAACCGGCCTAAGCCGATCGAGATTACTTGCCGTCCAGCCCGCCGTAGGACCTTACCAGTTCGATCATATCGGCCGAGTTGACGGTCTCGCTCTCGAGCCCCTCGGCGACGCCGACGCGGTCGGCGGCCGGCCGGTTCTGGCTGACTTTCCATTTGCCGCTGATTTCGGTGATCGCGATCTCCAGGCCGACAATGCCCTTGATCTGGGACTGGATGAAGGGGGCCGGCGCATCGGTCACCGCCCACGGCGCCGCGCGATTGCCCTCCTGCGACATCGTCAGATCGGAAATCTGCTCGGCCAACCAATCCTGGTCTTCGATCACCTTGACGATGCCGCGCACCTGGACGATGGCGTAGTTCCAGGTCGGTACCACCTTGCCGGTTTCACGCTTGGTCTCATACCAGGACGGCGTCACATAGGCATCGGCGCCCTGGAAGACGACCAGCACCGGCGCCAGGGGATTGTCGGCCAAAAGCCGCCATTGCGGATTGGCCTTGGCCAAATGGGCGCGCAGCCTGCCGTTCGGCGGCACATCGGCGTCTAGAAGAAAGGGAATTGCGTTGGCGACCGGCCCCTCGGTGCCGTTCGACACCAGCAGGCCAAGCGGATGCGCCCGGATCAGCCCGTGCAGGACGTCCGGCCGTGTTTCCTGGAAGTGAGGCGGTTGGTACATCGCCGACTATCTCAGCCGCTTCGGCCGTGGGTCGGACAGCTCCCCGGCCAGCCGGCGATCGAGATAGTCCGCGCATTCCTCGATCAAAAGCTCCGCATGGTTGGCAAAGAAATGGTTGGCGCCGGGCAAGGTCTTCTGGGTGATGGTGATGCCCTTTTGCGTGTGCAGTTTGTCGACCAGGCCCTGCACGTCCTTTGGCGGCGCGACCTTGTCGGCGTCGCCATGGATGATCAGGCCGGACGACGGGCATGGCGCCAGGAACGAGAAATCATAGGTATTGGGCTGCGGCGCGATCGAGATGAAGCCTTCGATCTCGGGCCGGCGCATCAAGAGCTGCATGCCGATCCACGAGCCGAACGAATAGCCGGCGACCCAGCAGCTCTTGGAATCTGGATGCAGCGACTGCACCCAGTCGAGCGCCGCGGCGGCGTCAGACAACTCGCCGGTGCCGTGGTCGAATTCGCCCTGACTGCGGCCGATACCGCGAAAATTGAAGCGCAGCGTGGTGAAATTGCGCTTCTGGAACATGTAGAAGAGGTCGTAGACGATCTTGTTGTTCATCGTGCCGCCGAACTGGGGGTGCGGGTGCAGGACGATGGCAATCGGCGCGCTCTTTTCCTTCGAGGGCTGATAACGACCCTCCAGGCGGCCGGCCGGACCGGTGAAAATGACCTCAGGCATGAAATACTCCACTTGGCATAAATTGCGCGGCGCCCGGAACAACTTTTCCTCTGGCCTTGACGCAGGGCGAGCGTCTTTCTAGAAGCTAGTTTAGAATTGTTCAAAACTGGGCGGCCAAAAACTGTGGCTCGGCCACCCGCGCCGCAAGCCGCGTAAATAGGACGTCTTGCCTTGCAATTTCAAGGAAATAACGCGCTATCTTCGCGAAACGGCTTTTGAAGGGACCAGTTGGACGGAAATGGCCGGAGCACGCGCATATCTCGACTACAACGCCAGCGCGCCGCTGCTTGCCTCGGCGCGCGCGGCCGTGGTCGCTGCGCTCGACGTCGCCGCCAACCCGTCCTCGGTCCATGCCGAGGGCCGCGCTGCACGGCGGCTGATCGAGGATGCTAGGCGCGACCTGGCACGACTGGTCAGCGCCAAAACAGAGCATGTCGTGTTCACCTCCGGCGCTACGGAAGCGGCCTCGACGCTGCTGACGCCGGACTGGCAGATGGGGCGCGGCGCCATCCGCATGAGCCGGCTTTACGTGTCCGAGGCCGATCATCCTTGCCTGCTGAATGGCGGGCGCTTCCCGGCCGCGCAGCTGACGCGGATCGGCGTCGACGCCGATGGCATCGTCAGGTTCGACGCCTTGGCGGCAGCGCTCGGTGCGCATGACAAGGCCGACGGCTTGCCGCTGGTAGCCATCCACGCCGCCAACAACGAGACCGGCGTGATCCAGCCAGTTGGCCGCATTGCTGAAATCGTCAAGGCGGCGGGTGGCATCCTGGTGGTCGATGCCGTGCAGGCGGCCGGCCGCATTCCGCTCGATATGTCAACGGGTTACGCCGATTATCTGATTCTCTCCTCGCACAAGATCGGCGGCCCCAAGGGCGTCGGCGCCATTGTCGCGGCGTCGGACTTGATGATGCCGAAGCCGCTGGTCAGCGGCGGCGGCCAGGAAAAGGGCCATCGCGGCGGCACCGAAAACCTGGCGGCGATTGCCGGGTTTGGCGCGGCGGCGCGTGAGGCGCTTGCCGGCTTGCAAACGATCGATGCGGTGCGGCAACGTCGCGACGAAATCGAGGCGATCGTGAAAACGCTGGTTCCGGATGCCGAATTCTTCGGGACCGGCGCGCCAAGGCTTGCCAACACCACATTCTTCGCTATTGCCGGCATCAAGGCCGAGACGGCGCAGATCGCCTTCGACCTGGCCGGTGTGGCGCTGTCGGCCGGATCGGCCTGTTCATCGGGCAAGGTCGGGCCTAGTCACGTGCTGAAGGCCATGGGTTATGGCGACAGCCTTGGCGCGTTGCGCGTGTCGATCGGTCACGCGACCGGCGCTGAAGACATCGAGCTGTTCCGTTCGGCGCTGGCGACGATCGTCGCGCGGCGGGCAAACAGGGAAAAGGCCGCCTGAGCGCGGCAACGTGACATTTGGGCCTTACGGCCTGGTAGAGCCGTGCGTTCGCATTTGGCCGGGTGAATTTCCGGCATGAACGCACTATATGAAACTTACGCCACTTCGGGTGCCCAGGGGTGCTCGCTTGCGGTGCCATAGTTTGAAAACTGCCGGGCCTTGACCCCGGCGTGGATGGAGAACGCTGATGCCTGCTGTGCAGGAGACGATCGATCGAGTTCGAAAGATCGATGTCGACCAGTATAAATACGGATTCCAGACCGAAATCGCGATGGACAAGGCCCCCAAGGGCCTGAGTGAAGACATTATCCGCTTCATTTCGGCGAAGAAGGACGAGCCGTCCTGGATGCTGGAATGGCGCCTGGAAGCCTATCGCCGCTGGCTGACGCTGGACGAGCCGAAATGGGCGCGCGTCCACTATCCCAAGATCGATTTTCAGGACCTCTACTATTACGCGGCGCCCAAGAGCACGCCCGGACCGACCTCGCTCAGCGACGTCGATCCCGAACTGCTGAAGGTCTACGAGAAGCTCGGCATTCCGCTCAGGGAACAGGAGATCCTCGCCGGCGTGCAGAAGACCGATGCCTCGGAGCTCGAAGAAGCCAGCGACAATGTCTACAAGTCGGGCCGTGTCGCTGTCGACGCGGTGTTCGATTCGGTCTCCGTCGTCACCACCTTCAAGAAGGAGCTGGCGCAGGCCGGCGTCATCTTCTGCTCGATCTCGGAAGCGATCCGCGAGCATCCGGAGCTGGTGAAGAAATATCTCGGCTCGGTCGTGCCGACCTCCGACAATTTCTACGCAACGTTGAATTCGGCGGTGTTCACCGACGGCTCCTTCGTCTTCGTCCCCAAGGGCGTGCGCTGCCCGATGGAACTGTCGACCTATTTCCGCATGAACGAGAAGAACACCGGCCAGTTCGAGCGCACGCTGATCATCGCCGAGGAGGGGGCTTACGTCTCCTATCTCGAAGGCTGCACAGCGCCGCAGCGCGACGAAAACCAGCTTCACGCCGCTGTGGTCGAGCTGATCGCGCTCGACGATGCCGAGATCAAATATTCGACGGTGCAGAACTGGTATCCCGGCGACGCCGAGGGCAAGGGCGGCATCTACAATTTCGTCACCAAGCGCGGCGACTGCCGCGGCCATCGCTCGAAGATTTCGTGGACGCAGGTCGAGACCGGCTCCGCCATCACCTGGAAATATCCGAGCTGCATCCTGCGCGGCGACGATTCCAGCGGCGAGTTCTATTCGATCGCGGTCTCCAACGGCTATCAGCAGGTCGACAGCGGCACCAAGATGATCCATCTCGGCAAGAACACGTCCAGCCGCATCATCTCCAAGGGCATTGCCGCCGGCTTTTCGCAGAACACCTATCGCGGCCAGGTCTCGGCCCACCGCAAGGCGACCAACGCCCGCAACTTCACCAACTGCGATTCACTGCTGATCGGCGACCAGTGCGGCGCGCACACCGTGCCCTACATGGAAGCCAAGAATTCGACGGCGCAGTTCGAGCATGAGGCGACCACCTCGAAGATTTCCGACGACCAGAAGTTCTACGTCATGCAGCGCGGCATCCCGGAAGAAGAGGCGATCGCGCTGATCGTCAACGGCTTCGTCAAGGACGTCATCCAGCAGCTGCCGATGGAATTCGCGGTCGAGGCGCAGAAGCTGATCGGCATCAGCCTCGAGGGCTCGGTCGGCTGACCGGATAAGAATTTTCAGGAAAAAGAAAAAATGCTTGAGATAAAAAACCTGCACGCCCGCATCGTCGATGACGGCACCGAGATCATCCGCGGCCTGAACCTGACGGTCAGGGCCGGCGAGGTTGCCGCTATCATGGGTCCCAACGGCTCGGGAAAGTCAACGCTGTCCTATATCCTCGCCGGCCGCGAGGACTATGAGGTCACCGAGGGCGATATCCTCTATGACGGCCAGTCGATCCTCGAAATGGATCCGGCCGAGCGCGCAACCGCCGGCATCTTCCTCGCCTTCCAGTATCCGATGGAGATACCGGGCGTGGCGACGATGGAATTTTTGAAAGTGGCGATGAACGAGCAGCGCAAGGCGCGCGGCGAGGAACCGCTGAAGATCCCGGAATTCCTCAAGCGCGTGAAGGAAGCGGCCGCCTCGCTCAACATGGATATGGCGATGCTGAAGCGGCCGCTCAATGTCGGTTTTTCCGGCGGCGAGAAGAAGCGCGCCGAGATCCTGCAGATGAAGCTGCTCGAGCCGAAACTGTGCGTCCTCGACGAGACCGATTCCGGCCTCGACATCGATGCGCTGAAGATCGTCGCGGACGGCGTCAACACGCTGCGCTCGCCGGACCGGGCCATCGTTGTCATCACCCACTACCAGCGCCTGCTCCAATACATCGTGCCGGATACGGTGCACGTGCTCTACAGAGGCCAGGTGATCAAGTCGGGCGACAAGTCGCTGGCGCTCGACCTCGAGGCCAATGGCTATGCCGGCGTGATCGGGCAAGCCGCGTGAGATGCCAGCAGGCCCGGAAGGCAAGCCAAACAAGGCGATACTGATGAACATGCACACGACACCCCAGCGAACATTGGCCGAAACGGCGCTGATCGACGCCTTTGGCGAGCGGCTGTCGCTGCTGCCCGGCGACGGCGCGGTGATGCTGAAGCGCGACGACGCCATCGAGGCGATCAAGGGCGGCCTGCCGACGCGGCGCATCGAATCCTGGCATTATACGGACCTGCGCCGGCTGCTGACCTCGGTGCCGGACTTCGATCCGGCAGCGGTCGCGAAAGCCATTGCGCCGATCGTCGAAGACTCCTCGGTTTTGCCGGTCCTGAACGGGGTTTCGAGCGCGAAACTGCCCGATATCGAAGGCGTCGCCGTACAGCGCCTGTCGGAGAAGCTGACCGACGGCAGCATCGCGCCGGGGTTGGATCCCTATGGCACCGATGACGCGATCGGCGCGCTGAACACCGCCTTTGTCGCCGACGGCTATTTCGTCGACATCGCCGACGGTGCCGAACTGGAAAAGCCGCTTGAGCTGCAGAATTTGCAGGCCGGTGGACAGACGCATGTACGCCTGGCCGTCCGCGTCGGTGCCGGCGCCAAGGCTGTCATCGTCGAGCGCCAGGCGGGCGAGGGGGCGGCGCTGGTCAGCTCGGTCAGCCAGCTTGTGCTTGGCGAGGGCGCCGAAGTGACATGGCTCATCGTGCAGGAGCAGCCGGATACGGCAACACATCTCGCCCAGTTCAAGGCGCATCTCGGCAAGAATTCGAAACTGACGCTGTTCGTCATGAATGCCGGCGGCAAGCTGGTGCGCCAGGAGGTCGTCGTGAGGACGACCGGCGAGGGCGCCGACTTCACGCTGCGCGGCATCAATCTTTTGGCCGGCGACACCCATACCGACGTCACCATGGTGCTCGACCATGCCGTGCCGCACACCGCCTCGACCGAAGTCATCCGCAACGTGGTGACCGGCAAGGCGCGCGGCGTCTTCCAGGGTCGTATCAACGTCCACCAATATGCGCAGAAGACCAACGCCAAGATGGCCTGCAACACGCTGCTGTTGTCGGACGACGGTGAGTTTTCGACCAAGCCGGAGCTTGAAATCTTCGCCGACGACGTCGTTTGCGGCCATGGCGCGACCGTCACCGAGATCGACCACAGCCATCTGTTCTACCTGATGGCGCGCGGCATCGACGAGAAGACCGCGCGCGGCCTGCTGGTCAAGGCCTTCGTCGCCGAAGTGATCGAGGAACTGGACGACGAGGCCATCGTCGAGGCGCTGGAACGACGGCTCGACGATTGGTTTTTGACGCACGGGTAGAATTGGCCGAGGGGTGCTGGACGGAATGAGGCGATGCCTCGAGAGAGCTTGTGATGGACCAGAAAGTCGAAAACATTCCCTACGACGTCGAGGCGATCCGCCGCGACTTCCCGATCCTGTCGCGGCAAGTCTACGGCAAACCGCTGGTCTATCTCGACAATGGCGCCTCGGCGCAGAAGCCGCAGGCTGTGCTCGACGCCATCCAGCACGCCTATTCCCAGGAATACGCCAACGTCCATCGCGGCCTGCATTTCCTGTCGAACGCCGCGACCGACGCCTATGAGAACGCGCGCAAGATAGTACAGAGATTTCTCAACGCGCCGAGCACCGACAACATCGTCTTCACCTCGAACACCACGGCGGCGATCAACACCGTCGCCTATGGCTTCGGCATGCCCAATATCGGCGAAGGCGACGAGATCGTGCTGTCGATCATGGAGCACCACTCCAACATCGTGCCGTGGCATTTCATCCGCGAGCGGCAGGGCGCAAAACTGGTTTGGGTGCCGGTCGACGATCTCGGCGTCTTCCACATCGAGGAATTCGAAAAACGGCTGACCGACCGCACCAAGCTGGTTGCCATTACCCATATGTCAAATGCGCTGGGCACGGTCACGCCGATCAAGGAGATCGTGCGCATTGCGCACGCCCGCGGCATTCCGGTGCTGGTCGACGGCAGCCAGAGCGCCGTGCATATGCCGATCGACGTGCAGGATCTCGACTGCGATTTCTTCGTCTTCACCGGCCACAAGGTCTATGGCCCGTCGGGCATCGGCGTGCTCTACGGCAAGAAGGATATTCTGGAGCGGATGCGCCCGTTCATGGGCGGCGGCGAAATGATCGAGGAGGTGACGCAAGACATCGTCACCTACAACGACCCGCCGCACCGTTTCGAGGCCGGCACGCCGCCGATCGTCCAGGCGATCGGGCTGGGTGCGGCGCTGGAATACATGGAAAAGATCGGACGCGAGCGCATCGCCGCCCATGAGGCCGATCTGAAGGACTATGCGCATGAAAAACTGCGCGCCATCAACTCGCTGCGCATCTTCGGCGATGCGCCTGGCAAGGGCGCCATCATCTCGTTCGAGCTGCAGGGCATCCACGCGCATGATGTGTCGATGGTCATCGACCGGCAGGGCGTGGCGGTGCGCGCCGGCACGCATTGTGCCCAGCCGCTGTTGAAACGCTTCGGCGTAACATCCACATGCAGGGCGTCGTTCGGCATGTACAATACCAGGGCCGAAGTCGATGCTTTGGCCGATGCGCTGGAAAAGGCGCGAAAGTTCTTCGGGTGACGACCATGGATGATGCCAGCCACACCGCCGAGACCAATTCGGAAACGACGACCAATGCGGCGGTTTCCGGATCGACAATCCCCGCCGACGAATTGGCGCGGCTGACAGACGACATCGTCTCGGCGCTGAAGACGGTCTATGACCCCGAAATCCCGGCCGACATCTACGAGCTCGGCCTCGTCTACAAGATCGACATCGAGGACGACCGCTCGGTCAAGATCGACATGACGCTGACCGCGCCGGGCTGCCCGGTGGCCGGTGAAATGCCGGGCTGGGTCGAAAACGCCGTCGGCGCCGTCGAAGGCGTTTCCGGCGTCGAGGTCAACATGACCTTCGACCCGCCTTGGTCGCCCGACCGCATGTCGGAAGAGGCACAGGTAGCGGTGGGGTGGTACTAGCATCCGACCAGCCAAAGGCTGGCGCACTTGCGCCGGGTACAAAACTTCACCATTTTAGGTGAGGAATCATTCGGCAGACCTTGAACCTGCGCGCAATGGAGAAGGAAAGAATGGGACGCTTTGCCGTCATCACGATGACCGAAAAGGCTGCCGACCGGGTGCGCGAGATCGTCGCGACCCGTGAGAATGCGCATGGCATTCGCCTCGGCATCAAGAAGGGCGGCTGCGCCGGCATGGAATATACGGTCGACCTGGTGACCGAGCCCAACACTAAGGACGATCATATCGAGCGCGACGGCGCCCACGTCTATGTCGCGCCTGAGGCAGCGCTTTTCCTGTTCGGCACCGAGATGGATTTCGAGCAGACGACGCTGCGCACCGGCTTCACCTTCCGCAACCCGAACCAGAGCTCGGCCTGCGGCTGCGGCGAATCGGTCGAATTGAAGCCTGCCGATCTGAAGGCACTGGCCGAGGCGCGCGCTTCGGCCTAAGGCTTTTCCTTCGCCGTTCCCGGCGGCAATCGCATACGGGGAGGCCCCCTCATCCGGCCCTTCGGGCCACCTTCTCCCCGATGGGGAGAAGAGGCTGGCGCCAGCGCTGGGCGACTTCCTCTCCCCTCGGGGAGAGGTCGGATTGCCCCGGATTGCCCTTCGCAATTCGGTTGGCAATCCGGGTGAGGGGGCGCTTGCCCATACGCGATAGCGAACGGGGAGAAGAAACGCTAATCCACCCACATCCCGGTTCGTTTGTGCCAGTCGGCGATCGACTCTTCCGGGTAGACATCGAAGACCTTGTCGCCCTTGCCGATATCGGGCTCGACCCAGTTCGCCTTGTATTTCAGCATCAGATGCACCTTCTCCGGCGGCTTCGGCAGGTTTGTGTCGATTGCCGAGGCAAACGGATGCACCAGCTCCGGCCAGGTTGGATCGTAGAGCCAGAGTGCCGTCCCGCATTTCGTGCAGAAGCTCCGTTCGCCCGTCGAGATCTCGCGTTGCGGGTGCTCGTCGTCCTCGATCTCGGCCCGGTAGACGCCGAGATGGCGCTTGCCCTCGATTTTCAGCGTCTCGTAATCGGCGCCGAGATTGATGGCGAAACCGCCGCCGCCCTGCTGCTTGCGGCAGATCGAGCAGTAGCACAGCATGAACGGCACCGGCGTGTGGCTTTCCACCTCGAAACGCACGGCATTGCACCGGCAGGACCCTTTGAGCAGAAGCGGCATGAAAAACTCCGATGAAACTGATTCTGAACTTGTCAGGATGGTGCCGGTAGCGGCGATGACAAGGGGAAATCCCGGTGACATGATCGCGCCATGGACAACGAGCGCATAGAAGAGCTTTTCGAAGGCCTCGGTCCGGTCAGCATCCGCAAGCTGTTCGGCGGCAAGGGCATCTATTTCGATGGCGTCATCGTCGCCATTGTCATCCGTGGCGAATTGATGCTGAAGGCCGACGCCGAAAGCGCCCCGGATTTCGAAGCGGCCGGCTGCCGGCAATGGACCTATACCGGCTCGCGCCACGGAAAGCTGGTGTCGATGCCCTATTGGAGCGTTCCCGACAGCGCTTTCGACGACCCCGACGAGATGGCGATCTGGGCGCGCCGCGCCTACGAGGCAGGACGGCGCGCCGGCAAATAGGCTGCGTCATGCTTCGGCAATTCTGGGCCGCATTTCACGCCAGGTCCCGCGCCTCGGGCACGAGCGCCAGCGCCTCGGCAAAGCCGGCACCGCTGAAGGCCGCAACAGTATCGGCGCTCTCGAGGGCGAGCATAGATACGGCAACGCCTTCGCGCAGTGCCGCGCGCAGCGTCAGGCCGCGCAGCAGGGCGGCGATCGTCGCGCCGGCCAATGCGTCGCCGGCGCCGGCAGCATCGGTCCGCTTTTGGAGCGGCGGTGGCAGGATCGAGAACGCGCCCAATTTGTCGAAACCGAGGACCGGTCCGTCGCCAGCGGTGATCACGCCGCTTTTAAGGCCCGCGCGTCTCAGGCCGTCGACGATGCCTTGGTCGTCAGCATCGAGGTCGACGCCGGCGAGCACGCCAGCCTCGTGCCGGTTCATGAAGGCGAGTGCCAGAAGATCAAGCACCGGCGTCAGCCGCGCCGCTTTGCTGGGCGAGACGGCAAGCGCAAACACCGGCTTGCCGGCGGCGAGTGCCGCCAGCCGCGCCACTGCGGAAGACGGCAGGTTGGCGTCGCACAGCACCGCGTCGGCCGAACCGATCGCGTCTCGCACCTTGGCGCGGCGGATCTGCTTGGGAAGCGCCAGCTCGTAGAGCACCATGTCGGCAAGGCCGGCGATCAGCCCGCCGTCGCTATCGACCAGCATCGTATGGCTTGGCGTCGCGCGGTCGAGGAACACCGCCGACAAATCGGCAATGCCGGCGTCGGTGACGGCGCGTAAAACCGTGTCGCCCAGGGCATCGCCGCCGCGCACCGAAAGCAGCGAGGCCGAGACGCCGCGCCGCACCGCACAGCGCAAGGCGTTGAAGGCGGCGCCGCCGACATGCTCGCGCATCGTGCCGGGGTTGGAAGCGGCCGGCACGAAGGCGCCGGCAACCCGGCCGCGCCGCTCGATATAGGCGCCACCCACGGCCAGGATCGTCGGGGATTTCATCATGCCGGCAAAATGCCCTTTGCTGTTGCCCGGGAGGAGACTAGGTCGCCGGGCGGAACCCTGCAATCGCGGGTGCGATTCGGATGGTGGCGGCAACGGCGCCGCATGCGAGGCGGGATACGTCCGGAAGCAAAATTGCGAAACAAAAATAGAACAGATATGGATATCAGTTATTTTTCAAACCCTTGGGGCTCATTGACAAATGAGAACAAACGAGGTACATTCTTTTAAGGATTGCGGGATTGTCCGGCCTCCATTGACGACCACGGGGTGATGTATCATGGCTCAGAATTCTTTGCGGCTTGTAGAGGACAAAGCGGTGGACAAATCAAAGGCTCTGGATGCGGCGCTGTCGCAAATCGAGCGTGCCTTCGGCAAGGGTTCGATCATGCGGCTCGGCGCGAACGAGCAGGTCGTCGAGATCGAAACGGTGCCGACCGGCTCGCTTGGGTTGGACATCGCGCTTGGCGTCGGCGGCCTGCCGCGCGGCCGCATCGTCGAGATCTACGGACCGGAAAGCTCGGGCAAGACGACGCTGGCGCTGCACACGGTGGCCGAAGCCCAGAAGAAGGGCGGCATCTGCGCCTTTGTCGATGCCGAGCATGCGCTCGATCCGGTCTATGCCCGCAAGCTCGGCGTCGATCTCGAAAACCTGCTGATCTCGCAGCCCGATACCGGCGAACAGGCGCTGGAGATCTGCGACACGCTGGTGCGCTCCGGCGCCATCGACGTGCTGGTGGTCGATTCGGTGGCGGCGCTGACGCCGCGGGCCGAAATCGAAGGCGAGATGGGCGATTCGCTGCCCGGCCTGCAGGCCCGCCTGATGAGCCAGGCACTGCGCAAGCTCACCGCCTCGATCTCGCGCTCCAACACCATGGTCATCTTCATCAACCAGATCCGCATGAAGATCGGCGTCATGTTTGGTTCGCCCGAGACGACGACCGGCGGCAACGCGCTGAAATTCTATGCCTCGGTCCGCCTCGACATCCGCCGCATCGGCTCGGTCAAGGATCGCGACGAGGTCGTCGGCAACCAGACCCGCGTCAAGGTCGTCAAGAACAAGCTGGCGCCGCCCTTCAAGGTGGTCGAGTTCGACATCATGTATGGCGAGGGCGTCTCCAAAACCGGCGAGCTGGTCGATCTCGGCGTCAAGGCTGGCGTGGTCGAAAAGTCGGGCGCCTGGTTCTCCTATAATTCGCAGCGTCTCGGCCAGGGCCGCGAAAACGCAAAACTGTTCCTGCGCGACAATCCCGACACGGCGCGCGAGATCGAATTGGCGCTGAGGCAGAATGCCGGATTGATCGCCGAGAAATTCCTTGAGAACGGCGGCTCCGAAAGCAGCGACGACGGTTTCGAGGACGACGCCGGGGCGATGTAGGAAAAGCGACGCCTCCCGGAGCGTCAGCCAGGTTTGGATTTGATGTTTTGATTTTGAGTTTGCGTAATCGGTACATTTTGAACCGCCGGCCCCGTGCCGGCGGTTGGCGTTTGACGGCGAGTCAGACGCATTTCAAAGCGCCGGTGAAAGCCGGGATTTGAGCCCATTTGGTGTTTCTGGACAGGCTGCGGTGCGACCGCTAAAAGGCCATGTCTATTTTCCGCCGGCAGCCGGCGGTTCTCTCGAAAAGGCAGTATTCATGAGTGGCGTCAACGAGATCCGGTCGGCATTTCTCGACTATTTTCGCAAGGAAGGTCACGAGGTCGTCGCGTCGAGCCCGCTGGTGCCGCGCAACGACCCGACGCTGATGTTCACCAATGCCGGCATGGTGCAGTTCAAGAACGTTTTCACCGGTCTGGAGAAGCGGCCCTATTCGCGTGCGACGACTGCCCAGAAGAGTGTTCGTGCCGGCGGCAAGCACAACGACCTCGACAATGTCGGCTACACCGCGCGACACCTGACCTTCTTCGAGATGCTCGGCAATTTCTCCTTCGGCGATTATTTCAAGGAGCGCGCCATAGAGCTTGCCTGGAACCTGATCACCAGGGAGTTCGGGCTGAAGAAGGACAAGCTGCTGGTCACCGTCTATCACAACGACGACGAGGCCGCCTCCTACTGGAAGAAGATCGCCGGTCTTTCCGACGATCGCATCATCCGCATCGCGACCTCGGACAATTTCTGGGCAATGGGCGACACCGGACCGTGCGGGCCGTGTTCGGAGATATTCATCGACCGTGGCGAGCACATCTGGGGTGGCCCTCCCGGCAGTCCCGAGGAGGATGGCGACCGTTTCCTCGAATTCTGGAACCTGGTGTTCATGCAGTATGAACAGGTGACGAAGGACGAGCGCGTCGACCTGCCGCGTCCGTCGATCGACACGGGCATGGGCCTCGAGCGCATGGCCTCCATCCTGCAAGGGGTTGAAAGCGTCTTCGAGACCGACCTGTTCCGCCACCTGATCGACGCTGCGTCGTCGGCGCTTGGCCGCGGTCCGGATGCGGACACCGTCGCATCGTTCCGCGTCATCGCCGACCACTTGCGTTCGTCCTGCTTCCTGGTCGCCGACGGTGTGCTGCCGTCCAACGAAGGGCGGGGCTACGTGCTTCGTCGCATCATGCGCCGCGCCATGCGCCACGCGCAGTTGCTCGGCTCGAATGAGCCGCTGATGTGGAAGCTGGTGCCGGCGCTGGTCCGCGAGATGAGCCAAGCCTACCCGGAACTGGCGCGCGGCGAGCAGATGATCACCGAGACGCTGAAGCTTGAGGAAACTCGTTTCCGCAAGACGCTGGTGCGAGGCTTGGGCTTGCTTTCGGAGGCGACGGAAAAGTTGGTCTCCGGCGACATGCTGGATGGCGAGACAGCGTTCAAGCTCTACGACACCTATGGCTTTCCGCTCGATCTGACGCAGGACGCGCTGCGCCAGCGCAACATCTCGGTCAACCTTGCCGGCTTCACCGAGGCGATGGAGCGGCAGAAGGCGGAGGCGCGCAAAAGCTGGGCTGGTTCCGGTGAGGCCGCAACCGAAACGGTATGGTTCGCGGTGCGTGAGGAGAACGGCGCCACCGAATTCCTGGGCTATGAGACCGAGCAGGCGGAAGGCCTCGTCCAGACGCTGGTCAGGGACGGCAAGACCGTCGACAGTGCCGGCAAAGGCGACGCCGTTGCCGTGGTTGTCAACCAGACGCCGTTCTATGGCGAGTCCGGTGGCCAGATGGGCGATACCGGCGTCATTTCAGGCGACGGGTTCTCGATCGAGATATCCGATACGCAGAAGAAGGCCGATGGGCTTTTCGTCCATGTCGGCAAGGTGGCCAACGGCACGGTCAAGACGGGCGCGACCGTCGAGCTGAGGGTGGACCACGCGCGCCGCTCCAGGCTGCGCGCGAACCATTCCGCCACGCATCTGATCCATGAGGCGCTGCGCGAGGTGCTGGGTACCCATGTGGCGCAGAAGGGCTCACTGGTCGCGCCCGAGCGTCTGCGCTTCGACATCTCCCACAACAAGCCGATCTCGCCGGACGAGCTCGAAGAGGTCGAGCGCATGGCAAACGAAATCGTCGTTCAGAATAGCCCTGTAACCACGCGCCTGATGTCGGTCGACGACGCCATTGCCGAAGGCGCCATGGCGCTGTTTGGCGAGAAATATGGCGATGAAGTGCGCGTCGTTTCGATGGGCACGGGCCTGCATGGCGCCAAGGCCAACCGGCCCTATTCGGTCGAGCTATGCGGCGGCACCCATGTCAGGGCGACCGGCGATATCGGCCTGGTGCGCATCGTGTCCGACAGCGCGGTCGCTGCCGGCGTGCGCCGCATCGAGGCGTTGACCGGCGAGGCGGCCAGAAAGCATCTCGACGAGCAGGACAAGCGGCTGAAGGCGGCCGCCGCCGCGCTGAAGATTTCGCCGGCCGATGTGCCGGCCCGCGTCGAGGCACTGCTCGACGAGCGCAAGAAGCTCGAAAAGGAGCTGACCGAGGCGCGCAAGAAACTGGCGCTCGGCGATCGCTCGCCAGCCGGTGTGCCTGCGGAAAACGAAACGATTGCCGGTGTCGGTTTTCTCGGCAAGGCGGTATCGGGCGTCTCGCCAAAGGATTTGAAGCCGCTGGCCGATGCCGGCAAGAAGTCGCTCGGCTCCGGCGTCGTCGTCTTTGTCGGCGCCGGCGAGGACAACAAGGCGAGCGTCGTCGTCGCGGTCACCGATGATCTGACCGGCCGCTTCAGCGCAATCGATCTGGTGCGCGTCGCGTCCGCGGCATTGGGCGGGCAGGGCGGCGGCGGTCGACCCGATATGGCCCAGGCCGGCGGCCCGGACGGCTCGAAGGCCGAAGACGCGATCGCTGCGGTGAAAGCGGCTCTCGAGACGGCGTGAACCTGCACCGGGGGCGGGCACGGCCGAAATGGCGCGCCGCCCAGCGGACATCCTTGAGGGCCTGATATGCCGACGCTGACGATGTATCAGGTCGACGCCTTTGCCGAACAGGCCTTCCAGGGCAACCCTGCCGCCGTTCTCCTTTTGGAGGAGTGGCTGCCGGAGCAGGTAATGCAGGCCATCGCCAACGAAAACAATCTTGCCGAAACGGCGTTTGTGCGGGCGAATGGCAAAGGTTGGGATTTGCGCTGGTTCACGCCGGTCCATGAAGTCGACTTCTGCGGCCATGCCACTCTTGCGGCCGCCCATGTGCTGACCACGGAATACAGTGGTCAGGGCGAAATGGCCTTCGCCACCCGGGTGGGCGAGTTGCGGGTTTCCCAGCGGGAAGGGGCCTATCAGCTCGATCTGCCGTGTTTTCCGCCGCAGCCCGTCGAGGAAGAGCTGAAGTCGGCGCTGCAAGCGATATTGTCTCAGCGGACGGTTGCGGGCTTCCGCAATTTCGAGAACCTGTTTGTCGAGCTTGCCGACGAGACAAGCGTGCGATCTTTCGTTCCCGATCTGCTCAGGATCGGACGTTTTCATCCTCTCGGCTTGGTCATTACCGCGCCTGGGCAGGCCCATGATTTCGTCTCGCGTTATTTCGTGCCCGGAGCAGGCATTCCCGAGGATCCGGTAACCGGCTCCATTCATGCGACGCTGGTGCCTTACTGGGCTGAAAAACTCGGCAAGACGCATCTGTCGGCATTCCAATACTCGCAACGCGGCGGGCACTTGCTATGCGAGCTGGCCGGAGATCGCGTGCTGATCACAGGCCGTGCGAAGACCTTTATGAAGGCGGAGATCTACCTTCCCGATTGAGCGGTATTTCGCAGTGGGTCGCCTTCGGCGAAGCTGCCGATCTCCCCCTTTGCGGGGGAGATGCCCGGCAGGGCAGAGGGGGGTGCTGTCCCTCCGACTGTCAGCCCAATCGGAGCCACGTTCTCAGGCCGTTCCCAATTGGAAAGGATCAGTCGAAGGTTAGCGATCCTTCACACCCCCCTCTGTCCTGCCGGACATCTCCCCCGCAAGGGGGAGATTGGATGTCACTTCGGCTTTCGCTAATCACCAGAAGGCCTATTGCCGAATGCTTGTCTCCTCACTCTGCCTTTTCGGTCTTCGCAAAACCCGCACGCGCCGCGATGCGCACATACCAATCCTGGATATCGGCAAACTCCGCCAGCAGTTTTCGCCCCTCGGCGACCTTGACGAAATAGCCGATGATCGGTGCGGCGTGCAGGTCGGCCAGCGTCAATTCCGTCCCCAACAGCCAAGGCCCTTCGGCTTTCAGCGAAGACAGCGCCTGCAATGCCGTTCTCGCCTGCCTCAACCCGTTGGCGATCACGGCTTCGTCGGGCGGCGTTTTTTCCAGCCGCTCGACGGCGACATCCCAGACCATGGCCCTGTAGGCGTAGGCGTCGAGCAGGCCGGTGATCTGGTTCATGCGTGATCGAGGCCGGGCTTCGACCGGTTGCAGCGCCGGGCCGTCAAAGGCTTCGTCGACATAACGGGCAATCGCGCCGGTCTCGTAAAGGCGAAAGCCGTCATGCTCGAAGGCTGGGATGCGGCCGAACGGCTGGTGCTCGAAGTACCAGCCGGGAATGCCGTCCGCCGCAAAGATGTCGACGGGCACCAGCTCGTAGCCGACGCCCTTTTCCTCGAGCACCAGCCGCACGATGCGCACATAGACGCTGTAGTCCGCGCCGTAGACGACGGGCTTGTCCATGTCGGAGGAGCTCAGGCCATCGCCTTCTGCAAATTCTCGTCGATCTTGTCGAGGAAGCCGGTGGTCGAAAGCCATGGCTGGTCGGGACCGATCAGCAGCGACAGGTCCTTGGTCATGAAGCCGGACTCGACCGTCTGGATGCAGACCCGTTCCAGCGTCTCGGCAAAACGCTTCAGTTCGGCATTGTCGTCGAGCTTGGCGCGGTGGGCGAGGCCGCGCGTCCAGGCAAAGATCGAGGCGATCGAATTGGTCGAGGTCTCCTCGCCCTTCTGGTGCTGGCGATAGTGGCGGGTGACGGTGCCGTGTGCGGCCTCCGCCTCGACGGTCTTGCCGTCCGGCGTCATCAGCACCGAGGTCATCAGGCCGAGCGAGCCGAAGCCTTGCGCCACCGTGTCCGACTGCACGTCGCCATCATAATTCTTGCAAGCCCAGACATAGCCGCCCGACCATTTCAGGCTGGAGGCCACCATGTCGTCGATCAGCCGGTGCTCGTACCAGAGTTTCTTGGCCTTGAACTCGGCTTCGAACTCCGCCTCGTAGACCTCCTGGAAGATATCCTTGAAGCGGCCGTCATAGGCCTTGAGGATGGTGTTCTTGGTCGACAGGTAGACGGGGTAATTGCGCAGCAGGCCGTAATTCAGCGAGGCGCGGGCGAATTCGCGGATCGACTCGTCGAGATTGTACATGGCCATGGCGACACCGGCGCCGGGTGCGTCCAAGACGTCGTGCTCGATCACCTGGCCGTCCTCGCCGACGAACTTGATCGTCAGCTTGCCCTTACCGGGAAAGCGGAAGTCGGTGGCGCGGTACTGGTCGCC
The DNA here is from genome assembly GCF_040319365.1 of Mesorhizobium sp. M0923. Classification (NCBI taxonomy): domain Bacteria; kingdom Pseudomonadati; phylum Pseudomonadota; class Alphaproteobacteria; order Hyphomicrobiales; family Phyllobacteriaceae; genus Mesorhizobium; species Mesorhizobium sp. M0923. The sequence goes on along the minus strand of NZ_JAMYNW010000008.1, from coordinate 143,952 downwards.
GAAGGCGTGGCGGCCGACGATGATCGGCTTGGTCCAGCCGGGCACTAGCCGCGGCACGTTCTTCATAATGATCGGCTCGCGAAAGATGGTGCCGCCGAGGATGTTGCGGATGGTGCCGTTCGGCGACTTCCACATCTTCTTCAGCTTGAATTCCTCGACGCGCTGCTCGTCGGGCGTGATCGTCGCGCATTTCACGCCGACGCCGTATTTCTTGATGGCATTGGCCGAATCGATGGTCACCTGGTCGTTGGTGGCGTCGCGATGCTCGATACCGAGATCGTAATATTCGAGCTTGAGGTCGAGATAAGGGTGGATCAGCTTGTCCTTGATGAACTGCCAGATGATGCGGGTCATCTCGTCGCCGTCGAGTTCGACGACCGGGTTCGCCACCTTGATCTTCGCCATGGAAAGAATGCCTCGCTTTTGGGAACGGAACGGCCTTGCCCGCACGGCTGCCGGCCCTGGGATGCGGCCCGTATATCAAAGGCTTTTTGGCCGCGCAAACGGCGAACCGCGCCGTAGTGCCGGCATTCTTTGCGAAAGCTTCATTTTCGCCGCCAAATGTGGCAGGGGACTGCGAAATGCCGCAAACAGCAGTTCATTGACAACCATGACCGCCACCCAGGATCCCGACAACCCTCTTGCCTCCGGAACGCCTGCGTCCGGACCGGCGATCATCCTGGTCGAGCCACAGCTCGGCGAGAACATCGGCATGGTTGCACGCGCCATGGCCAATTTCGGCCTTGCCGAACTGCGCCTCGTCAATCCGCGTGACGGCTGGCCGAGCGAGAAGGCGCGTGCCGCGGCAAGCCGCGCCGACCATGTCATCGATGCCGTCGAGGTGTTCGACGACCTGGGCTCGGCAGTCGCCGACTTGAACTTCGTCTTCGCCACCACGGCGCGCGCGCGCGACAATTTCAAACCGGTGCGCGGCCCGGTCGAGGCGGGCAGGGCGCTGCGCGCGCGGCAGCGGGCCGGCCAGCGCACCGGCATCCTGTTCGGCCGCGAGCGCTTCGGCCTCTATAATGACGAGGTCGGCCTTGCCGACGAGATCGTCACCTTCCCCGTCGATCCAGCCTTCTCCTCGCTCAACATCGCCCAGGCGGCCCTGCTGATGTCCTATGAATGGATGAAGTCCGGCCTGGAAGACGAGACCAGGACCAACTTCTCCGGTCCCGAAATGCCGCCAGCTGCCAAGGAAGAATTGCACGCCCTGTTTGCGTATCTGGAAGGTGCACTGGAGGCGCGCGGCTATTTCCGCCCGGCACCGAAGAAGCCGAAGATGGTCGACAATTTGCGCGCAGTGCTGACCCGCCCCGGTTTTGCCGAGCCGGAGCTCAAGGTGCTACGCGGTATTATATCATCGCTGGACAGGTTCTCGCCGGCCATGCCGCGCGGCGACGGATCGCCCGGCGACGATCCAAGGCGGCTCCCGGCGGCCGCGGCACGCGCCGGCAAGGCGAAGGACAAAGACTAGCCTTCGAGTTGCCCATATCTCACCAGTAACCGAATGTTATTTGATGTGATCCATTGTCTGGAAAACGATGGATCCTCGGATGTTTAGCTCGGATATCGGTCGTCCTCGCTTTTTCTTCTATTCGGCGGCCTTGCTGGTTGCGGAAATCGTGACCTTTGTGCTGTGCGTCGTGCTGACCATCGGCATCGAGGGTTTGGCCAATTCGAAGCCCGGACCTTCCAGGGAAGGGCTGGCCGCGGCCGTTCTCGTCGCCTCGCTGGTGATTGTTCTGTTCCGCGCGAATTTCGCCTGGCGTCGAAGCCGCGATGCACAAGGGTCCGGTTGGATCCTTTGGTCGTATATCGTGTTCTCGACCCTGTTTGCGATTCTGCAGGCCGGCACTGTTCTTGTCGTAAAGTTCGACGGCGACGAGTCGCATTCCGGCCTTAACCTGCTGGGATTAGCTCTCGTCGGGCTGTGGGCGGTCATCTTGGCGGCCAAGCCGGCGGGCGGTAGCTCTTCGGATATGGCGTCATCCCTGAGTTTCGACGATTTCGACCCGCCCGGGCCGCTGCGCGGCGCCGCGGCGCCCCATTCAGAGTCGGCCGCCGGCGTGGCGGCCCTGGCTCCGGCCTATGCCATGCGGGCCGCACCGGTGCCGTCGAACCACCCTGCATCTCACCCTGCATCTCCGGCGAACGGCCGGCCGCGGGCCGGCGGCTTCGGCAAGCGGGGCCTTGTGTGACCGTCTCGCCGCATCAAGGCCATGATGGTTCCAGATAGAAGCGGCCGGGATAAAGCATCATTGGCCAAAGCAAAAAGCATGGGCCGAGCCTTCTCTCGTGATCTCGTTTGTGATTCCCAGCCCTTAGTGACTCAATGATAATGACCAGTCCATCGAGCGCCCGTCCGATCCTGATGTTCGATTCCGGCATTGGCGGCCTCACCGTGCTGCGTGAGGCGCGCGTCCTGATGCCTGACCGCCGCTTCATCTATGTCGCCGACGACGCGGCGTTCCCCTTCGGCGCCTGGGAGGAGCCGGCGCTGAGAACACACATCCTAGAGTTGTTCGCCAGGCTGCTCGAACGGTTTTCGCCGGCCATTTCGGTCATCGCCTGCAACACCGCCTCGACGCTGGTCATCGAAGCGTTGCGCGAGAGGTTTCCCGGCCACCCTTTCGTCGGCACCGTGCCGGCCGTCAAGCCGGCGGCGGAACGCACGCGCTCAGGCCTGGTTTCGGTGCTGGCGACGCCCGGCACCGTCAAGCGCCAGTACACGCGTGACCTGATCAGCAAATGGGCGCAGAAATGCCATGTCCGCCTGGTCGGCAGCGACAGGCTGGCTGGATTGGCCGAAGCCTATATGCGCGACGGTTTTGTCGACGAGGACGCCGTGCGCGCCGAGATCGCGCCGTGCTTCGTCGAGCATGACGGGCTGCGCACCGACATCGTCGTGCTTGCCTGCACCCATTATCCCTTTTTGGCCAACCGCATGCGCAAGACAGCACCTTGGCCGGTCGACTGGCTCGACCCGGCCGAGGCGATCGCACGCCGCGCGCTGTCGCTGCTCGCCGATACCGAGGCCCGTTATCGCAGAGAGGTACTGCCGGAAGGCGCCGATTTTGCCGTCTTCACCTCGAACGAGGCCGATTTTCCGACGCGCCGGCTGATGCAGGGATTTGGCCTGGCGGTATCCTGACCCCAGGCACTTTGGTGCTCCGGGAACATCAGCCCAGGGCGATGCGTTCTTTTCTCATTGAGGAACAGGAGAAACGATCATGCCAGCCACCTCGAAAGCCCAGCAGAAAGCCGCCGGTGCTGCACTGTCCGCCAAGCGTGGCGAGACCAAGAAGAGCGAGCTCAAAGGCGCGTCGAAGGGAATGTATAAATCCATGAGCGAAAAACAGCTCGAGGAATTCGCCGAGACCAAGCGCAAGGGCCTGCCGGAAAAGAAATCGAAACACTGATCGACTGACCATTCTGGCGGCGGATGCCGGTCGATAAAAAGCCCGCGGCTGAGCCGCGGGCACTGAAGTCTCAACGGGCGAGGGCGAAAATTACCAGTTCCAGCCCCAACCGCAGCGCCGCACTTTGTAGCGGATGACCTTGCGATGACCGTGCCGCCACACCACCTTCTTCTTGACCACGATGCGGCAGACCTGGTGATGCCTGTGGCCATGCCAATGCCGGGCCTGCGCCGGCTCGGGCGCGACCGCCATCGTGCCGGCCATCACCGCGGCTCCTACCAACGTAAGGAAGAACTTCTTCATGCGAATTCCAGCTCCTCTGACTTCAGTCCCTTCCTGATGCCGCTGGCGCAACCTCCCGCCACATCCGGCACGTTCTACAACCGCAACACTATCCGGTTCGGCGATTCGCGCCAGCCGGAAGCTTGACAGCGGTTAAATCTCCGTTTAACCAGCCCACCAACACCGGGCCGCAATGCCCGGTGGTTTTCTTTATGTGTGCAAGACGTTTGGGAAGCCGATTTTACTTTCCTTATGTCTTGTTTGAAATGACGTGTCCCGTGGGTTTTCCGTCGCGTTGCGTGGAAAACCCTGTCAGGTCTCGAAAACGGAGGCCAGAGGAGGGCGCGTTTCCTTCACCCGGACCATGAGGTTCCGGGTGCGTTGTTTTGAAAGGGAATGCGATGAGCAAGCGCGAATCCGCGAAGTACAAGATCGACCGCCGTCTTGGCGAAAACATCTGGGGCCGCCCGAAGTCCCCGGTCAACAAGCGTGAATACGGCCCCGGCCAGCATGGCCAGCGCCGCAAGGGCAAGCTTTCCGATTTCGGCCTGCAGCTGCGCGCCAAGCAGAAGCTGAAGGGCCACTATGGCGACGTTTCGGAAAAGCAGTTCCGCAAGGTCTATGAAGAGGCGGACCGCCGCAAGGGCGACACCTCGGAGAACCTGATCGGCCTGCTCGAATCGCGCCTCGACGCAGTCGTCTACCGCGCCAAGTTCGTACCGACCATCTTTGCGGCGCGCCAGTTCGTCAATCACGGCCACGTCAACGTCAACGGCAAGCGCGTCAACATCGGCTCGTACCGCTGCAAGCCGGGCGACGTCATCGAAGTGCGCGAGAAGTCGAAGCAGCTGGTCATCGTGCTGGAATCGGTGGGCCTGGCCGAGCGCGACGTGCCCGATTACATCGAGGCCGACCACAACAAGATGACCGCGGCCTTCACGCGCATCCCCGGCCTGGCCGACGTTCCGTTTGCCGTGCAGATGGAACCGAATCTGGTCGTCGAATTCTATTCGCGCTGATCGGCGCGTTCGTACGCGATACAAGCGAAGGCCGCCCGTCGGGGCGGCCTTACTTTTTCGTTCCTTTTTCGCGGCGTGATTCCGAAATCGATTTCGATTTTCGATCCGATGCGCTACTGCGGGCGGCAACAGGACTTTAGGGCCGCCGCGCCGTGAACATGCAGCCAGACGCCGAAACGCTCGAACCGGTCGCCGACGCCGAAGGCGGCTTTCATCCGCTGTTTGCCGATGTGCCGTCCTCCGTCGAGTTCAACAAGCTGCGCAAGCGGCTGCTGCGGCTTGCCCGCCAGGCGATCGACGATTTCTCAATGGTGAGGCCCGGCGACCGCTGGCTGGTCGCTCTGTCGGGCGGCAAGGATTCCTACGGCCTGCTTGCCGTGCTGCTCGATCTCAAATGGCGCGGGCTGCTGCCGATCGAGCTGTTGGCCTGCAATCTCGACCAGGGCCAGCCGAACTTTCCCAAGCACATATTGCCCGACTATCTCGACAGCCATGCCATTCCGCATCGCATCGAATATCAGGACACCTATTCTGTGGTCATCGACAAGCTGGCCGAGGGCAGCACCTATTGCTCGCTGTGTTCGCGGCTGCGGCGCGGCCATCTCTATCGCATTGCCCGCGAGGAGGGCTGCTCGGCGCTGGTGCTCGGCCATCACCGCGAAGACATTCTGGAAACCTTCTTCATGAACCTGTTCCATGGCGGACGCCTCGCCGCCATGCCGCCGAAGCTGCTCAACGACGAAGGCGACGTCATGGTGCTGCGGCCGCTCGCCTATTGTGCGGAAGCCGATCTCGAGAAATTCGCCGGCGCCATGAAATTCCCGATAATTCCGTGCGATCTGTGCGGTAGCCAGGAAGGCCTGCAGCGCAACGCCATGAAAGCGATGCTCGACGACATCGAGAAGCGCATGCCCGGCCGCAAGGACACCATGATCCGTGCCATGGCCAATGTGCGGCGCTCGCATCTGCTCGACAGGACGCTGTTCGATTTCGCCGCCCTCAACGATGCTCTTAACGCAAAGCAAGACGGTCCCCATGACATTTGACGACAGCGCGATCGACTGGCTTGCCGACCTTCTGTCGGACGCTGCCGTCGCCGAGATCATGCCGCGCTTTCGCCGGTTGAGTGAGGGCGACGTGCGTCGCAAGACCTCGGCCGCCGATCTTGTGACCGAGGCCGACGTGAATGCCGAGCGGCTCATCACCGCCAGGCTGCTTCAGCGTTATCCCAAGGCGATGATCGTCGGCGAGGAGGCCTGCTCCGACGACCCGACGCTGCTCGACGGTCTCGGCGATGCCGAACTCGCCTTCGTCGTCGACCCGGTCGACGGCACCTTCAACTTCGCCTCCGGCGTGCCGCTGTTCGGCGTCATGCTTGGCGTCGTGGTCAAGGGCGAGACGGTCGCCGGCATCATCCACGATCCCGTCGGCAAGGACTGGCTGGTCGGCGTCAGCGGCGCCGGCAGTCATATTCGGCACGCGCATGGCAATTTCGAAAAAGTCCATGTCGCCAAACCGGCGCCGATATCGGAAATGACTGGAGCGGTCTCGTGGCACTATCTACCCGAGCCGGACCGCTCACGCCTGGCGCGCAATCAGACCAAGTCGCTGTCGCAGTTCAACTATCGCTGCGCAGCCCACGAATACCGCCTGCTGGCCAGCGGCCACGGCCATTTCGTCGTCTATAACAAGCTGATGCCGTGGGACCATCTGGCCGGCGTACTGATCCATGCCGAGGCCGGCGGTTATGCCGCGCGCTTCGACGGCAGCGCCTATCTGCCGTCACATGTCGGAGGTGGCCTGCTGGTCGCGCCGGACAGGGAAAGCTGGCGGGAGCTGCGCCGCGAGCTTTGGGCGGAATAGTTTTATCCGCCAGCGCGTAAAACTAGACCGGCGGGTTTTGCGGCTGGAACAGCCTGCCGCGCTCGGCGATGAGAATCATCAGCAGCGCCGCCACCGACACGCTGCAGAACCCGGCGGCCAGCGGCGTTACCGTACCGTTGAAGGCCTGGCCGATCAGCGTGCCGAGGATGCCGCCAAGAAATGTCTGCATGAACCCGAGAATCGACGAGGCGGTGCCGGCCAGGTGACCGAGCGGCTCCATGGCGAGCGCGTTGAAGTTCGCGCCGAGCGCGCCGAACGGTACCATGGCGCAGGCAAAGAAAGTAATGAAGAGCCAGAGCGGCATCTTCATTTCGATGGAAACGACCAGCCAGGCAAGGCTGATGGCCAGAAACAGCAGCAGCGCGCTTTGCGACAGACGGCGCATGCCGATGCGGCCGACGAGGCGCGAGTTGAGGTAGTTCGAAAAAGCAAGCACGCCGGCAACCCCCGCGAAGATGACCGGGAACATCTCGCCGACATCGAACACGCTGACATAGATCTGCTGGGCCGAGGCGATGAAGCCGAACATGGCGCCGAAGATGAAGGTGCTGGCGAAGGCGTAGCAGAGCGCGATGCGGTTGGTGAGAACGATGCGGAAGCCGCCGATGATGGAGGACAGCGTCAGCGGCCGGCGATATTCTGGATGTAGTGTCTCGGGCAGGCGCAACAGCGACCAGGCGGACACGATCAGCGCGCCGGCCGCCATGGTGACGAAGATCACGTGCCAGGTCGCAAACAGCATGATGAATTGGCCGATACCGGGTGCCACCACCGGAATTGCCATGAACACCATGAAGATCAAGGACATGACTTCGGCCATGCGCCTTCCGTCGAACGTATCGCGCACGATCGAGACGGCAATGACGCGCGTCGCCGCCGCGCCGATGCCTTGCACGGCCCGGCATAGCAGAAGCGTGGCGAATGACGGGGCGACTGCAGCAGCGCCCGCCGCCGCAACATAGATCACCAGCCCGGCAACCAGCGGAGCGCGGCGCCCGAAGCGGTCCGAGACGGGCCCGAAGAACAGTTGCCCACCGCCGAAGCCCAGTATGTAGGCGGTGATCACATATTGCCGGTGGTTTTCATTTTCGACGCCGAGCGAGGCGCCGATCTGCTGCAGCGCCGGCAACATGATGTCGATGGCCAGCGAATTGAGCGCCATCAGCGCCGCGCATAGCGCGATGAATTCCCAGCGCGGAATAGGCAAGGTGCTTGCCTTTTGCTGCGCTTGTGCTTGCTGATCCACGGCCAGTCCGATCTTCAAACGAAAATGCGCCGGCGTGCCGACGCATCCATTCGTTCATTGCCCCGATAGCGGGCACAACTTTTTGCCAAGGTGCCCCGGCGCTAAGCGCATGACCCCGACAATCGCAGTCGATCTTCGGAGAGCCATACGCAAAACAGAAGTCAGGCGGCGCCTTTGACGCTGACGCCCTTTTCGACGAGGAAGGTCTGCAATTCGCCCGCCTGGAACATCTCGCGGATGATGTCGCAGCCGCCGACGAATTCGCCCTTGACGTAGAGCTGCGGGATGGTCGGCCAGTTGGAATAGTCCTTGATGCCTTGCCGTAGCTCGGCCGACGTCAGCACGTCGACACCCTTATAGTCGGCTCCGATATAGTCGAGGATCTGCACGACCTGACCGGAAAATCCGCATTGCGGGAAGCCGGGCGTGCCTTTCATGAAGAGAACAACGTCGTTGCCCTTCACTTCATTATCGATGTAGTCGTTGATGCCGCTCATGGAATACCCTTTCATGCCTGTGGGAGTCAGGCTCGAACATTACCCTTCAAATAAACCCATGGGTTGCGCGAAACAAGATGTTTGCCGCCTTGCCATGCAAATGGCGCAAAGGAACGTCTGATCTTGTGCCAAGCCGTTGGCCACCATCTTTCCCGAGGCGCGATGAAAAGACGATATCTCGCCGGGTTCCTCCTCGCCGTTCTGCTCGCCGCACTGGCCTTGATTTGGTGGGCCAGGTCGCCGAGACAGCCACCCCTCGTCGTCGGCGGTGAATTGCCGGCGCCGTGCCGCGACGCGAGCTTCGAGGCGGCCGCCTACGTCGTCTGCGAAATCGATCTGCGCCGCTATGACATCGGTGTGTTCCACGTAGGCCTCGACGGCAAGGCCTTCGGTTCCCTGGACAAATTCGACAAGGCGATGGCGGATCAGGGCCGGCCGGTGCTGCTCGCCATGAACGCCGGCATGTATCACCAAGATCTGACCCCAGTCGGCCTTCTCGTCGAAGACGGCCGGGAGAAGGCGCCGCTCAACGTCGCCGACAGCGAAGGCAATTTCTTCCTGAAACCGAATGGCGTATTCGTGGTCCGCAAGGACGGCAAGGCGGCGGTCATGGAGACAAGTGCCTATGCCGCGGCCGGGCCGGACGTGATGGTCGCCACGCAATCCGGCCCGATGCTGGTGATCGACGGCCGGCTTCATCCCCGTTTCGAGCAGGACGGCACATCGCGCTATATCCGCAACGGCGTCGGCGTGCTTGACGAAAACACCGTCGTGCTGGCGATCTCGCGCTCTCAAGTCAGCCTCGGCAGCTTCGCACGGCTGTTTCGAGATGCGCTCAATTGCCCCAATGCGCTTTTCTTCGACGGGGTCGTGTCGGCGCTGTCGAATGGCGAGCGGATGATTGTTGGTGGAAACTATCCGGCCGGGCCGATCATTGCCGTGACCGGCAAGGCGCTTGCGAGCCGGTAACTGGACGGGAGTTTAGTCCGGCACGCTGGTCTGCAGGGCAAGCGCGTGCAGCACGCCGCCCATGTTGCCCTTCAGCGCGTCATAGACCATCTGGTGCTGCTGGACGCGGCTTTTGCCGCGAAAGCTTTCGGCCACCACCTCCGCCGCATAATGGTCGCCATCGCCGGCCAGGTCGCGAATCGTCACCTTGGCGTCCGGAATGCCTTCCTTGATCAGCCGTTCGATGTCGTGGGCGTCCATTGCCATGCGAGGATTCCTTGTTCAGGTCGTGAACTCATAGATATGGTCGAAACGGCGGATGAACCACAGTGAAACGGCTCCACTCGATCACATCACGGGTCCACGACCTCATTTGCCATGAAGCGAGGGAACCAGGATTCGTGGGCAGCGGTCAATTCACTGACCGGTATCGCACGTGCCTCGCCCAGCTTCAGTTCGCTGCCGCCGGTCGAGCCGATCCACGGTGCAAAAATGCCGAGCTTGCTTTGCTGTTCGCGAATGGCATCCCACGCCTCGCTCTGCGGGTCGATCGACAGCGTCAGCAGATAGCGGCCCTGATCCTCGCCGAACCAGACCGGGATCGGATCGGTGCCGATCAGGCCGGGGATGGTCGCGCCGATGCCGGAGGCCATCGCCATCTCGGCCAACGCCACCGCGATGCCGCCATCGGAAACGTCATGCGCCGCGGTAACGACGCCCGACGCAATCAGCGCCCGCACATGGTCACCGACGCGCTTTTCGTGATCGAGATCGACGGGCGGCGGCGGGCCGTCGGCACGGCCATGGATGTCGCGCATATAGACCGATTGGCCAAGATGCGTGCCCCACATGGTCGGTGCGCCGACCAGCACGATCATCTGGCCTTCGGCGGCAAAGCCGATCCGCACCATTTTCGACCAATCGGCAATCAGCCCGACGCCGCCGATGGTTGGTGTCGGCAGTATGCCTTGGCCGTTGGTCTCATTGTAGAGCGAGACGTTGCCGGAGACGATCGGGAAGCCCAGCGCCCTGCAGGCATCGCCAATACCTTTCACCGCGCCGACCAACTGACCCATGATCTCCGGCCGTTCCGGATTGCCGAAATTAAGGTTGTCGGTGGCCGCGAGCGGCAAGGCACCGGTGGCGGTAAGATTGCGCCAGCATTCGGCCACCGCCTGCTTGCCTCCCTCGTAGGGGTCGGCCTCGCAATAGCGCGGCGTCACGTCGGAGGAGAAGGCGAGCGCCTTGGTCGGATGACCGTCGATCCGCACGACGCCGGCATCGCCGCCGGGAAGCTGCAACGAATTGCCTTGGATCAGCGTGTCGTACTGCTCCCACACCCAGCGGCGCGAGGACAGGTCCGGCCCGCCAAGCAGCTTCAGCAAAGCCTCGGCCACATCGGTTTGCGGTGCATCGCCGGCGCCCAATGGCGCCGGCTTCTTCGGCTCGACCCAGGGACGGTCATATTCCGGCGCCTGGTCGCCGAGATCCTTGATCGGCAGGTTGGCGACCTCGTCGCCCTGGTGCAGCACGCGGAAGCGCAGATCGTCGGTGGTCTTGCCGACGATGGCAAAGTCGAGGCCCCATTTGTGGAAGATCGCCTCGGCCTGTTTTTCCTTTTCGGGGCGCAGCACCATCAGCATGCGCTCCTGGCTCTCCGAAAGCATCATCTCATAAGCGCTCATGCGCTCTTCACGCACCGGCACCTTGTCGAGATCGAGCTCAATGCCGAGGTCGCCCTTGGCGCCCATTTCGACCGCCGAGCAGGTGAGACCAGCGGCACCCATGTCCTGGATGGCAATAACGGCGCCGGACGCCATCAGTTCGAGGCAGGCTTCGAGCAGGCATTTTTCGGTGAAGGGATCGCCAACCTGGACCGTGGGCCGCTTCTCGTCGATCTTGTCGTCGAATTCGGCCGAGGCCATGGTGGCGCCGCCGACGCCGTCGCGACCGGTCTTGGCGCCGAGATAGACGACCGGCAGGCCGACGCCCTTGGCCTCGGACAAAAAGATTGCGTCCGTCTTCGCGAGGCCCGCGGCAAACGCATTGACCAGGATATTGCCATTGTAGCGGGCGTCGAAATTGACCTCGCCGCCGACCGTCGGCACGCCGAAGGAATTGCCATAGCCACCGACGCCGGAAACGACGCCGGCAACGAGGTGCCTGGTTTTGGGATGATCCGGCGCACCGAAGCGCAGCGCGTTCATCGCCGCGATCGGCCGCGCGCCCATGGTGAAGACATCGCGCAGGATGCCGCCGACGCCGGTCGCCGCTCCCTGATAAGGCTCGATATAGGAGGGATGGTTATGGCTCTCCATCTTGAAGACGACGCAGTCGCCGTCGCCGATGTCGACCACGCCGGCATTCTCGCCCGGGCCCTGGATGACTTGCGGCCCGGTGGTCGGCAGCGTACGAAGCCATTTTTTCGAGGATTTGTAGGAACAATGCTCGTTCCACATCGCGGAAAAAATACCGAGTTCGGTAAAGCTCGGCTCGCGCCCGACCAGGTCGAGGATGCGTTGGTACTCGTCGGGCTTCAGCCCGTGCGCGGCAATGAGTTCCGGAGTGATCGGCACGGAATTGGAAATGGTCATGATCGGCAATTTGTGTCCTTGGGATCGAGTCCCGTCTTATCGCAAGCTTTGCAGCCGATACACCCCGTCGGATGACTAAAACGACGGAAAGCAACAGCTTGCCGCAAGTAGCGGAAGATCGCCACTCGACCCGCCGGTTTCAAGCCGGTTCAGGAAAAGCTGTCGTAGCCGGCGCGGCCTTCGTCCAGAAGCCGCCGGATCACAGCGACGCCGTGCGCAATATCGTCCCGCTGTCGCGGCTGCGAGATGCCAAACCGCACGCCGTGAAAGGCCTGTTCGGAACGCCCCGCCTTGAACTCGTCCTCGTCGTCGATGAGCACGCCATGTTCGAGGCAAGCCTGTTTGAAAGTGCCGGAAAGCCATGGGTCCGGCAAAGTGAGCCAGACGAACGGCACATTATCCAGCGCCTTGAAGTCGAAGCCGTCGAGTGTCTCGCGCACGATCGCGATGCGCGCACCGATCTCGGCAATGCTGCGCTTGCGCATCTCGGCGGCCTGACCGGACAACACCAGCCGGCTGCCCACCTCCGCCAGCAGAAAGGGCAGGCCGCCCGTCATCATCTTATGGGCAACCCGGATGCGGTGACGATAGGCCGGCGGGCAAGCGAGCCAACCGCCGCGAACACCCGCCGCGACCGATTTCGACAGGCCGCCGGCAACGATGGTCCGTTCGGGAGCATATTCGGCCAGTAAAGGCGTCGGGTCGTCGGTCAGTCCGCCATAGAGATCGTCCTCGATCAAGACGACGTTATATTGACGGGCGACATGCGCGATTGCCTCGCGGCGCGATGCCGACAGCGTTGTCAGCGTCGGGTTCTTGGCCGTCGGCATCAAAAACATCATCTTCGGGTGCTTTTGTGCGCAGACGCGCTCGAAATCCTGGGGATCGATGCCCTCGTCGTCAGCCGCCACCAGTGCGGTCCGGCGACCGATCAGGCCGGCGCTGCGGGAGATCTGCGAATAGGTGAGGTGCTCGAAGACGACATAGTCGCCGGGGGCGGTGAGCCCCGCAATTGTTGCCATCACCGCGGCGTGGGTGCCGAGCGTGGGGACAATGGCATCCGCCGCCGGGCGATAGGAATTGCGCGACAGCCAGCGCCTGCCGGCCTCGAACCAGCGGTCCGGGAAATCACGCGTGTAGCTTGAAATCTCATGCGGATGGTCTTGCGCCGTGCGTGTCAACACATCGGCGACGATGGCACCCTGGCCGACATCCGGTGCGGCGGTGCTATCGAAGCGCATCTTGTCGCCGGGCGCATCCATATAGCGCGTGCCTTGTTCGACCGGCTCCAGGAAATCCGGCTTTGCGCTTTCCGACTGCTGAGCGAGAACATAGGTTCCGCGGCCCACCTCGCCGCTGACCAATCCCCGCTCGCGCAGCAATTGATAGGCCCTGCCGACCGTGCCGACGGTCGTGCCGATGTCGTATGCCAGATCGCGCTGCGGCGGCAGCTTTGCCCCTGCACCGATCAGGCCGCGGTCGATGTCCGTCTCGATGGAATCGGCAAGCCGCTGATAGAGCGGGCCGGTACCCGCGGTAAGATCTGGCAGCCAAGTTGTCATGGTGACAATTTTTTACATTGCACCAGGATGTGAGTCAATACATATCAGATCGGCGGCGAGAAGGGTACAATCCGAAGTTTTGGCAGAAAAAAAATGGCTACAATAGAGACAATCCGCTCCGTTAGGGCTGAATTGCAGATGCAGGTGGCGCCTCCGTTAGGCCGGCCAACCTATGTTAGTCGGCTGGTGCGTACGCTCGGATCCTTCGCGAGATGGATTGGCAGGCTAATGGATCGTCGGCGCAGCCGGCTGGTCCTGCTCGAGATGACCGACGACCAGCTCAAGGACATAGGCATTACGCGTTGTGATGCCCATCGTGAGGGCCTCAGGCCGTTCTGGGACTGAGGGTTGAGGCACCGCACTTTAGCGGACGCCCGCCGCCCTGAGCCTCGATACGCCGTGGTCCACAAGCACGGCCACGATACACAGAACCAGAAAATGCCCGGTGATGGCCAGAGCCGAGACGGCGACGCTGGCCGCCCCGTGTTTGGAGACGTCGAGGAATGGATAGGGTACTTCGCCGACGATCGGCGCCCGCAGCAGCGCGTAGGCCAGATAGGCGATCGGATAGATCATCCACCACGAGATGTCACGCCATCGCGTCGAGCCGTCGGCGCCCGCCACAAGCCACCACAGCACGAACACCACCGGCGTCACATAGTGCAGGAGCACGTCGCAGAGCAGGAACAGCCCTTGCGGCTGCCAAAGCTGCGCCAGGACCGTGGCATAGATAATGAGGACCAGGCTTATGGCGACGGCTACGCCCGCCCGTATCCGTGGCCCGGCAAGGCCGGAAACCAGGCATAACCCGTCGACGACAGCAACGAGGCATGGACGAGCACCGCGCCGATGTTGGTCAGGATGGTGAAGAAGCTGAAATAGAAGACCAGCGAGCCGACAAAGCCGCGGCCGGCTTCCATTGATGCCGGGACGGTGATGCAGAGCTGCAGGACGAGCCCGGCCAGGCCGACGACCAGACCGGTGATCTGCAGCAAGCGACCCATTGGGCTAGGCAGCAGCGCCACAGGCCGGATTGCCCGCCTGCCAGCGGGCAATGTCCGAGCCGATGCGGCCGCCGAGCGGTTCCGCCATCAATGGGCCGAACACGTCGACGCGGCTCGAATTGCCTTGCGCCTGCACGACCAGCAACGGCTTTCCGCCATAATGTTTGGCCGGCACCAGCAGGAAGCGCGGCGTGCCGCTGAACGAATTCAGCTCGTTGGCCATCTGATAGGACTTGAAGGCAGGGTCCTTGCTGGCGATCCAGCATTTGTGGGCAGCTATTGCCACCTGCTCCATGGCAAGCAGTGACGCGCTCTTGCCCGCCGGCGCCGGCGTGCTCTTCGGGCTTGACTGGCATGAGGCGAGTACAAGCCCGGCGGCAGTAGCGACGGCGAGGCGGGCGAGTGTCAATCGCATGGTCAAGCGGCGCCCATCTCGAGTTCGGACAGAAAGATCTTCAGACCGTCTGTCATCTCACCCCAGACGCGCGACAGCGCCGGATGCTGCAAGGCGATTTGCTCATAGGCATCGAATTTCGGATAGGCGTCAAGCAGGTCGGGGCGGCCGATCGTCGCCCTGAAATTGTTGAAGACGAAGCGGGTCGGCGTCAGCCACGCATCGGCGAAGGAGATGTCGTCGCCGAGCGCGAACGGGCCATGCGCCATGCGGGCCTCGATTGCCGCAAGCCCGTGATGCAATCGGGCGAACTGTGCCTTGATCTCCGCCTCGTTGCGCTGCGGCACGAAATAGAGCTCGAACAGCTTCATCGTTGGGGCGAGCACGTCAAGGTCGGTGATGCGGGCGAACATGCGCACCAACGCCCGGTCTTTCGAATCCTTGGGCAGCAGCGCTGGCTCGGGAAAGCGCTCCTCCAGATATTCGGCAATGACCACGGATTCGACGATCGTTTCGCCCGAGCCGGTGATCAGCACTGGAATCCGGTTGAGCGGGGAGATGGCACGGAATGCCTCGGGAATGGGAAACCCAGGCGGCGGTGCAATGACCTTGAGCGGCACGTTCTTGATGTAGGCCAGCGCCCGCACGATCGACGAATAGGGCGACAGCGGTCGCGAATAGAGTTTCATGACCGTCGCTCCAGGAGGAAGATTGAATGCATCAAGCGGCGATGCCCAGCGCGCTTTCGAACAGCGCCCGGCCGTCGCTGCCGCCATGCGCCGCTTCAATCAGGTTCTCGGGATGCGGCATCAGGCCGAGCACATTGCCACGGCCGTTGACGATGCCGGCAATGTCGTTGATCGAGCCGTTGGGATTGGTGCCTTCGGCGTAGCGGAACACCACCTGGCCTTCGCCTTCGAGGCGGGCCAGCGTTTCGGCATCGGCAAAATAATTGCCGTCATGATGCGCCACCGGCGCGCGGATGACCTGGCCCGGCTGATAGCGGCTGGTGAACATCGAGTTGGCATTGGCGATCTGCAGCTTGACTTGCCGGCAGACGAATTTCAGCGAGGTGTTGCGCATCAATGCACCCGGCAACAGGCCGGCCTCGACCAGGATCTGGAAGCCGTTGCAGACGCCGATGACCGTGACGCCCTTGGCCGCCTTTTCGGCCACAGCCCGCATTACCGGCATGCGCGCGGCAATAGCGCCGCAGCGCAGATAATCGCCAAAGGAAAAGCCGCCGGGAATGGCGATCAGGTCGACGTCGGGAATTTCAGTGTCGGTCTGCCAGACGGTGACCGGCGGCGTGCCGGAAATCTTGGTCAGCGCCGCGATCATGTCACGGTCGCGATTAAGGCCGGGGAGCAGGACGACGGCTGATTTCATGAGAATTCATGCTCGTTGAGTTGGAACAGATATCGCGGCAAAACATGGCTGGTCAGCCAGACGCCATTTTCGGAAAGAAAAAATAAGGCGCCGTTTTTGGCCATGTTTTCCGAGTCGATCCGCAGGATAACACTTCTCCCCTTGCGGCGCTGTGCGACGATCACAGCTGTTTCAATGTCTTTTGACAAATGAACGTGCTGCCGAGACTGGCTGATCAAGCCTTCTCGTAAGATGCTGGGGAGAAACTCTTCCTTGGTGCCGTGATATAAGACTGTTGGAGGAATTGATGGCGACAGGCCGAGATCAATCTCGACACTGTGGCCTTGAACCGCACGGACACGATCACCGTCGATTGCAAAGCGCTTTTTCGGGTTCTCGTCGATGATCCGAACAACCTCGGCGGCGGATGTGCCGAACTTCGCCTGAATCGCCGCGCAAAGTTTGTTGAAATCAGTCCAACCGTTCTCATCCAAAGTCAGCCCCGCTTCATTGGGAGCATGGCGTAAAACAAGACTCATGAACTTCGATATCTGGATGTCTTTCGACAAGCTCAGCCGATCTCCACCGCGTAATTCTCAATCACCGTATTCGCCAGAAGCTTGTCGCACATAGCTTTCAGATCGGCCTCGGCCTTGGCCTTGTCGCCCTCGGCAAGCTCGATATCGAAAACCTTGCCTTGCCGCACCTGGCCGACGCCGCCGAAACCCATTCCGGAAAGCGCATGCTCGATTGCCTTGCCTTGTGGGTCGAGCACGCCGTTCTTGAGGGTTACGGTAATGCGGGCCTTGATCACGCTGGACATGCTCCTGTTCACCTGTTGAGCGGGCAAGCCGTCAGTGCGGCTTGCCTTTGACACCGTCGGTCGATGCGACGAGCACCGGTCCGGCAGGGCGCGGCGGTTCGTTCTCGTTCATGATGCCGAGGCGGCGGGCAACTTCCTGATAGGCTTCGACGAGCCCGCCCATGTCGCGGCGGAAGCGGTCCTTGTCGAGTTTGTCCTGGGTCGCCACGTCCCACAGCCGGCAGGAATCCGGCGAGATCTCGTCGGCGACGACGATGCGCATCATATCGCCTTCGAACAGGCGGCCGCATTCGATTTTGAAATCGACGAGCTGGATCCCGACGCCCATGAACAGGCCGGAAAGGAAGTCGTTGACGCGAATGGCCAGCGCCATGACATCGTCGATCTCCTGCGGGCTCGCCCAGCCGAAGGCGGTGATGTGCTCTTCCGATACCATCGGATCGTCGAGCGCATCGGCCTTGTAATAGAATTCGATGATCGAGCGCGGCAGCACGGTGCCTTCCTCGATGCCCAAGCGCTTGGCCAGCGAGCCGGCGGCGACGTTGCGCACCACCACTTCGAGCGGGATGATCTCGACTTCCTTGATCAGCTGCTCGCGCATGTTGAGCCGGCGGATGAAGTGGGTCGGAATGCCCATCCGGTTGAGATGATTGAAGATGTGCTCGGAAATGCGGTTGTTGAGCACGCCTTTGCCATCGACGATTTCATGCTTCTTCTTGTTGAAAGCGGTGGCGTCGTCCTTGAAGAACTGGATCAGCGTGCCAGGCTCCGGTCCCTCATAAAGGATCTTGGCCTTGCCTTCATAAATGCGGCGGCGATTTTTCATCTGATTTTTCTCTGGATTTGCGGGCAGGCGGCAAGCGACCAGTTCCTGTCCGTCTGCCTAAAATAAGATGGCGACGGTGGGGTTCAATGCCGGTGTCTATCCCAATCGCACTGTTTGCTCAATCGGCAAATCCTTTCAACCAACCGCTTTCGGGGACCGAAATGCCGCAGCGCAGCAAGCAATGTAGCATATTGACCGGCCGGCGCCCTTTTGGTTTGTGCTCCGGCAACACATATTGGCACAACGAATCGGATTTCACGGAGGGATGCCATGAGCAGCATGAAAGACCGCGAAGAGGGCTTCGAGCGCAAATTCGCATTCGACGAGGAACTTCGGTTCAAGGCTGCGGCACGCCGCAATAGAGCGCTCGGCCTGTGGGCTGCCGAAAAGCTCGGCAAATCCGGCGCCGATGCCGACGCTTATGCCAGGGAAGTGGTCGTCAGCGACATCGAGGAAGCCGGCGATCACGACGTCTTCCGCAAGATACGCAAGGATTTCGATGCGGCCGGCATCGATCAGTCGGACCATCAGATCCGCCGCACCATGGATGAATTGATGGCGCAGGCGATTGAGCAGATCAAGAACACCTGATCCTTCCACCGACATCGATCGAATGCTGGACCAATCGACCGCCCGGCCTAACCGGGCGGTTTTTCTTTGCCTTTGCGGTCATTTCCGGCTGAATTGCTGCAAGCAAAGAGGAAATCACCAATGTCCCTGAAGTCACGCCTGGCGGCCGACGAGACGCTGTTCACCGCATGGTCCGGCGTGCCGGATGCCCTGACTGTCGAGATATTGGCCAGACAAGGGTTCGACGCGGTTACGCTCGACATGCAGCATGGTGGCCATCACGAGGACAGCGTGCTGCGCGGGCTTGTGCCGGTGCTGGCGGCCAACAAGCCGGCGCTGGTGCGCATCCCGGTCGGCCGCTTCGACATGGCCAGCCGCGCGCTCGACTTCGGCGCCGAGGCTGTGATCGCCCCGATGGTGAATTCGGTGGCGGACGCAAAGCTGTTTGCCGCCGCCATGAAATACCCGCCACTCGGCGAGCGCTCCTGGGGGCCGACCTATGCCTTTCCGCGCCATGGCAAGGGCGATTATGCCGACTGGCTGCGCGACAGTAACCAGCGCACCATGGCGTTCGCCATGGTCGAAACGCGCGCCGCGCTTGATGCACTCGACGGCATTCTCGACACGCCGGGTATCGACGGGATCTTCCTCGGCCCGTCGGATTTCTCGATCGCCTGGTCGAAGGGAACCACCGTCAGTTCGACGCTGGAGAGCATGATGGAGACCGTCGCCTCGATCGCCGAGCGCACCCGCAAAGCCGGCAAGCATGCGGCGATCTATGTGATGGAACCGGCCATCGCCGGTCGCGTGGTGTCGATGGGTTACCGGCTGCTGGCGATGGGTTCCGAGCATTCGCTGATTTCGCTTGGGGCAAAGACCCTGCTGAGCAGCGTCAGGGGTTCAATCGCTTCCTAGAGATCCGTCAGGAATTTCGCGAACGTCATCGACCCTTCGGGCCAGGGGCCAAAGCCGGAATCCGCGTTGAGATGGCCGGCATCGCCGGCGTCGATGAACAGCGAGCCCCAAGCCGCGGCAATGTCCTCGGCGACGCCGAAGGCGCAGAACGGGTCGTTGCGGCTGGCGATCACCACCGACGGAAACGGCAGCGGGTCACGCGGATAGGGACCGAAGGTCATCAGGTGCCTCGGCTTTATCTTTGGATTGGCGACATCGGGCGGCGCCACGAAAAAAGCGCCGGCGACCGGCCGCTCGAACCGAGACAAGGCCTGGATGACCGCGGCGACGCCAAGCGAATGGGCGACGATGACGACCGGCCGCTCGGCCTCGTTAACCGCCTTGGCGACACCGGCCGTCCAATCCTCGCGCACCGGCTTCGACCATTCCGCCTGTTCGACGCGGCGCGCTGTCGATAGTTTCGACTGCCAGCGGCTCTGCCAATGATCGGGGCCGGAATTGGTGTAGCCCGGCACGATGAGAATATCTGCTTCCCTGACTTTCATGGCGCGCATGTAGCGAGAGGCGCTGTCGGGTGCAACCGGGTATAAACTCAACAGCGACACGCAAACGGCCTCTCACGAGCCCGGTTCTGCTCGCTATTGTGAACACCATGTTCGCTTCTTGCGCTCTTGTGTGAACGATCGCGATCGACGATCTGTCGCCAGGAAAGAATGGCTGTTCCGAGATTTTGGCACGGACACGGCGTAGAATGATTGATGGCGCCGGGTTCCTCTGTTGGAAGCTTGTCGAGCGCCGCCTGAACGGAGCACTTTGATGAGCGAACTGCCTTTTGCCGCGACGACCCCGGTCAGCGTTGCCCGCGTCGGCTTGCGGGCGCGCCATGCAGAAAATCTCGCTGCCTACTATCGCAAAGTCGTCGGTTTGCAGGAACTGAGCCGCTCCGGCGGCACGATCACGCTCGGCGCAGTCAATCGTCCTTTGCTCGACATCGAAGCGGATCCGGCTGCGAAACCGGATGACCCGCGCAGCGCCGGTCTTTTCCACACCGCCTTCCTACTACCCAGTCGGGCCGATCTCGGCCGCTGGATCAATCACGCCATCGCCGGCAAGATTGGCATCGAGGGCGCGTCCGATCATCTGGTCAGCGAGGCGCTTTATCTGACCGACCCGGAAGGCAACGGCATCGAGATCTATGCCGACCGCCGTCCGCAGGACTGGAAATGGAACGGCGACAAGATCGCGATGGCGACGGAGCGGCTGAACATCCCTTCGGTGGTTGCCGAAGTGCCGGCCGGCGACACCGGCTGGCAGGGCGCGCCGGAAAACAGCATTATCGGCCACGTCCATTTGCGGGTCGGCAGGCCGGAAGAAGCCGAAGCATGGTGGCACCAGGAGTTCGGTTTCGACACGGTGGCAAAATATGGTGGCGCGGCGGTGTTCCTGTCGTCCGGCGGCTATCATCACCACATTGGCGCAAATGCGTGGCAGAGCCCGGGTGCCGGTCGCCGAGATCCCTCCCGCTCCGGCCTGGCCTGGGTCGAGATGCGTTCGGACAATGCCGCGAGCGACACTACCCGCGAGGATCCGTGGGGCACAGTGATAAGGACGGTTCCCGGTAAGGCGTAGGCTAGAGGTTAGCCTTCTCGAGTAAGCGTCCTAGCATCAGCAGGCCCGCTGGCCATACGCCCAGGCGGGCCTCGTTTCCCATATGGCCGAGATCGCCGGCATCGGCGATATCCGCGCCCCAGGCTGCGGCAAAAGCGGTCGCCTTGTCGAAGGTGACGCGCGGGTCGCTGCGGCTCGCCACCACCAATGCCGGGAAGGGCAGGCGCTTCAGCGGCATCGGCGCGAACGGGCGCACCGCGTCGAATGAGGGATCGGTATCCTCGACATTGGTCGCGGCGACCAGGAACGCCGCCGCGACCTTGTCGAGCTGGCTTTGACTGGCCCCGGAAGCCCACTTCACCGCCGTCGCCACTGCCAGCGAATGTGCAAGCAGCACGATGCGGCGCGGTGCGGCGGCCACCGCAGCATCCACCTGGCCGATCCAGTCTTCAGGCTTCGGCCGGTCCCACTCTGCCTGCAGCACGCGGCTCGAATTGGGGAGCACCCTGCACCAATGCGACATCCAATGATCCGGTCCGGAATTGCCGCGGCCGGGCAGGGCAAGAAAATCGAAATCTCCGGCCGCCGAAATCATCAGGCTTCTCCGAACACTCGGCTGAAGATCGTGTCGACATGCTTGGTATGATAGCCCAAGTCGAATTTCTCGCGGATCTCGGCCTCAGGCAGGGCTGCAACAACGTCCTTGTCGGCCAAAAGTTCCTCAAGGAAATCAGCGCCTTGCTCCCACACCTTCATGGCATTGCGCTGCACCAGCCGGTAGGCTTCCTCACGCGAAATGCCGGCTTGCGTCAGCGCCAGCAGCACGCGCTGCGAATGCACGAGGCCGCGGAACTTGTTCATGTTCTTCAGCATGTTGTCGGGGTAGACCAGCAGTTTGTCGATGACGCTGGTCAGCCGTGACAGCGCGAAATCGAGCGTCACCGTCGCGTCGGGCCCGATCATGCGCTCGACCGACGAGTGCGAGATGTCGCGCTCGTGCCACAGCGCCACATTCTCCATTGCCGGCAGCGCGAAGGAGCGCACCATGCGAGCAAGGCCGGTGAGGTTCTCGGTCAGCACCGGGTTGCGCTTGTGCGGCATCGCCGACGAGCCCTTTTGTCCGGGCGAAAAATACTCCTCCGCCTCCAGTACCTCGGTGCGCTGCAGATGGCGCATCTCGATCGCCAGCCGCTCGATCGACGAGGCGATGACGCCGAGCGTGGCGAAGAACATCGCATGGCGGTCGCGCGGGATCACCTGCGTCGACACCGGCTCGGGCTTCAGCCCAAGTTTCTTGGCCACGTACTCTTCGACATAGGGGTCGATATTGGCGAAGGTGCCGACCGCACCCGAGATGGCGCAGGTGGCGATGTCCTCGCGTGCGTGCACCAGCCTCTCGCGGCAGCGCGAGAATTCGGCATAGGCCTGCGCCAGCTTGACGCCGAAAGTGGTCGGCTCGGCATGGATGCCGTGGCTGCGGCCGATGGTAATCGTATCCTTGTGCTCGAAGGCGCGGCGCTTGAGCGCCGCAAGCAGCCCGTCAATGTCGGCCAGGAGGATGTCGCTGGCCCGGGTGAGCTGCACGGCAAAACAGGTGTCGAGAACGTCGGAGGATGTCATGCCCTGATGGATGAAGCGGGCATCCGGCCCGACGAATTCGGCAAGATGGGTGAGAAAGGCGATGACGTCGTGCTTGGTGACGCGTTCGATCTCGTCGATGGCTTCGACATCGAATTTCGCCGCCCCGCCTTTCTCCCAAATGGTCTTGGCGGCCTCCTTCGGGATGACGCCGAGCTCGGCCAATGCGTCGCAGGCGTAGGCCTCGATCTCGAACCAGATGCGGAACCGGGTTTCGGGCGACCAGATGGCCACCATTTCCGGCCGGGAGTAGCGAGGGATCATCAGTCGGTCCTGACTTGCAAGAGCATTTGCCCGCGTCCTAACAGAGGCAAGCAAAATGCTCAACGTTGCTGGCGCGCAAACCAGACACTGGCGACAGCCAGCGCAATGAAACCGAGCGGAAAATACAGCCGGATGCCGAGGACGACGAACTGGTAGAGCGCCGTCAACATCGTGAACACGAACTGGAAAACCCAGGTGATGGTGAGCGCGGGCGCATGCCATTGGACATAGTAGGAGCGGTATTGCAGCCCAAAGAGGCCGCCGGTGAAGGCGATAGTCACGGTGAGAAGGCAGACGAAGGCGGCAGCGAGGGCGATCTCCCAGTTGCGTCCGAGGGAGACGAGTCGCGCCAGAAACAGCCCAACCGGGAAGGCCAGCGCGCCGCCGGCAGCATAAAGCAGCGAGACGAAGCGGACCTTCGCCGGGGTCTCCCAATCGTACAGCTGCAGATTGAGCAGCGCGCTGGCGCCCATCGCCATGGCCCACAACAAGGCACCGACAAAAGCGGTGCGCAGCGGCGGCAAGGAGCGGCGGAGACGGCGCAGAGCGCGATAGCGCATGGCGGGGAACGTCACAGGCGACCGGTTACCGCGATCCAGCGATAGTCCGGCCCTTCGAAGCCGTATTGGCGCACCGCGATCAGCACGGCATAGGCGCTGAGGCTATCCAGCGAAAATGTCTGGACCGCGCCGATCTGGTACCCATTCGGACAGCCTCTGCTTTGCGGGATCGATTTGTCCTCGTGAATAATCCTCGTCAGGCTGCCGTCTCTCGCTTCGATGCGCAGCAGGCGAAAGCCCTTGATCTCGCCCTGGCTCTGGCAGCGTTCGGTGTCGTTCATGCCGATCTGGTCGAGCCGGAACTCGAGCGGTTCGTCGACCGGCGAAAAGATCGGGCGCGGATTGACCACCATGCGGAAGGGGTCGGCAGAAAGCTCGGTCACCGGGTTGAAGCCGGCGGTGATGCCGCGATTTGCCGTGACTTCCGCCTGACTGACGATCGCTTCGCCCTTTTGCCGGGCCTGCAGCCGCGCTGCGTCCACGGTGGCATTCTCGTGGTCGAGCCGGATACGGATCGGCGAGCCCTTGAGAAAATTGTCGTCGGCCGTGTTGATGTAATAGCGGTTGGCATACGGGAATCCCGATCCGTCCTGGACGCCATATTCTTCGAAGGCGAAGATGCCGCCGTCACTGCTGAAGCCGAGGATCTCAAGCTCGGCGACATCGCCTGCGTAGGCGGCGACCAAAGTTGCAAGCTGGGCGAACAGGCAGACGGCAAACAGGGCAAGATTTCGCATGGGGCTTTCCGTTCAGGCAGTCGACGTCGTTAAATTCCCTATCACGATGCTGTCAAAAGATCGTGCTAACTGAAACACGAAGTCGATGCATCCAATCCGGCTGTCGTTTGTTATTGTCGGCAGCTTCATCGCATCGTGCCTTCCGAAAATCAGAATCGATTTTCGGAAGGGCACGATGCATTGATTCAAAATGTTTAGAGCATCCTTTGCGCGTCCAAAGGACGCGCGGCGCCCTAAGGGAGACCCCCATGACCGATGCAGCCAAGATCCGCGAACGTATGGAAGTGATCGGCGCCGACGGCGTCCATGTCGGCACCGTCGACAAGGTCGACGGGGATCGCATCAAGCTGACCAAGCGCGACAGCGGCGAGGGCGCTCACAGGGGCCATCACCACTTCATTCCTCTCAGCCTCGTCGCCGAGGTCGAGGGCCAGAAGGTGCGCCTGTCGGCAAACTCGGATGTTGCGGTCACGTTCGAGGAAGAAAAATCCGACCCCACCTGATCGGTCGCCCGACCACAGCGTTGGCGCGTTCAGCGCGACGACCAGACCGGGAAGAGATCGCCCTCGGCCGGCGTCGCGGCAAAGACGCCGCGGCTGATGGCGCGCGCCATCGTCGCGCCGGCAGCTGCGTAGAGATCGATTGCATCGTTGGGCCCGAGCTCGATGCCGCTCTTGCCCGTTGCCAGCGCGAAGACCAGATCGCCGTCGGCGGGCGTGTGCGTCGGCCAAATGGCACGGACAAAGCCGTCATGCGCTGATATCGCCAGGCGTTTGGCGGCGGCCTTGGTGAGGACCGCATCAGTGGCGATCACGGCGATGGTCGTGTTGGCGCCGGTTTCCGCCTGCTCTGCGGCATGCTTGTCACGGAACTTCAGCAGGATCTTTCTGGCACCGTGAGGCATCGGGTGGGGATAGCCTAAGCCGCCGAACTCGTCGCCGATCTCGAACGGTGCCGCCCAGAAATGGCGGGTCCCGGCGACCGTCACCGAGCCGGTCGGGTTGACGGCGGCGAGCGCGCCGATGGTGACGCCGCTGTCCAGCATTGTCGAGGCCGAGCCGAGCCCGCCCTTCAGACCGGAGCTCAGCGCGCCGGCACCCGCGCCGGCGGTGCCGAGCGCAAAGTCTATCGCGGCGGCTTGCGCGGCTTCGTAGCCGAGGTCGCGGTAAGGCGGATACCGGCCCCAATCCTTGTCGCCGCCATTGCGCAGGTCGAACAGGATCGCCGCCGGCACGATCGGCACGCGAAAGCCGCCGACCTCGACGCCGATGCCTCTTTCGCGCAATGCCGCCTGTACCCCCGACGCGGCGTCGAGGCCAAAGGCCGAACCGCCCGAAAGCACCACGGCGTGGATGGCATGGATTGAATTGTGCGGCTCGAGCAGGTCGGTTTCGCGGGTGCCCGGCGCACCGCCCAGGATTTGCACGCCGGCCACGGCCGGTTCGTCGCAGATGACAGTGGTCACACCGGATTTCAGCTTGGCATTCGCCGCATTGCCAACCCGCAAGCCGGCAACGTCGGTGATGAGATTGCGCGGACCGGTATGGAACATTATTGGCTCTCCGCCCGCACGAAACGGCCGCCGTCGAAACGGTAGGCGCGATAAGGATTTTGCGTCAGGTCGCCTTTCTCGTCAAAGCGGATCGGCCCGATCGCCGTAGTGAAGTCATGTCCAGTAAGCAGGTCAGCCAGGCTTTTGCCGGAGGTTTCGGAAGCCGCAAAGGCCTCGCGGGCGATCTCGACCGCGGCATAGGCGGGAACCGTATAACCATCCGGCACGATGTTTTGTGCGACAAAGCTTTGCAGCACCTTGGGGTCGGCGACGTCAACCCATTCGGGCGGCGCGATCATTAGCGTGCCGACGGCGTAAGGCACGTCGCCGAGCGGCGCGCGCAGCGCTTCACCGCCGGCAAACACCATGCCGGTATCGAGCTGGCCGGCGTCGCGGCCCATAATGGCGACATCATCGCCGTCACCACCGGCAAAGACATGCGTTGCGCCGGCTTTCTTCAGTCGGCCGATCAGGCCGATCTGGTTGTCGAGCTGCGGCCGGAACGTGTCGACGAACACTGGCTTCAATGCCGCCTGCTCGGCGGCAGACCGAAACGTCTCGGCCATTTCGCGGCCATAGATCGTGCCATCGTCGACGATAGCGAACAGCTCGTTCTGCCATAGGCGGGTGAGGGTGGCGGCGACGGCATTGCGCTCGTCGTCGCCGCGCGGCCCGAGACGATAGATCGGCCATCCCGTCTTGGCGCGCCGGTCGGTCAGGCTTTCCGTGCGCACGCCGACGGTGATCACCGGGATGTCGGCATCCTTGAGGATCGGCAGAGCCGCCTCGATTGCGTCGGTGCACAGAAAACCGATGACGACCTTGACCTTGGCCGCGGCGAATTCCCGCGCGGCGGCAACGCCGCCAGCGGCCGTGCAGGCGT
Organism: Mesorhizobium sp. M0923; assembly: GCF_040319365.1. Lineage (NCBI taxonomy): Bacteria > Pseudomonadati > Pseudomonadota > Alphaproteobacteria > Hyphomicrobiales > Phyllobacteriaceae > Mesorhizobium > Mesorhizobium sp. M0923. Next base: position 117,356 of record NZ_JAMYNW010000008.1, on the reverse strand, counting down.
CATCGATCGTCCTGATCTCGGTATCACTCGCTTCAGCCGCCATTGTCGCGCCTGCCTCGATCTGCTTGCCGAGGATCGCCGACGGCCCCGACAAAGGCGCCGCGACACCGATCAGCAGCGTCTCGGCACTCGCACTACCGGCGAGCGAGAGCCAGGCCAGCACCGCTATCGTGGTTGTCCAAGGTCGCATGCGAGCGAAGAATTCCTCCGCGCCGGTCGCGTGTTTTGCCGGCGCCAATGCCGTCAAGACCTAAAGGCTGGCCAGCTTTGGCGCAACACGCGAATTCGGGATATAGCTCAAGCACTTCGCTTGTGGCATGCAATATGCGGTCATATATAACGGCTGGTTCTGACTAACGGAAAATCATCGGTGCTGAAGAAGAATGAAATCGGGCCGCAGGCCTACCGCGACGCTATGGCCCATTTTGCCGGCCATGTGCATGTGGTCACCACTGACGGCCCGGCGGGCAAGCGTGGCGCGACGGTGATCGCGGCCTGCTCGGTGTCGGACACGCCGCCGACCATCCTGGTCTGCCTCAATCGTGAAAATCCCAAGAACGAGCCGTTTGTGAAAAACGGCAAATTTGCCCTGAACACGCTGGCTTCGGATCAGGAGCCGCTATCGATCGGCTTTTCCGGCATCACCGGCCTGCCGGTCGAGGAGCGTTTCGCATTGGCCGAATGGGACGTCATCTCGACCGGTGCGCCGACGTTGAAGGGCGCGCTTGCCGTCTTCGACTGCGAGCTGATCGACACCAAGGATTTGGCCACTCATCGTGTGCTTTTTGGCAAGGTGACAGGCCTGCGCACCGGCGATAATTTGCGGCCGCTGATCTATCACGACCGCAGCTACCACGCTCTGTAGAGGCTTTGATGGCCGCGTCCATGGAGATCAAATGACCGAGCTGAAATCGCGCCCCGTGCCGCGGACCATCGACGAGACGCTCGATCTGTTGACCGGTGCGGATTATGTGGCGGACCGGTCGCTGGCGACTGTGCTGTTTTTGTCGCTGCGCATGAAGCGTCCGCTGTTCCTTGAGGGTGAGGCGGGCGTCGGCAAGACCGAGATCGCCAAGGTGCTGGCCGAGGCCCTTGGCCGTAGGCTGATCCGCCTGCAATGCTATGAAGGGCTCGATGTCTCGTCTGCCGTCTACGAGTGGAACTACGCCGCGCAGATGATCGAAATCCGCATGGAGGAGGCGGCCGGCAAGGTCGACCGCTCCGACATGGAACGCAACGTCTTTTCCGAAAAGTATCTGATCCGCCGCCCGGTGCTCGATGCGCTGACTGGCAAGCCGGGCGCCGCACCGGTGTTCCTGATCGACGAACTCGACCGCACCGACGAGGCCTTCGAGGCATTCCTGCTCGAAATCCTTTCCGATTTCCAGGTGACGGTGCCCGAACTCGGCACCATCAAGGCGGAGGAGCCGCCGATCGTCATCATCACCACCAACCGCACGCGCGAAATCCACGACGCGCTGAAGCGGCGCTGCCTTTATCACTGGGTCGATTATCCCAATGCCGAGCGCGAGCTTGAGATCGTCCGCCGAAAGGTGCCGCAGGCCAACAGCCGGCTTTCGGCCGAGGTCGTTTCATTCATCCAGAAGCTGCGTCAGATCGAGCTGTTCAAGGTGCCCGGCGTCGCCGAGACCATTGACTGGGCCGGCGCGCTGACCGAACTCGACAAGGTGGCGTTGGACCCTGAGACGGTTTCCGACACGATTGGCGTGCTGCTGAAATACCAGGACGATATTGCCCGCATCGGTGAGGGCGAAGGCCGGCGCATCCTCAACGAGGTCAAGGCCGAGCTGTCGGCGGCGGAGTAGGGCGATGCCGCGTGCGGAACCCAAAGAGGCAACGGCGGACGGGCGGATCGCCGACAACGTCGTCTATTTCTCCCGCACCTTGCGCAAGGCCGGTATGCGTGTCGGACCGGCCTCGGTCAAAGACGCCATCGAGGCAGTGCTCGCTGCCGGCATCGGCTCGCGTGACGATTTCTACTGGACGCTGCACGCCGTGCTGGTCTCGAGGCACGAAGATCACGCCACCTTCGACGAGACCTTCCGGCTGTTCTGGAAGTCGCACGAGCTGATCGAAAAGATGCTGGCGATCTTTTCGCCGATCGCTCCCGACAACAAAGGGAAGCAAAAACCCCGCGCGGCCGAGAACCGCGTCAGCCAGGCGATGTTCGAGGGTCACCAGAAGAACCAGCCGGCGCAGGAAGTTCCCGAGATCGAGGTCGACGCGCGCTTCACCTTCTCCGGCAACGAGGTGCTGAGAGGCAAGGATTTTGCCCAGATGAACGCCGCCGAGGTGGCCGACGCCAAGATAGCGATCGCCCAGTTGCGGCTGCCCTTCGACATGGTTCGGACGCGGCGTTTCAAAGCCGATGCGCATGGCCGCCGTATCGATCCGCGCGCCATGATGCGCTCGGCTGCGCGCACCGGCGGCGAGTTGATCCTGCCTAAATTCCGCTCGCCCCGCGAAGTCCATCCGCCGCTGGTGGTGCTTGCCGACATTTCCGGTTCTATGAGCCAGTACACGCGGATCTTCCTGCATTTCCTGCATGCGCTGACGGAAAAGCGCCGGCGCGTGCACGCCTTCGTCTTCGGCACCAGGCTTACCAATCTGACCCGTCAGATGCGGCATCGCGATCCCGATGCCGCACTCGCCGACTGTTCTGCCGCGGTAAAGGACTGGTCGGGCGGCACGCGCATCGGCGATACGCTGGCAGAATTCAACCGTTTTTGGTCGCGCCGCGTGCTGGGGCAAGGCGCGGTGGTACTGCTGATCACCGATGGGCTGGAGCGCGACGAGGTCGCCGGCCTGTCGGAGGAAATGGAACGGCTGCATAAATCCTGCCGGCGGCTGATCTGGCTGAACCCGCTGCTGCGCTTCGACGGCTTCGAGGCGCGCGCCCGCGGCGTCAGGGCGATGCTGCCGCATGTCGACGAATTCCGTTCGGTGCACAATCTCGACGCGCTCGCCGATCTCTGTGCGTCGCTGGACAAGAATTCGGTGCGTTCGGTCGACCCGCGCCGGTGGATCCAGGCTGGCGCGAAGCGCGTCGCATAACCACATGTCTCCCAGGGAGAAAATCATGGAACACAGTGTCTATCTCGATGAAGCCCGCGACCCGCTGATCATCGCGGAGGGCTGGATGAAGGACGGCAAGGACGTCGCCATTGCCACCGTGGTCGAAACCTGGGGTTCGGCACCGCGGCCGGTCGGTAGCCATCTGGTCATCGACACCGAAGGCAATTTCCATGGCTCCGTTTCGGGCGGCTGCGTCGAAGGCGCAGTGGTGACCGAAGCAATCGACGTCATCGATAGCGGCAAGGCGAAGATGCTGGAGTTCGGGGTCGCCGATGAGACTGCGTGGCAGGTCGGCCTGTCCTGTGGCGGCCGCATCAAGGTCTATGTCGAAAGATTGGGCTGATTGTCGATGGATCCTTACGCGCTGAAGACACTCAACGCCGAACGTCGTGCCCGCCGCGCGGCGGTTTTGGTAACCGATCTTGGTGACGGCCGGGACCGTATCGTGCGCGAGGGCGACCAGGTTGCCGGCGAACTCGGGGCAGCCATCGCCAAGGCATTCCGCACCGGCAATTCCGGGTCGGTCGAAGCTGAGGGACGGGCCTTCTTCCTCAACGCACATCTGCCGCAGCCACGCCTGGTGGTGATCGGCGCCGTCCACATCAGCCAGGCGCTTGCACCGATGGCCAGGATCGCCGGCTATCCAGTCGAGATCATCGATCCGCGCACGGCGTTTGCCACGTCCGACCGCTTTCCCGACATCGCGCTGCATGCCGAATGGCCGGAGGATGTCCTGAAGCGTCAGCCGCTCGACGGCTATACCGCGCTGGCTGCCCTCACTCATGATCCGAAGATCGACGATTTCGCGCTGAAGGCGGCGCTCGACGCCAACTGCTTCTATGTCGGGGCGCTTGGCAGTCGCAAGACCCATGCGAAACGCGTCGAACGCTTGCTGGCCTTGGGCGCGACCGCCGACCAGATCGCCCGCATTCATGCACCGATCGGCCTCGACATTGGGGCTGCCAGCCCGGCCGAGATCGCCGTCGCGGTGTTGGCGCAAGCGATCCACGCCTTTCGCTCTCGCGGCCTCGAATCCAAAGGCGCGGTCGCGTGAAATTTGGTCCCGTTCCGATCGATGCGGCCGAAGGGGCAGTGCTGGCGCACGCCACCACAGCCGGAGAGCGCCGCTTCCGCAAGGCGCACAGGCTAAGCGCCGAGGATGTGTCCCTGTTGAAGGCCTCCGGGATTTCCGAGGTCGTCGCGGCGGTGTTGGCGCCCGATGATCTCAGCGAGGATGCCGCGGCCGAAAAGCTCGCCGCATATATGATCCATCGCAACATCGAGGCGAAGCGCGCTGCGACCGGCAGGGTCAACCTCCACGCGCAGGCTGCCGGCATATTCACCGTCGACGCGGCGATGATCGACGCCATCAATGCCGTCGATCCGACGATTACCATCGCCACGCTGGCGCAGCATGCGCCGGTCGAAAAAGGTCAGATGGTTGCGACGGTGAAAATCATTCCGTTTGCGGTCGCCTTCGCTTTGGTCGATGCGGTGGCAAGGATCTGCGCCGAGGGCGAGATTTTTGCGGTCAACGCCTATCAGCCGGTGCGCGTCGGCCTCATCCAGACGGTGCTGCCCGGCATCAAGCCGAGCGTGCTCGACAAGACGCTGCGCGTCACCGAAGCGCGCCTGGCGCGTTCGGGCAGCCGGCTGACGACGGAGCGTCGAACCCCGCATGAGGTCAGCCCCGTCGCCGAGGCTGCCGCCTCGCTGATCCGCGACAACGATATGGTGGTGATCTTCGGCGCCTCGGCGATGGCCGATTTCGGCGACGTCGTGCCCGCCGCCATCGAAAGGGCAAGCGGCACCGTCATTCGCGCCGGCATGCCGGTCGATCCTGGCAATCTGCTGGTGCTCGGCAATCTAGGCGGCAAGCGCATCATCGGTGCGCCCGGTTGCGCCCGTAGCCCCAAGGAGAACGGCTTCGACTGGGTGCTCGACCGGCTGATTGCTGGTCTCGACGTGACCGCCAGGGATATTGCCGGCATGGGCGTTGGCGGGCTGCTGATGGAAATTCCGACGCGGCCGCAGCCGCGCGAGCCGCTGCCGGCCAAAGCAGAACCAAGGGTCGAGACGGTGCTTCTGGCGGCCGGCCGCTCCAGCCGCATGAGCGGGCCGAACAAGCTTTTGGCGCTGTTCGACGGCAAGCCCCTGGTCCGCCGCACCGCCGAACGCGCGGTCGGTTCGAAAGCCGCGGCCACCATCGTCGTCACCGGCCACGAGCGCGAGCGCGTGCGCAGCGCACTGTCGGGCATGGATGTGACCTTCGCCGACAATCCGGATTTCGCCGAGGGTCTGTCTTCGTCGCTGAAGGCAGGCATCGCCAAGGTTTCTGGCGACGCCGCCGGCGCCCTGATCGTCCTCGGCGATATGCCGGGCGTCGCCTCGGCCGACCTCGACAGGCTGATCGAGGCGTTCCGCAAGTCCGAAGGGCGATCGGTGGTGCGCGCCTCTCATAATGGCCGGCGCGGCAACCCGGTGCTGCTGCCGCGCTCGCTGTTCGCCGCCATCGCTCACCTCGAAGGCGATACCGGTGCCCGTCATCTGGTCGAGGCCGAAGGGCTCGACGTCATCGATGTCGAGATCGGCGAAGGGGCGGCCGTCGATGTCGACACGCGCGAGGCGCTGGAAAGCGCCGGCGGCGTGCTGCAGGATTGACAAACCGAAGCCGAAAAACGCATGGCTGCGGGATGGCCTTTCGTTCTTGCTTCCGGTTCCGCTTGCCCCCCTCTGGCCTCCCGGCCCTGCTGATCGCGATTCTTTTGTCGCTCTCTTGTGCCGCCTACGCCAACGCTCTCGAACTCAAACCCTTCAAGGATGATCTGTTCGCCTATCCGGCGACGCTCTCATCCGAAAACAACGGCGCCTATACGGTCATCGACTATCGTGAGTTGCGCGACATCAACGCCCGTGACGAAGTGCCTGAGCGTCGTGTGCACGCGCAATACACCGATACCGGCGTGCGCAAGGTGCAGCAGGATCTGTTGCTGAAGACCGACGCTGGAGATGTCCGCCACATTGCCGTCGGCAAAGTCGGGGGCGCCAGCATCATCGTGCTTTACCTGCACGGGCAGGGCGGCAGCCGTAAGCAGGGCACCGACGACATCACCTTCGGCGGCAATTTCAACCGCATCAAGAACCTGATGGCCGGCAATGGCGGCCTCTATCTGTCGCCGGATTTTTCCGACTTCGGCGACACCGGTGCCGCCCAGATCGCTGCGTTGATCGGCCACTATGCCGAGCAGTCGCCGGGCGCAAAAATCTTCGTCGCCTGTGGCTCGATGGGCGGTTCGTTATGCTGGAAGCTGGCCGATCGCAAGGACACCGGCGGGCGCATCGACGGGCTGCTGCTGCTCGGCTCGCTGTGGGATGAGAGTTTCTTCTCAAGCCCCGCATTCAAGCGTCGTGTGCCGGTCTTCTTCGGCCAGGGTAGCAAGGACCCGGTGTTTCCAATCGAGAAACAGGAAGGCTTCTTCCGATCGATCCTAGCCAAATCGAGAACCTATCCGACCCGCTTCGTCCGTTTTGAAACTGGCACGCATGGCACGCCAATCCGCATGACCGACTGGCGGGGTACACTCAACTGGATGTTATCGAAGGCCCCCTAGGGCGCGGTGTTGTAGTCGACGACCGTCTGCGGATTTTCCTCGCCGTCGTAAGACGCGTCGACGTCGTACTGGACCAGGGAAAAATCGCCGTTGCGAAACAGATATGTCCCCGATGAAGAGGCATCGCCGATGCCACGCCATTTGTTGAACGTAGCGATCGTCTTGGTCTCTTCGTCGTAATCGGAATTGGTTGCCCAGCCGGAGGTCTGGAAGCCAACTATGGTCATGCCCAGCAGTTTGCCTTCGCTGTCGTTGTTTTCGTAGCGAATGTCCATTTCGGGTTCGGCGAACTGCAATTGCCTGACGCCGAGCACGTCGTCGCTCATGTAATAAATAGAGCTTTCGTTATAGGCCGCGGCCGAGCAGGAGAAGTGGAAAAGCCGCGTTTCCCTTTCGGGATCACTGGCAGCCGCATCCTTGTCTTTATACTGGATCGAGAAAATGTCCGGCTCGGTGCTTAGAAACTCCTTGTCACATTGGTCGCCATAGGTGGCGCCAAACGCCTTTTTGGCCTGCTCAAGCGCCGCGTCCTTCTTCGGCGGCGGCGGTCCTTCGCCGCAGCTTGCCGGCACGGCATCTTCGAAATCGGCCCTTGACGGTTTCAGCGCACCCTTGTCGATGAAGATCGGGCGAAATGGCGGTTCCTGGATCGAGGCGTTGATCTGTCGCAGCGTATAGCAGCCGGCAAAGACATTTTGGCTGCCGTCCTTGGCCGTCGCCCGAATGGCGACCGGAACGCTGTAATAGATACTGCCGGCAGCACCGTCTTCGGACACACCACCGGTTTTTACGTCGACCGTGTCGGTGCCGTCATAGCCTTTGACGAAGGAGTTGAAATCCTTGGCCGGCTTGGTGTCGCCGAAATAGTCCCAGGCGCGCGCGAATTCGTGCCGGCTGATGGCACTATAAAGCGACCGGATGACCGCTTCGGCATTCGACCTGTCGTCGATATAAGGCGCGTCTGCGGCGAGCGCCGATTGGCCGGCAAGAGAGATAAAAGCGGCCGTTGCGAAAAGGGCGCGTCTCATCGGGAACCTCCACTCGATGAAAAATCCTATCATATCGATTGCGGCGACGTGGTGACGCTTGAACAATCGCGTGCGAAAGCGCTACCTCTCGCCGTCGGCAGTCGGGCCGCGTGGAGATTTCTTGTGACCATATCAATGTATGAAGCATCCGTGCCGGTATTTTCGGCGAGGCTGAAGGCACTGGCCAACGTCCTGAGCATTGCCGAGCAAAATGCGGCTGACCGGAAGATCGATCCGCAGGTGTATCTCACGGCGAGGCTGGCGCCGGACATGTTCGCCCTGACCAGGCAGGTACAGATTGCCACCGATCACGCCAAGGGCGCGCCGTCGCGGCTGGCCGGGCGTGAGGTGCCAAAATACGAGGACAATGAGGCGAGCTTCGCCGATCTGCAGGCCCGCCTTAGCAAGACATTGGCTCATCTCGCGACATTTTCGGCGGCCGAATTCGATGGTTCAGATGACAGGATGGTCGAACTGAGGCTTGCGGGACGCGAGGTTTCGATGCCAGGAATGCAGTATCTGTTGCATGCCGCCATGCCCAATTTCTATTTCCACCTGACCACTGCCTATGACATCCTGCGCCACAACGGCGTGCCATTGGGCAAGTCGATCTTCCTCGGATTGCGTTGAGATTCGCTCAGGAGATATCCCGGCCGCGCGGGGATATCTCGCGGTGCACTGTTTAGCGCAAGGACATTTCCCGGGCGATGCGTGGGAAATCGGCCGGCTTGACGCCGATATCGGCGCGATCGGCATTGCTCATCGAATGGAGTAGCGCCAGTGCCGCGCGATAGCGCAGCTGTTCCCGCGGACGCGGACGGGCGAACATTTCAGTGAAGAATCCCATGATTCAAGCCCTCTATTGAAACCTCCACGGCCTTCAATATAGGCGGATCATGACGATTGTGCAGTGCAGCATTCGCATGGCAGCCATGCTGCCCCGATCTTTTTTGACATAATTCGGCTGGTCCGGCGAAACTTCTGCGGCACTTCGACCGTATGCGTCAGTGCCGGCATTTGGCCGGTTTTTCCTCGCCATTCCTGGCGAACTTCCGGACTGCATGCACATGCAGTCCGGCTTTTTATTGGCCGTGGGGATAAACCCCGTTCGCCGGCATCCTGGGAAAGTCGCCTGGCCTGCCGGCGGCGGGCTTGGAAGCGGCCGGCGCTTTCCTGTATGCTATTGCTTCCTCCTCGCGCAGCCGCGCAAAATTCCCGCCGGAGAACCTCCATGCACAAACGCCGCCTCGGCCAGACCGATCTTTTCGTGTCGCAGATCTGCCTCGGCTCGATGACCTGGGGCCAGCAGAACACCGAGGCGGACGGTCACACTCAGATGGATTTGGCGTTTGCGCGCGGCGTCAATTTCATCGACACCGCCGAACTCTATCCGATCCCGCCCAAGGCCGAGACGCAGGGCCGCACCGAGACAATCATCGGCAACTGGATGAAGGAGAAGCGCAATCGCGGCCAGGTGATCATCGCCTCGAAAGTGGTTGGCCGCACCGCCAACACCTGGTTTCGCGGCGACCGCCCGTCGAAGCTGGTGCGCGCCGACATCTTCGACGCTATTGATAAGTCACTCGCCAGGCTCAACACCGATTACATCGATCTCTACCAGATCCATTGGCCGGAACGTGACGTACCGTGGGGCGCCAATCCGAACCGCATCGGCGCCGTGCCGCGACGCTCCGATGCCGCCGGCGTGCCGGAGGGCGAGACGCCGATCGCCGAGACGCTTGGTGTGTTCGACGAGCTGGTGAAGGCCGGCAAGATCCGCCACTTCGGCCTGTCGAACGAGAATTCCTGGGGCGTCATGCGTTTCATTGCCGAAGCCGACAAGGGCCTCGGCCCGCGCGTCGTCTCGTTGCAGAACGCCTATAATTTCGTCAACCGCACCTTCGAGGTGAACCTTGCCGAAGTCTGCGAGCGCGAGCAGGTGTCGCTGCTTGCCTATTCGCCGCTGGCGCAAGGCTATTTGACCGGCAAATACGATCATGGCGCGCGGCCGCAGGGCTCGCGCTCGCAGTTGTTCAACCGCGGCCAGCGCTACGAGACGCCGAATGCTGCCGAAGTGCAGCTCGAATACAACCGGTTGGCGCGCACCTTCGGCATGGAGCCGGCCCTGTTTGCCAATGCCTATGTCTCGAACCGGCCCTTGGTCACCTCGAACATCATCGGTGCCACCACCATTTCGCAACTCGAAATGGCGCTCTCTTCCGCCAACGTGGTCTGGACCGAGGACATGCAGAAAGCCGTCGATGCGATCCACCAGCGCGTCGGCAATCCGTGCCCGTGAGGCGTCGAGACGTGATCGTCCGATGATCATAAGGGGAGGGGAACAGCCATGGACTTCCGGATCGACGCGGTGCGCGCAAAATTTCCGGCCTTGTCGCTGACCGACAAGGGCCGCAGGCGCATCTATCTCGACAATCCTGCCGGCACGCAGGTGCCGCAGGCGGTGGTGGACGCGGTGTCACGCTGCCTGCTGACCACCAATGCCAATCTCGGCGGCTTCTTCGAGACCACCATCGCGGCCCAAGACATCGTCGACGAGGCCCATCTGGCGATGGCGGATTTCCTTGGCGCGGCAAGTCAGCAGGAAATTATCATCGGCGCCAACATGACGACGCTGACCTACCACATGTCGCGAACGCTTGGCCGTACGATGAAGCCCGGCGACGAGATCATCCTCACCCGCATGGACCATGAGGGCAACGTCTCGCCTTGGCTGCAACTGGCTGAAGACCTTGGCCTTGTCGTGCGCTGGCTGCCTTTCGACCAGCAGAGCTGGCAAATCGAGGAGGCGGCGCTTGCCGCGTTGCTTTCCGAGAGGACGCGGCTCGTTGCGCTCAACTACGCCAGCAATCTCACCGGGTCGATCAACCGGGTGAAAGCGTTGACCCGCACTGCCAGGCAGGCCGGTGCGTTGGTCTACGTCGATGCCGTGCAGTTCGCCCCGCATGGCCTGATCAACGTCCAAAATCTCGGCTGTGATTTCCTGATCTGCTCGGCCTACAAGTTCTTCGGCCCACATATGGGAATTTTGTGGGGCAGGCTGGACGTCGTCGATGCGCTGAAGCCGTACAAATGCCGTTGCTCGTCCAATGCCCTGCCGGAGCGCTTCGAGCTCGGCACGCCGCAAATTGAATTGATGGCCGGCCTGTCGGCGGCGGTCGATTATCTTGCCGAGCTGGGCGCGGCGGCCGGCGATCAAGCATCGCGCCGCCAGAAAATAACCAAGGCCTTCGAATTGTCGATCGCTTACGAGAACCCGCTGGCGCAACGGCTGATCGACGGTCTGTCGGATATTGCCGGCCTGACCATCCACGGCATCACCGATCCGAAGCGGATCAATGAGCGCGTGCCGACGGTGTCCTTCACCGTCCAAGGCATCGTGCCGGAGGCGATCGTGCGGCAGATGAATGCGGAAAACATCTTCCTATGGTCCGGCCACAACTACGCCTGGGAGATTGTGCACCAGCTCGGCATTCCGGCCGACCAGGGCGTCGTGCGCATAGGCATCGCTCATTACAACACTTCAGCCGAGATCGACGAGACGCTGGAGAGTGTGCACCGCGTTGTCGCCATGCTGAGGCAGGAACGATCCTGAGCGCGCCTCGCGGGCCGATCATCGCTTGTGGGCGCCGCCAAAACCGGTGAGGAAGGCGGTGAGATTGTCGCCGAGCTCGTCGCAGAGATAGCCGCCTTCCTGGACGATGACTGTCGATAGGCCGAGACCGGCGATGGCCTCGCCAATGCGCGAGAAACCGGGCGTGCTCACCGACAGCCCACCGAACGGATCGCCCTCGAAGGCGTCGAGGCCGAGCGCCACCACCAGCGCTTCTGGCGCAAAGGCGCGGATACGCTGGAAAGCCACGTCCAGTGCTTCGAGGAATGCGGCGTCGCCGGATTTGCGCGGCAGCGGCAGGTTGAGATTGTAGCCGAGGCCGGCGCCTTCGCCGCGCTCGTCGGCATGGCCCCAGAAAAACGGATAGAAGCGCACCGGGTCGGCATGCAGCGACACGGTGAGCACGTCCGGCCGGGCATAGAAGATGCCCTGCGTGCCATTGCCGTGATGCAGGTCGACGTCGAGGATCGCCACCCGCGCCGCTTGCTTGCGCAGAACCCGTGCGGCGACCGCCGAATTGTTGATGAAGCAGAAGCCGCCGGCGACCTCGGCAAAGGCGTGATGGCCGGGCGGACGGCAGAGCGCATAGGCTGAAGGCACGCCCGACATCACCGCCTCGGCTGCTTCAACCGCGCTCCAGGCGCTCGACAGTGCGCTCTGCCACGTCTCGCCGGAGATCGGGCAGGCGGTGTCGGCCATGTGGTAGCCGGCCTGGCCGACTGCCGAGGCAGGATAGGAGCCGTGCCGCGCGATCGGATGGATGTTGGGAATGACCTCGGCAGAGGCACCCTCGATGCGCTGCCAGCGCGCGAAGATATGCTGGAGGAAATCGAGATATTCGGGCGTATGCACCGCCGCAATCGGGCCGAGCCCGTGATCCCGCGGCCGTTCGATCGTGCAGCCGGCAGCCTTTGCGCCGGCTAGCAATCGCTCGACCCGTTCCGGCTTTTCCGGATTGGGCTGCGGCGCGCCGCTTGAGAGGAACGCCTTCGGGTCGTGGCGCTTCTGTTCTTCGGCATAAAAGGCTTTCATGTTGGCTCCTCCGGTGCATCGGCGAAGGCGAAAAAGGCGTCGCCGACGATCTTCTGCACCTGCTCGTAGCTCGACCAGGCAATGCCCAACCGTTCGTAAAAAGCCTTGGCGGTCTCGTTGTCGGTATCGACGGACAGCCTGAGATAGACGCCGCCTGCCTTCCGGCACTGCGCCGCCACCCGGCGCAGCAGGCGCTCGCCGATCCTGCGGCCGCGAAACCGGTCCTCGACGTAGAGGTCCTGCACATAGACGCCGGGTCGTCCCATCCATGTCGAGAAGATCGGAAAATACAGGCAAAGCCCGGCAAATTCGCCGCCGACTTCGGCGATCAAGGTCGAGAAGGCAGGCTTTTCGCCAAAGCCATAGGTGCGGAGATCCGCAGCTGTCGAGGTGATCTCCTGATGTGCGCCGACATGCGCGCCGAGCCGTAGGAGTGCGGCGTGGATGGTTTCGACGTCCTCCACCCGGCCGGGGCGGATAAGCACGTTTGTGGATGGCGTACTCACGGCAGGCAGGGCGCCCAGGCACCCCCCCTCTGTCCTGCCGGACATCTCCCCCTCAAGGGGGGAGATTGGATGTCGCGCCGGGTTTCGCCATTCACCAACGTTGCAGGGTGGGCAGCGAGATCGAAGCTGCCGATCTCTCCCCTTGAGGGGGAGATGGCCGGCAGGCCAGAGGGGGGTGTGCCGGAGCGCAACCATCAGAACGCCACACGGTCGCCGCCCTTGAGCGCCAGCATCTGCCGCGCCTCGGCCGGCGTCGCGACGTCCAGCGACAGCCCGTCGAGCACGCTGCGGATACGGCGGACCTGGTCGGTATTGGACTTGGCCAGTTGGCGCCCGTCGTAGAGGCTGTCCTCCAGCCCGACGCGGACGTTGCCGCCCATCGCCGCCGCAATCGAGATCATCGGCATCTGGTGGCGTCCGGCGGCCAGCACCGAAAACTGGTAGCTGTCGCCGAACAGTTTGTCGGCGATGCGCTTCATGTGGATCAGGTTTTCGGGATCGGCGCCGATGCCACCGAGGATGCCGAACACGAACTGGATGAACAGCGGTCCCGACACCAGCCCGCGGTCGCGGAAATGCGCCAGCGAGTAGAGATGGCCGACATCGTAGCATTCGAATTCGAAGCGCGTGCCGCATCCGCGCCCAAGCTTTTCGAGCACCGTCTCCATGTCGGCAAAGGTGTTCTTGAAGATCGTGTCGCGGGTCGCCTCGAGCAGCTTCGGCTCCCATTCGTGCTGCCACTCCCGCGGCCGCTCGAGCATGGGGAACAGCGCGAAATTCATCGAGCCCATGTTGAGCGAGCACATTTCCGGCTCCGCCCTGAGCGGGGCGGCCAACCGCTGGTCGAGCGTCATCAGCGAGGAGCCACCGGTGGTGATGTTGATCACTGCGTCGGTCGCCTGCTTGATGCGCGGCAGGAACTGCATGAACACCTCGGGGTCGGCGGTCGGCCTCCCATCCTTGGGGTCGCGGGCGTGAAGATGCAGGATCGAGGCACCGGCTTCGGCGGCGGCGATCGCGTCGGCGGCGATCTGGTCCGGCGTCACCGGCAGATGCGGCGACATCGATGGTGTGTGCACCGACCCGGTGACGGCGCAGGTGATAATGACTTTTCGCAGCGCCATGGTTCGCCCCTCAGCCTTCGACCGGCAGGTCGAGTTCACCGGCCAGCACTTCGAGCGAGTCGCCGATGATGGCTACGATCTCGCCGATCTGCGCGGCGGTGACGATCATCGGCGGCGCGACCATGAAATTGTCGCCATCGACACCGCCCTTGACCTTGCGTCCGTAGATGATCAGGCCGCGCTCATAGGCGAGGTCGAGCAGGCGCTGGGTGGCCTTCTTTGCCGGCTCGATCGGCCTCAGCGTTTCTGGGTCGGCGACCATTTCGGCACCGGTGAGCAGGCCCTTGCCGCGGACGTCGGCGATGAACGGAAACCGCTTCGCCAATCCCTTCAGCTCGTCCATCAAAAGCTTGCCCATATCAGCCGCGTTGGCGATCAGACCGAGACGGTCCATCTCGCCGAGCACGGCGAGGCCGGCGGCGCAGGCGAGCGGATTGCCGGCATAGGTATGGCCGTGCTGGAAGCCGCCGGACGCGAGCAACGGCTGCACCAGCCGTATCGGTGCCACCAGCGCGCCGAGCGGCGCGTAGCCCGAGCCCAGCCCCTTCGACAGCGCGACGATGTCGGGCTTGCAGTTCCAGTGGTCGCCGCCGAGGAATTTTCCGGTGCGGCCGGCACCGCTCATCACTTCGTCATGGATGAGCAGGATGCCGTAGCGATCGCAGATCTCGCGGATGCGCGGATAGTAGCTGTCCGGCGCCACCAGTGCTGCCGTGGCAGCGCCGCCGACCGGCTCCATGATGAAGGCGAGCACGCTGTCCGGCCCCTCGGCGAGAATCCTCTCCTCCAGCATGTCGGCATAGCGGATGCCGCGCTGTTCCATCGAAAGATTGTCGCGGTCGCGCCAGGCGATGGGCGCCGGCACGGTCGGCATCACTTGCATCATCGGCGCAAATGTTTCGGCCAGCGCATCGTCGCCGGTGACGGCGAGCGCACCCAGCGTGCCGCCATGATAGGACGGAAAACGCGTGATCACCTTCCAGCGGCTGGGCTGGCCGGTGGCGACCGCCCATTGCCGCGCCAGCTTGACGCAGGATTCCGTTGCCTCCGAGCCGCCCGAGACGAAAAAGATGCGGTCCAGGCCCTCGGGGAGTTTGGCCGCCAGTTGCCGCGCGAGCTCCTCGGCCGGTTCGTTCTCGAAATGCAGGCGGTAGGCGAAGGTGGCGCGGTCCATCTGCCGTTTCATCGCGTCGAGCACGTTGCGGTTGGAGTGGCCGATATTGGCGACCATCGGCCCGCTCGATCCGTCGATGAAGCGGCGGCCATCCTGCGTCCACATGTAGATGCCTTCGGCGCGGTCGATCAGCGGCCGACGCAGGCTGGACAGATAAAACAGATGCGAGGCTTCGCGGGCTTCCGGGACAGGGGGCTTCAGCATGTCATGGCTTTCCAAGATAGCGGTCGAGGACATTTCTGGTGACGCGCTCGACCATCGCGTCCTGCCTTAGCAGGCCGGCGACCCATTCGCAGCTTCCTGCGTGAAACACCTCGCCCTTGCCGCGCGGGAAATTGATGATCATGCCGTTGCCGCGTCTGACCTTGTCGAGATTGGCGTCGCTTGCCTCGCCGAACAGCGTTTCGGCGGTGAAGCGACCGTCCTCGTCGCCGAGGAACTGGTCCTCGAACGGAATGTCGGCGCTTTCCTCGACCTGGGCAGCCATGCCGACCGCGAGCACCTGCAGGCCGTCCGGTGCGCCGCTGTCGGGCGTGGGGTAGGGCAGGCCGCCGCGGATCTCGAAATCGAGCCCGTCGACCTCGTAGCCATAGACATGGCTGTCGGCGCCGAGCAGGTCGCCATAGTAGATGCCGGTGCCGGCAAACGCCCAATGCTCAGGCCGGTAGACCGGAAAGCCGCGTACGCCGCGCGGCGCGCAGCCGCCCCAGCCCGCATAGACGCCTCTTGTCGCGTTGAGGCCGAAGGTCGCCGCACCCGGCCGGCCGATTTCCGGCGCTTCCCAGGAATTGGTGGCGCGCCTTATATCGCCGCCGCGATAGGCCGGGTCCTCTGCGCGAGCGCGGTATTTGTAGCAGACCTGCCGGCGGCCTTCGTCCTCCAGCCTGGTCTGCCACATGAAATTGCCGGCGAAGCGCGCCGCATGGCCGCCGCGCTCGACATAGGTGTCGACCGCATCGCGCATCTCCCAGGTCCAGTATTCGTCGTGGCCGACGAAGACGACGCAGTCGTAGCCGTCGAGAATGTCGGGCGAAAAATGCAGATCGTGCTGGCTGGCAAGATCGACGGCGTAGCCGGCACGCTCGGCGAAGCGGAAGAAATGGCTGTCATAGCTTGCCCAGCCGGACGAGGCGTATTTCTTCGAATGGCCGGTGGCAAACGCCCATTCCATATGCGGATAGCGCGGCACGGTTTTCGGCGGCACGGCGACTTCGAGCGGCACGCGCGGCGCGTCCCTGGGCAGCACGACGAAGCCGCGGCACCAAGGCCGCTGCGTCGACACTATTCGTGCATACTGGTCGCGGCCTGGCCCGGTGATGCCTTCGTAATGGTTGGAACCGCCCCATGTGTTGTAGGCGAGCCAGGTGCCGGTGGCCGCGACCTGCAGCACGCGACCAAGCTTCTTGCCGGGCTGCGGCGCGACGATGAAAAGATGGTGGTAGCGGATCGGCTTGCCGTCGCGAGCGTCGGCTTCAAGCGTGACGCGATAGGCGCCGGACGGCCAGTCGTCGCCGATGCAAAATTCGAACGATGCTTCCCAGCCGCAGCCCTCGACCGAACACTGATCAGGCGTATCCTGCCAGCGCGCCGCGATCCCGGTCCTTTCGAATATCGTCGTTTCCGTACCGCCGTCGCGGACGATCGCGATGCCGAAACTGGCGGCCGTCGAGCTGACATGCAGCGCCACCATCTCGCCGGGGTGGTAGGAAAAACGGTCGCTGTAGCACCAGATTTCGCCGCGCCCGCCATCCATACCCGGCCATTCCCAGTAATGGCTGCGCACCGCCTGGCGTCGCTGCTCCGGCGTCAGTCCGAAATCGGGAAACTCGGTCGGCAGATGGTTCATGGACACCGCTAAGGTCGAAGGCCGCCATTTCGGCCATCCGCCGGCCAAGCGTCAATTGGAAACGATCGGGCCAGTCATCGCCGGGCTGCTCCCTTGGCCTTGCCGGACAAACAGACTATCTCACAAAACGCGGCCTTGTCCGCCACGGGAGCCGATATGCTGAGAGTGCAAAAGGTTAGGGTCAACGACATTTACGTGCCGACCGCGCGCAAGAAGACGCTGCATCCCGAGACCGTCCGCCATCTTGCCGAGGACATTCTGGAAAACGGCATGAATACGCCGATCCAGGTGCGCCATGACGGCAAGCGCCATATCCTGGTCGAAGGCCTGCATCGGCTCGAAGCGGCCAAGTGGCTCGGCGAGACTGAGATCGACGCCTATCTGGTGCAAGCCAAGCGCCACTGAAGCCACTCGGTTCCGTCGTTCGAATCTCCGGTTCCGCGGATTTTTTCTCGTGGACCGTGTCGGCTTGCGTCTTGCCGGTTCGTCCTAGACACGAAAGCCAAACCCGACATGTGAGGAAACACCATGACCACCAAGCTCGACATCGCCCCCAACTCCGACCGCGAGCTGGTTCTCGCCCGCATCATCGATGCACCGCGCGAGAACGTCTATCGCTGCTGGACCGAGCCGAAGCTGTTGACGCAATGGTTTGCGCCGAAGCCGTGGACGACGCCGCGCGCTGAGATGGACGTTCGCGCCGGCGGCACCAGCCTGGTCGTCATGGCCGGTCCCGACGGCAACGAGTTTGCGAACCCCGGCGTCTTCCTCGAAGTCGTGCCGGGCAGGAAGCTCGTCTTCACCGATGCCTATACCAAGGCGTGGGAGCCTTCCGCCAAACCGTTCATGACCGGCATTGTGACACTCGAGGACGAGGGCACGGGCAAGACCCGCTACGTCGCCCGGGTTGCGCATTGGTCGGTCGCCGACCGCGAACAGCACGAGAAAATGGGTTTTCACGAGGGCTGGGGCCAGTGCGCCGAACAGCTCGAGGAAGTCGCAAGGCGACTTTGATGCAAACGGGAGAGGGAGACTGACATGTCCAGATCGATATTTTTCGCCATTTTCGCTTCGGCCGCCGCGCTGTTTGCCGCGCCGGGCACCATCAACGCTGAGGAGGCCAAGCCCGCCATGACGACCGCAACCGCAACATTGCCGAAGCCGGAAAAATCCGGCCTGCTGCCGATCAACGGTTTGAACTATTATTACGCCGTCTATGGTAAGGGCGAGCCGCTGCTTCTGCTGCATGGCGGGCTCGGCACGACGGATATGTTCGCGCCGATCCTGCCGAAGCTTACCGAAAACCGCACCGTCATCGGCGTCGACCTGCAGGGCCATGGCCGCACCGCACTCGGCGACCGGCCGCTCAGCCTGGAGGCGATGGGCGACGACATGGCGGCGATCGTCAAGGCGCTCGGCTACGACAAGGTCGACGTCATGGGTTATTCGCTGGGTGGCGGCGTCGCCTTCCGCATGGCCGTGCAGCATCCCGAGGCGGTGCGCCGGCTGGTGCTGGTCTCGACCCCCTACGCCGCGGACGGCTTCTATGCCGAGATGCGTGGCCAGCAGGCACAGGTCGGCGCGGCGATGGCTGACATGATGAAGGACACGCCGATGTACAAATCCTACGTCGCCGTTGCGCCGCATCCGGAGGATTTTCCGAAACTCCTCGATCAACTTGGCGCCTATATGCGCAAGGACTACGATTATTCCGCCGACGTGCCGAAGCTGAAAATGCCGGTGATGCTGGTGTTCGGCGACAGCGACATGTACCGGCCCGAGCACGAGATCAAATTCTACCAGATGCTCGGCGGCGGATTGAAGGACGCCGGCTGGATGCGCGAGAACCTGTCGCAGAACCGCCTGGCGATCGTGCCGAACCGCACCCACTACGATGTGTTCTTCGCGCCGGAGCTCACAGCTGCCGCGCTGCCGTTCCTCAATGGCGAGACCAAGGTCAAGACCTGGGACGAAGTCGTCAACGAAACGAACTGACACGCAGTCAATTGTCTGCCGGCCGTCTCCCGCGAGACGGCCGGCATTTCGTCAATGAGGCCTTGGCGCGGCGCATCGGCCAGTCGTGTATCGGTCGCATCACAGCTATAGATGGCGCCATCAAAGCTTTTCAATTGACGCTACCGCGCCTATCGATAGGTATGCCGCCTATCCTCACAGGCAGGGAAACGGGCGATGGCTGGGTATCAGGGCGGGTGTTTGTGCGGCGCGGTGCGCTACCGCGCCGAGGCAGCACCGATCAATGAGCGCGTCTGCCATTGCCGGTTGTGCCAGAAGGCGCTGGGTGCCGCCTTCAACGCGCGCATGCTGTTCCGTATCGACGATGTGACGGTCGACGGACCGCTGGCGATGGTGAATTCCTCGCCCGATCTCAAGCGCGGCTTTTGCCCGCGCTGCGGCACGACGATGTTTTCCCGGCGCGATTCCGCCGGCATCATCGGCGTCACCACCGGCTCGCTCGATGACCCCTCAGTGTTCAGGCCCGAGATGCATATCTGGACCGCCTCGAAGCAGCCCTGGGTGCAGATCGACGACGGCCTGCCGCAATATGAAGGCGCGCCACCTCCGGTTTGAGGTGAAATCTGGACAAAATTTAATCCAAAGCGACACGAGATAGCCGGCAAAGCGTCATTGGCGGGCCATCATTGCTGCCTATCTATTGCGTGCGGGCGGCAGTCGAGGAGGCGACGGAATGAACGACAGCATCAACACCCTGGACGAACTCTTGAGCGATCCGATGATCAAGCTGGTGATGGAGCGCGACCGCGTGCAACCGGCAGAACTTCGCACGCTGCTCGAAGAAAAGGTCCGCCGGGCGGACGATGATGTGGCGGTCAACGATCGTTTTGTACCGCCGGCCCACCTGATGGCCACGACCTGCCACAAGCTGTGGCTGTGCGGCTAGGGTCTTGAAGCGGTTAGCCGGAATTTGCCGGCAAATAGCTGTAATGGCTGCGGAAATAAGCGAGTTTGAAGCCGAGACGTGCATAGTTGCGATAGGCCGGCCCGTCGCGTTCGGCTTGCGGCGCCTCGATATCGGCCACGAACAGTTTTGCACCGGCCGCAAGTCCGTCGCGCACCATCGCTTCGCCGAGCATTGCATCGAGATCGAAGCTCGGCGCCATGATGCCGGGCACCGGCGCGTCGATGCCGCTCCAGGCCATGCCGTCGGTGCCGATGAACATCGAGCGCACCGCCGCCGCGCCGTCGCGCCGCAGCATGTAATGGTGCCAGCCGCGCCGGCCGGCCAGTGCCAGTAACCACGGTGAGGTCGGCAACCGGTATTGGCTGTCGATGAACCCAGCCCATTCCCTTGCCGTTGCCGGCGTCACCCGCTCGACCGAGACATCCTCCGTCGGGAAAAGCGGCTCCGCTGGCAACGGCGTGGCGTCGCGAAAGATGCGTTCCCAGCCTCCCTGACGCTGCAGGCCGCGCGCCTCGAGCCAGCAGCTGAGCGTCGCGGGCTCGGTGTGTGGGTTGGTGTAGAACCAGGGCCGCAGAATGCCGGCGTCGCGATAATGCCTCAGAAGCGTATCGAGCCGGCTCTCGGTGGCCGCGCTATCGACACCAAGGTTCTTGACGCAGTTGAAATGGATGAACGGGATCGTCGTGCAGGTGGTCCAGACGAGATCGCCATCTTCGGCGATGGCTAGGCCTTGCCTTGCGGCAAAGTCTGCCGGGGCGGCGCGATAGAGATCGAGCCAGGCATCGACCTCAGCGCGTTCGATGACGCGGCTGAGATCGCCGGATATCTCGTCGATCCCGATGGCGGGCGAGCGTGGCTCCGGCGTGACTAAGGGCTGCAATTCTGACAAGGCGGCGGGCTGCATGACTCCCTCCCAAGTATGGCCTTACATCGTAAGATTAGCGAAGACTAATCTCACGCAGTGAGTTGTCAAGCGGGATTGCGAAGCCAGCGACGTGGCCGAACGGTGGAAGGGCAGCGTCCCTTTGCCCGCCGACGTCTCGACGAGAGCCCTAACAATTCGATTCAAACTTTGTTGGTAGTTTCTTGTTAGGAATCCAGCTTGGTTTGTCCGGCGGCGTTGTCCTGCCTTCGGTCTGTTGTGTTTTGCGTACAGGTCCAGATGCGGATATCAGGCGTCGTCATCTTTTCGATCGCAGCGCTGTGCCTTGCCGGTTGCACGTCGACCTCCGGCGTCGATGCGCTGCAAGTGCCGTCCAGCGAGACCACCAGCTCGGTTGTGCGGCCACCCGCGCCGGTGGCATCCGTGGCGAAAACTGATGCTGCGCCCGCTTTTGCCGAACAGGAGCAGGACGAACAGCCGGTCGCGATGGACGTACCCGATCAGGACGTCGAACCGCCGGCCGAGGTGATCGCGCTGATGTCGCCGCCGAAGCGGCTGACACGCGCAGCACCGGCAATGCTTGCAGAGCCGGTCACGCGCTATGGTTTTCGCGACGCCAAGCCGATCAATTTCGGCAAGTCCTCCTCGCCAAGGCGCCTTGCCGTCCATGGCGTCGACGTTTCGCGCTGGCAGGGCAATGTGAACTGGCAAAAGCTGCGCGCCCAGGGCGCCAATTTCGCCTACATCAAGGCGACCGACGGCGGCGATCATATCGACCCGATGTTTACCAGGAACTGGCGCAATGCCGACGCCGCCGGCCTGAAGCGCGGCGCCTATCATTTCTTCTACTGGTGCCGCACCGCCGGCGAGCAGGCGGACTGGTTCATCCGCAACGTGCCGAGGGTCGAGGGTGCGCTGCCGCCGGTGATCGACGTCGAGTGGAACGGCGAATCCAGCTGCAAGCGCCGCCCGTCCCGGCAAAAGGTGCTGGAGAAGATGCAGGTGTTCATGGACAAGCTCGAGCGCCACTACGGCCAGCGGCCGATCATCTACACCGCGCCCGACTTCTACCGCGACAATCTGCGCGGCGCATTCCCAGATTATCCATTCTGGCTGCGCGCCGTGGCGGCGCATCCGTCAAAGGTCTATCCCGGCCGCAAATGGCTGTTCTGGCAATATTCCGGCTCCGGCCTGTCGCACGGTGTGAGAGGCCGCATCGACCTCAACGTCTTCCACGGCGACGAGAGGGCGTGGCGCGACTGGGTCGGTGGACGGCAGATGGTGGCGGAAGTGGAGTAGCGCGGCCGGTCGGGTGCCTGGCTTCCACTGTCGGCATCGCGCCGCCGGGCCACGGCATGGATCCTAGGATCTCCGCAACGTCGCTTCGCTCCTGCTCCGCCCTAGGATGACGAAGGGAGGGATGTTCCCGCCAATTACCGGCTTTGGCGATTGGCCTCCAGGCCCCGTGTCTTCGTCATCCTAGGGCGGAGCGAACGCGAAGCGGAGCGCAGACCCTAGGATCCATGCCGTGCCATCAAAGCGAAACGCGTGGTAGATAACTACCAGCCCCAGTTCGGCTGGCGGCTCTACGCCTCTACATATTCCGCCAGGCTGACCCCTTTGGGCACATCCAGCCCGTCGGCCCGCAGGCCTTCGATATGAAAGCGTATTGCGTCACGAATTTCGGCTTCAACCTCAGGCACCGTCGCACCGGTGGCGATGCAGCCGGGCAGATCCGGAACATAAGCGGAAAAATTGTTTCCGGCTTTTTCAATCACCACCGCGTACCGCATGTTGTCACTCCTTCAGACCGGACTGGTATAGGATGCTGTTCAGGGTTCCTGGCGCTGCTCACCTTCTCCCCGGAACGACGGGAGAAGGTGGAGCATGCCAGATGATTACTTAAGCCGTTTCCGACTAGCCACTTCGTCAGCAATTAGCCTCGCCCGAATTGACTGCCACCTGTCTGCGATCTCTTGGCACGACGCCGCCAGCAGCTTTCTGCGTTGACTGAAACTACCAGGTGCAGTGAAGATCTTCTGCGCAAACACATCAATCACAAAACAGAACTCTGCTCGTGGTTCTCCGGCTTCTTGGAAGCATTCCTCCGCGTACCAATGGAGAAGTGCCCCATGCAGTGCCGACGTTTCTGTCGACAATGGTAGAGTCTTGCAGAGATAGGGTTTAACCAAGCCGAAGCCAAATTCCTTCTTTCCTGTCTGTGGTACCTTCGCCGAGTTTGTCGGTCGGACGCTAACAGAGACACCGCTGAGAAAGAACTTTGGCTGGCTATCCGGAATGCCGGTTAATTTCGCAGCAGTAGGTAGCTTGGCCAAGCTCATAGTGCGACAAAGTTCAATTGCATCGTGAGCAGTAAGAAGCCTTTGCTCATCGTGCGAGGTAGCAGGTTGGCGCGACAGCAAAGCCCTGTCGAGCTGCGACAGTCGGCTGTCATCCTGACCGTGAGTTTCAATGAAATGCATCATTGCGCGCTCAATCTCATTGTAGCGCGTGTCGAGGAGGAAGTTCTTGGGTCTGATGATATCTTCAATGATCACAGATCGTCGAGTGGATCGAGCGAAGCAATACTCAATCAATTTATTGGCGCTAATTTGCGGTTCGGTTTTCATAATGAGAGGGCCTTTCTGGAGCCGTTAAAAAGTCACACTGCTACCGATGCCTTCTCGACTCCTCGATCAGAATCTCCATATAATAACCTTGTTACAGGAGATGGGATTCTGATCTCGTCGCCCCGCGTGGGCTTCGGCTTATTCGCGGCATCCAAGGCCGGCCTGGGAGGGTCGGCTTTGGTGTTTTAAGAGGATGTCACATAAGGACATCCTTATGCGTCGTACCTTTTTTGTTCTCCTTACCATTTCGGCCCGATCTTGCGACCGGGCCGACGATGTTCATTTAGCGTTTCAGATTCCCTCAACTACACCCGCTCGTCGCCCCACAAGTATCGCACTTCTCGCACGTCCCGTTCCGCACCATCGTGAAATTATGGCACTCCGAGCATTCGTTGCCGGTGTAGCCCTGCATCAGCGATTGCTGGCGCCGGTTGGCGGCGAGCGCTTTGGCTTCGGCTGCTTCTTTCGCGGCCTCGTCGGTGAACAGCTCCGTCGGGTCGGAGGCTTCCGCGTAGACGATGTCCTCGACCAGTTCCCTGGCGCGCTCCTCGTAGTCGCGCTTGTAGGCGATGGCTTCGTCGCTGGCCGGCTTCAACGTCAGCACGTTGGAGCCGGAGAAGGCGGTTGGGGCGGTACGGGACGGAGTTCCGGAGCCCAAACCGGCAAAACCCTTGGGCTCGGCGCCCATGCCCGACACCAGCTTGACCGGCGAGGCACCGCGGGTGAGACCCTTGGAGAAGGGCGTCGCCTTGCCTTCGTTGATGCCACGCCCGAGTGCGGTCTTGTCGAAATCCGACTGGTCGACATGGGCGAGGTCGTGGCGGCCGAGATAGGAGACGGCAAGTTCGCGGAACACGTAGTCGAGGATCGACGTGGCGTTCTTGATGGCGTCGTTGCCCTGCACCATGCCGGCCGGCTCGAACTTGGTGAAGGTGAAGGCCTCGACATATTCGTCGAGCGGCACGCCATATTGCAGGCCGAGCGAGATGGCGATGGCGAAGTTGTTCATCATCGCCCGGAAGGCGGCACCTTCCTTGTGCATGTCGATGAAGATCTCGCCGATACGGCCGTCGTCGAATTCGCCGGTCCTGAGATAGACCTTATGGCCGCCGACGACCGCCTTCTGGGTATAACCCTTGCGGCGGTTCGGCAGTTTCTCGCGGTCGCGGTAGAGACGCTCGACGACGCGCTCGACGATCTTCTCGGTCACCTGAACGGCGCGCTGTGCGGCCGGTGCCGCGATCAGCTGCTCGACGGCTTCGTCCTCATCCTCCTCGCCATCGGCGAGCAGCGAGGCATTGAGCGGCTGCGAGAGCTTCGAGCCGTCGCGATAGAGCGCGTTGGCCTTCAGCGCCAGCTTCCACGACAGCATGTAGGCGCCTTTGGCGTCTTCCACCGTCGCGTCGTTCGGCATGTTGATGGTCTTGGAAATGGCGCCGGAGATGAAGGGCTGCGCCGCCGCCATCATCATGATGTGGCTGTTGATCGACAGCGAACGCTTGCCGATCTTGCCGCACGGGCTGGCGCAGTCGAACACCGGCAGGTGTTCGGCCTTCAGGAACGGCGCGCCTTCCAGCGTCATCGCCCCGCAGACATGGATGTTGGCGGCCTCGATGTCCTTCTTTGAAAAGCCAAGCGCCGGCAGCATCTCGAACGAGAAATCGTTGAGCTGCTCGTCGGTGAAGCCAAAATTCTCCTTCACCCAGTCGGCGCCCAGCGTCCACTGGTTGAAGACGAACTTGATGTCGAAGGCCGACTTCAGCGCCGCATTGAGTGCGGCGATCTTTTCGTCGGTGAAACCCTTTGCCTTGAGCGAGCCGGGGTTAACGGCAGGCGCCTGGTTGAGATTGCCGTGGCCAACGGCATAGGCCTCGATCTCGGCGATCTGGCTCTCGGAATAGCCAAGCGTGCGCAACGCTTCCGGAACCGCACGGTTGATGATCTTGAAATAGCCGCCGCCGGCGAGCTTCTTGAATTTTACCAGCGCGAAATCGGGCTCGATGCCGGTGGTGTCGCAATCCATCACCAGGCCGATCGTGCCGGTCGGCGCGATCACCGTTGCCTGCGCGTTGCGGTAGCCATGCTCCTCGCCAAGCTCGATGGCGCGGTCCCAGGCGGCCTTGGCATGGTTGGCAAGCTCCTGCTGCTTGAGATCCGAGGCGACCAGCGGCACCGGGTTGACGGCAAGCTTCTCGTAGCCGTCCCTTTCGCCATAGGCAGCACGGCGGTGATTGCGCATGACGCGCAGCATGTTCTGCGCATTGCGGTCGTAGTCGGGGAAGGCGCCGAGCTCGGCGGCCATTTCAGCCGAAGTGGCATAGGCCGTGCCGGTCATGATCGCGGTGAGGGCGGCGCAGATGGCGCGGCCCTCGTCGGAATCATAGGGAATGCCCGAGGTCATCAGCAGGCCGCCGATATTGGCATAGCCAAGGCCGAGCGTGCGGTACTCGTAGGAAAGCTTGGCGATCTCCTTCGACGGGAACTGCGCCATCATGACGGAGATTTCCAGCACCATGGTCCACAGCCGCACCGTGTGCTCGTAGGCGGCGATGTCGATGGTGCCGTCGGCGTTGCGGTAGGGCAGAAGGTTGATCGAGGCCAGATTGCAGGCGGTGTCGTCGAGGAACATATATTCCGAGCACGGATTTGACGCCCGGATCGCACCGGCCGAGGCGCAGGTGTGCCAGTCGTTCATCGTCGTGTTGAAATGCAGGCCGGGATCGGCCGACGCCCAGGCGGCATAGCCGATCTTTTCCCAGAGATCGCGCGCCTTCAGCGTCTTCAGCACCTTGCCGTCCTTGCGGGCGGTGAGATGCCAGTCTCCATCCTGCTCGACGGCGCGCAGGAAATCGTCCTTCAGCGACACCGAATTGTTGGAGTTCTGGCCGGAAACGGTGAGATAGGCATCCGAATCCCAGTCGGTGTCGTAGGTCTTGAACGACATCGAGGTATAGCCCTGCTTGGCGAACTGGATGACGCGGTAGATGTAGTTCTCCGGCACCGCGTCCTTCTTGGCCGCCTTGATCTCGCGCTTCAGCGCGGTGTTGACCGCCGGATCGAAGCAATCGTCGCCATTGCCTTCGCAGTTGATGCAGGCCTTCATGATCGCTTCGAGGTGCTTCTTGACGATCTTCGAGCCGGTGACCAGCGAGGCTACCTTCTGCTCCTCATTGACCTTCCAGTCGATGAATTCCTCGATATCGGGATGATCGGCGTCGACGATGACCATTTTCGCGGCGCGACGCGTCGTGCCGCCCGACTTGATGGCGCCGGCGGCGCGGTCGCCGATCTTGAGGAAGCTCATCAGGCCCGACGAGCGGCCGCCGCCCGACAGCTTTTCGCCTTCGCCGCGCAGGAACGAGAAGTTGGAGCCGGTGCCGGAGCCGTATTTGAACAGGCGCGCCTCACGCACCCACAAATCCATGATGCCGCCCTCGTTGACGAGGTCGTCCTGCACGCCCTGGATGAAGCAGGCATGCGGCTGCGGATGCTCGTAGGAAGACTTCGACTTGGTCAGCTTGCCGGTGAACGGGTCGACATAGAAATGGCCCTGGCTCGGGCCGTCGATGCCATAGGCCCAGTGCAGGCCGGTGTTGAACCATTGCGGCGAATTCGGTGCGACGCGCTGGGTGGCCAGCATATAGGCGAGCTCGTCGCGGAAGGCGCGCGCGTCTTCCTCCGACTTGAAGTAGCCGCCTTTCCAGCCCCAATAGGTCCAGGTGCCGGCAAGCCGGTCGAAGACCTGGCGGGCGTCGGTCTCGGAACCGTAGCGCTCGGCTTCCGGCAGCTTGGCCAGTTCAGCCTCGTCGGCGACCGAGCGCCACAGGAAGGAGGGGACTTGCGTCTCC
This sequence comes from Mesorhizobium sp. M0923, assembly GCF_040319365.1. NCBI lineage: Bacteria > Pseudomonadati > Pseudomonadota > Alphaproteobacteria > Hyphomicrobiales > Phyllobacteriaceae > Mesorhizobium > Mesorhizobium sp. M0923. Next base: position 90,006 of record NZ_JAMYNW010000008.1, on the reverse strand, counting down.
TCGACTTTCTTCAGCCGTGCGGGGACGCCCGCCTTGCGGAAATATTTCTGCGCCAGGATATCGGCGGCAACCTGGGAGAACTGCGCCGGCACGTCGATGTTGTCCAAGCGGAACACCACCGAGCCATCCGGATTCTTGATCTCCGAAAGCGCCTTGCGGAATTCAATCTCCGCGTAAGCTGATTGCCCTGGCTTGGTGAAACGACGCTCGATGCGCATTGGTCCGGTCCCTTTTGTCTACATATAGCGCTTTTCCCAGAGGATTTCTGCCCTCGTGACGAAACGCGCATGGCCGCCGTCTGCCGGCGTTCGAAACCGCCGGCTCTCATAGTCACAGTCTCCGCGGCCCTGCCGGTCGAGCCTCTTGCGAGGCCGCTGTCCAACGCGCTCACGGACCCTGTGGGTCCCTCAAAACTGAAAACTTTTTGTAACGCCCTCGGTCGAGGGAAATTCACATTATCTAGCGTCGAACCTACCTGCAAACACTAAATATAGTGTTAACAGACAATTTATTCAAGTCCGACAATCCTCCCCTTTCGCCCCCCAAGGCTTCAAAATCCCACGCCTTCGCCGGCCTCGTAAACAGGCGGGAATGCGGATCAAAACGCACATATTCCGGGAAAAAGACCGGCCTCGAAACTTTTCCGGTCGCACTCTCAACAGGAGCGCATGGCCTATAAAAGGCGACTCGTTTTGCGCCGTCAAGGATTCGTTTGCGTAGCTTTTATGACCCCAACATCTTGTGTGTCACATATGTGGATAACGGGGACAGAAGCGCGCTGATTTCCGTTTTTGTAGCCACAAGCCTGGTGCCGACGCTCGAAGGCCTTCGCCGCAGCGAAGACCATGCCGACTCGGAAGCCATGTGCCGACTCAGTTGAAGCGATGCGGGTCAGCACCGAAATGGGCGATGATCTGACAAAGGTCGGGCTCGTTGACCATGCGTACCGCCTCGGCGGCGCTGACCCATTTGCGGATGCGCGCCCGCTTTTCCTTCCACCGGTCGGCGACCTTGTCGACGTGCAGCGGAAACACCAGCACCTCGCAGGGCACTTCCTCGCCGGACGCCAGCACCTTGGCATAGAAATAGCGGCCGGCCTCATGATGCGAGATCGTGCCGCGCAGCCCGGCCTCTTCGCCGGCCTCGCGCGCCGCTGCTTCGCAAAGCGGCTCCTTTGCTTCCGGCCAGCCCTTGGGAAGCACCCAGCGGCCGGTATCGCGGCTGGTGATCAACATGACCTCCACGCCGTCCTCGCTATCGCGCCAAGGCAGCGCTGCAACCTGCAGGCGGGACGGCACCGTGCCGAAGAGTCGCCGGACTCTTTCGGCCAGATGGTTGTGCGTCGTTGGCCTTGTCAACATCGGAGAAGCTTGCCCCAGCTTCCAGAATCGTTTGCCGTCTCGTAAATCTTACGGCTAATCATAAGCAATAAAAGTAAAAAACTTCATGTGGACTGGTTAACCACTCCAATGGGCGTCGATTAAGGAAATATCGTGTGCCGGGGCCACTCCTTCAAGGAGTGCTCGACGCTGTCTTCCGACGGAAGCGGCGTTACCGCGAATCAGCCGGCGTGGTCGTCGGCGATCGGCTTTTGGTAGGTGAAGCCCATGTCCCAGGGAAAATAGATCCAGGTGTCCTGGCTGACCTCGGTAACGAAAGTGTCGACCATCGGCCTGCCTTTCGGCTTGGCATAGACGGTGGCGAAATGAGCCTTGGGCATCATCGCGCGCACGATTCCTGCCGTCTTGCCGGTGTCGGTGAGGTCGTCGATGATCAGCACGCCGGCGCCGTCATCGGCGAGCAGCGCCGGCGTGACCTCCTTCAGCACCTGCAGCTGCCCCTGGCTGGTATAATCGTGATAGGAGGCAACGCAGACCGTCTCGATGATGCGGATGCCGAGCTCGCGCGAAATGATGGCGGCCGGAACCAGGCCGCCGCGCGTGATGCAGACGATTGCCTTCCATTGCCCCTTGTTGGCGCCGGCAAGCCGCCAGGCGAGCGCGCGTGCATCGCGGTGGAACTGGTCCCAGGAGACCGGGAAGGCTTTTTCGGGCAGGGACATCTTTCACGCACTCCGCAAAGCGCGCATCGCGCGCAGACACTATGGAATGCGGGCGGAATTAACTGGAAAGGCTTGGCCTTGGCAAGGGCGCGGCAAAGCGATTGTCCAACCCGTGATCTCTATGAACTTACCGCGACAGGAAAGCCGCCACCGGCGCGGTGCGCAGCACCGTTCGCGTCACCCCGCCGAACAGCAGCTGGCGCAGCCAGGAATGGCTGTAGGCGCCGAGCACGAGCAGGTCCGCGCCCGATTCGGCGACCCTGGTCTGGATGATGTCGTCGACCGAGGCGCCGCCGGACCTCAGCACCGAGACGCTGACGGTCGCGCCGTGCCTGGACAGCGAGGCGGCGATCTCGGCGCCGGCCGTTTCCGGCGCCTCTTCGAGCGTATCCGGCGGGTCGATGACGACGATGTCCGTCTTCTCGGCCTCGATGATGAAGGGCAGGGCATCGAAGGCCGCGCGTGCGGCCTCCTTGCTGCCGTTCCAGGCGAGCAGCACGTGCTTGAAGCTGGTGACCAGCGGACCCGAATGCGGCACCACCAGCACCGGCCGGCCGGCATCGTAGACCAGCGTGTCGACGTCGGCGCTCGGATCGCCGCTCGATTCGCGCTGCGCGGCGATGATCAGATCCGCGGTGCGAACGGTCGAGATACCGGTCAGCGCACTGTCGCCGGAAAAACTCTCGAGGCTGCGCCACTCGAACGACAGGCCGGAATTCTCGACGCGTTTGTGAAAGGCGGCCTGCAACTTCTCGGCGCGCTCCCGGTTCATGTCGGCCGAAACCTGCAGGAACTCGGTGTCCGGAAAGCCGGTGGCCGAGGTGTAGGGCACGGGCAGCGCCTCGGCATGAATGCCGATCAGATGGCTCTGGAACCGGCTGGCCAGCGGGATCGCGCAGTCGAGAACGCGCTCGGCGTCCTGTTCATTCTGCAATATGGCGACAATGGTCTTGAAGCGCATGGGCAATCCCTCAGTTTTTCGGCGATCCCACTCGTGACAAACGTCACGGCGCGATGCTTGGTTCCGTCACGCCTGCCGATCAGCCCACCTTGCTTGCCTTGGTCAGGCCCGCCACCATAACCTCTACGTCGGCGCGCGCGGAGTCCAGCGCCTGCTGGCTGCGGGCGCGCACCACCAGTTCCGTCCAGAATTTGCCGTCGCCATATTTCGGGTAGGAGCCGATGATCGTATCCGGATGCGCCTTCTGGATGTCGCCCAGCGGGCCGCCGATCAGGCCTTCACCGAACGGACATTCCACGGTTGCCGACAGCATTTTGGTGCCGGCCCGTAATGTCGGCACGACATTGTCGAGCATCGCCTGGAAAATCGCCGGCACGCCGGCCATGACATGGACGTTGCCGATGCGAAAGCCCGGCGCAACCGACACCGGGTTGTCGATGTGGTCTGCCCCGCGCGGCATCCGCGCCATGCGCTTGCGCGCTTCGGTGTATTCGATGCCGCGGGCAGCATAGCTTGCCTCCAGCAGGGCGTAGGCCCTGGCGTCGTATTCGCACGGCACGCCGAAGGCCTTGGCGATGGAATCGGCGGTGATGTCGTCATGCGTCGGGCCGATGCCGCCGGTGGTGAAGACATAGCTGTAGCGGGTGCGCAGCGCATTCACCGCAGCGACGATCTCGTCTTCCTCGTCCGCAACGATGCGCACTTCCTTCAGGTCGATGCCGATCGCCGTCATGATGTCGGCGAGGTGGCCGATGTTCTTGTCCTTGGTGCGGCCGGACAGAATCTCGTCGCCGATGACGAGCATGGCGGCGGTGACGATTTCGGTCATGGCAGGCTCCTGCAACGGGTCGCCTGAGATAGCGCGGCGAACGGCCGGCGGCAATGCCGCCAAACGACGGATCCACCTGTGCCACCTCCCTTGCAGTGGAACCTTCGGCGGGTGATGCTGCGCCGGTTTGGGCCATGAGCAAGAACATGCCGGTATCGATTCTTCTATGGCTGCCCGGCGCGCTGTTTCTGCTGGCGCTCGTCGTGGCAGCTTATCCTGTGCTGGCGACGCTGCGGATTGCGGCGAAAGCCGAAAGGCTGGTGCCGGCCAGCGGTAAATTCATCGAGATCGACGGCAATCGCATCCATTATTTCGAGATGGGCGAGGGGCGGCCGATCGTCTTCCTGCACGGCCTTGGCGCGCAGCTTCATCAATTCCGCCACACGCTGTTCGGACGGTTCGGCCCGAACTATCGGCTGATCGCGCTCGACCGTCCGGGTTCCGGCTATTCGGTGCGGGCCAGGGGCGCCAGCGGGCGGCTACCCGAGCAGGCCGAGATCGTGCGGCATTTTATCGAGGCGCTTGGACTGCAAAAGCCGCTGATCGTCGGCCATTCGCTGGGTGGCGCCATCGCGCTGACGCTGGCTGTCGAGCATCCCGAGGCGGTTTCCGGTATCGCCTTGCTGGCGCCGCTGACCCATCTGGAGCCGGACGCGCGCGAGAAGTTCGGCCCGCTATACATTCAGTCGCCGCTGCGGCGCCGGATCATGGCTCACACGGTGGCGATCCCGGCGGCTCTCAGATACGCAGAACGCACGCTGGCCTTCATTTTCGCGCCGCAGGCGACGCCGGCCGACTATATGGTCGAGGGCGGCGGCTGGTGCGGGCTCAGGCCAAGCCATTTCTATGCAACGTCGACCGATGTCGTGGCCATCGAGCACGACCTTGGCCGTATCGAGCAACGCTATCGCGAGATCACCATGCCAGCTGGCATTCTGTTTGGTGCTTCCGACGTCGTGCTGGGCATCGATATCCATGGCTGGCCGCTGATGGAAAAGATCAGCGGGCTCGATTTCGAGCCGGTCGAGGGGCTTGGCCATATGCCACAATTCGTCGGGCCGGAACGGGTCGTCGCTTTCATCGAACGCATTGCCGACCGCGCATTTGCGCCGAAGTCCGACACCAGCAGCTGACACCCTCCCGGAACCTCACGCAAAGGTGTGCAACCCGCCGCAGCCTCGGCCGGCAGGGTGCCTCGGGACATCCCGGCCGCCGGGAATACCTCCGAACTTATTCCTTCACGGCTCCGGTCATCGAGGAAACATAGTGCTCGACAAAGAACGAATAGAGCACCACCACCGGCAGCGAGCCGATCAGCGCTCCCGCCATCAGCGCCCCCCATTCATAGACGTCCGAGCGCACCAGTTCGGTGAGCACGCCGACCGGCACAGTCTTGTTTTCGGACGACTGGATGAAGGTCAAGGCGTAGATGAACTCGTTCCATGACAGCGTGAATGCGAAGATGCCCGCGGAAATCAGGCCCGGCACCGACAGCGGCAGCACGATCTTGGTGAGGATCTGCCAGCGGCTCGCCCCGTCGATCAGCGCGCATTCCTCCAGCTCGAACGGGATCGAGCGGAAGTAACCCATCAGCAGCCATGTGCAGAACGGGATCAGGAAGGTCGGATAGGTGAGGATGAGCGCGAAGGGCGTGTCGTAAAGCCCAAGGTTGAACACCATCACCGACAGCGGAATGAACAGGATCGACGGCGGCACGAGATAGGCCAGGAACACCGCGAGGCCGACCTGCCGCGCCCCGGAGAACCGCAAGCGTTCGATCGCATAGGCAGCGAACACTGCTGCCAGCAGCGACAGGAAAGTGGCGGCGGTCGAGATGATGATCGTGTTGAGCAGCCAGCCCGGATAGGACGTCTCGAAGAGAAGATAGCGGATATGCTCGAGCGTCGGATGCACCACCCAGAATGGATTGAAATTGGCGTAGTCGGTCATCTCGAGGTTGGGCTTAACCGCCGTGATCGTCATCCAGTAGAACGGAAACAACAGCACGATGACGAATATCAGCAACGGCAGGTAAACCGTCACCACGCGGCGCGGCACACTCTGCAGGTAGCCCATGCCGCCTTCGTCGAGTTCGGGGCGTTTGCTCGTTTCGATCGCGGTCATGTCAATCTCCGCCGCCCTGCTGCCATTTGCGGCGTTGCAGGCCAAAGTAGCTGAACAGGATCGCCGCCAGCAGGAACGGGATCATGGCGACTGCGATCGCGGCGCCTTCGCCAAGCTGGCCTCCGGAAATGCCGCGCTGGAACGACAGCGTCGCCATCAGATGGGTGGCGTTCACCGGCCCGCCGCGCGTCAGCACATAGATCAGCTGGAAATCGGTGAAGGTGAACAGCACCGAAAACGTCATGGTTATGGCGATGATCGGCGTCAGCAGCGGCAGCGTCACATAGCGGAACAATTGCCAGCGGCTGGCGCCGTCGAGCGTGGCGGCCTCGTAGAGCGACTGCGGAATCGTCTGCAGGCCGGCAAGCAGCGTGATCGCCACGAAAGGAATGCCGCGCCAGACATTGGCGGCGATGACCGACGCGCGCGCATTCTCCGGATCGCCGAGGAAGTTGATGCGATGGTCGATCAGGCCCATTTCCATAAGCGCCCAGGACAGGATCGAGAACTGCGAATCGTAGATCCACCAGAAGGCGATGGCCGACAGCACCGTCGGCACCACCCAGGGCAGCAGGACGATCGCGCGGAAGAACGACTTGAACGGCAGGTTCTGGTTGAGGATAAGCGCCAGCCAGAGGCCTAGCGCAAACTTCAGGATCGAGGCGCTGATCGTGTAGAGCAAGGTGTTGAAGACGGAGAGCCAGAAGACGGCGTCATCCCACAGATATTCGTAGTTCTCGATGCCGATGAAGATGCCGGGGCGGCCGATGCGGGCATCGGTGAAGCCGAGCCAGACGCCGAGCCCGAGCGGATAGGTTAGGAAGACCAGCAGCAGCGCCGCCGCCGGCAGCATGAAGCCGAAGCCAAGCGCGTTATGACTTTCAGACACGAACGTCAAAATGCGCGACAGCGTCGACCGGGGTGGCTGAGCGGCAGCGGAGGTCACGGCCATGGGTCGGCTCCTCTAAGTCTCATTGATCGGCCAGGCGGCCATGCGCGATTCGAAGCCGGGCAGCATGGCTGCCCGGCTGAATCCGCTCAAACGCGATAGTAGCGGTTTGCGCGCTTCTCGGCTTCTGCCATCGCTTCTTGCGGCGTCGCCTGGCCTGTCACCGCCTTGGCGAACATGTCGACCAGCACATAGTCGGCCATGGTCGCCGCCGAAGCATAGCCGAGCGGGCCGGCATAGCCGTTGGGCCGCAGCGTCGCCGAGGCCTTGGCGTAGGCGGCATTGTTCGGATCGGCCGTCCACACCGGGTTGTTGTCGAAGGCTTTGAGCGTCTGGCAGCAATAGCCCGCCGAGGACGTGATCCACTGCGACATTTGCTGTTCCTCGAACATGAACTGCAGATAGGCTTTGGCCGCATTGGGATAGGGCGTGTAGTCGAAGATCACGGCCGTGGTCACCTGGAACAGCTCGACGGATTTCCCGACAGGACCGATCGGCAGGTTGGTCGTGCGCGTGTCCTTGGCGATTTCGGTCAGTTTCGGATCCTTGTCCTTGTTGATCTTGGCGGTGTTGTAGGCGGAAATGCCATTGGCGATCACGCTCAATTCGCCGGCCAGGTAGGCGCGGTTGTTGTTGACGTCGAGCCAGCTTTCGGTACCGGGAATGAAGGTCTTGTAGAGCTGTTGCGCGTATTCGATCGCCTTCAGCGTCTCGGGGCTGTTGATCGTCACCTTGCCGCTCTCGTCGACCATCTGGCCGCCATGGCTCCATAGCAGCCAGTGGGCGTAGTTGTTGCCGTCGCCGACGCCGTGGCCATGCGTGAAGCCGGCCGGGTGTCCCTTCGCCTGCAATGCCTTGCAAAGCTCGAGCAAGCCTGCCGTGTCCTTCGGAAATTCGGAGAAGCCGGCCTCCTTCACCCAGCTTTCACGATAGACGATGGCATTGCCGATGGTGGCCAGCGGCAGGCCGAGGAATTTGCCTTGCCGTGTCGCATATTGCTTCGGTCCATCGTGCCAGCCGCCATATTTCGAGCCGAGATATTCGCCCAGTTCCGTCACGTCATGCAGCTTGTCGGGATATTGATGCGGGTCGTCGAACCAGACCAACATCAAGTCCGGGCCGGAGCCGACATTGGCGGCGACCGCTGCCTTGGGACGGATGTCCTCCCAGCTTTCCTTGTCGACGCGGACCTCGACACCGGTCGCTTCGGTGAAGCGCTTGGTGTTGGCCAGCCATTGATCCTCGTCGCCCTGCACGAAGGGCGACCAGCGCAGCAGCCTGAGCTTGGCGCCGTCCTCGGGCTTGTACTTCAATCCCTCCTGGGCAAAGGCGGGAGAGCCGATGAGCCGGCTTCCCAAGGCTCCCGCCGCAGCGCCGGCGGTGGTGCGGATCACGTCGCGTCTGGTGAATTTCATGCTCGCTTCCTCCTGCTTATTGTCCGTGCCGTCCTACTGCTTGATGGGTGTTTCGAACCGCTGTCCGGTTTTGCCGTGAAAGAGATGGATGAGGCCAGGCTCGGCCGTAAGCCAGATGGTTTCGCCCGGCGTGAAGGAATGCCGTTCCCGGAAATTGGCGACGATCTCCTCGCCGCCGGCGGTTCGGCCGATGAGCTGCACTTCGGACCCTGTCGGCTCGACCACCACGACAGTGACCGGAATGCCCTGATTGTCGGATAGCCGCAAATGCTCGGGCCGTATCCCCAGCACGACCGGCTCACCATTGCCGATGGAAAGTGCCGAGGCCAACGGGACCGAAATCCCTCCGGCGCCGCGAAACGACGGCGAGCCGTCGCTTACGATCTCGCCCCTCAGCATGTTCATGGCGGGCGAGCCGATGAAGCTGGCGACAAAAAGATTGTTCGGCCGGTCGTAGAGTTCGAGCGGCGGCCCGATCTGCTCGACGATACCGTCGTGCATGACGACGATCTTGTCGGCCATGGTCATCGCCTCGATCTGGTCGTGGGTGACGTAAACCGTCGTCGTCTTCAGGCGCTGGTGCAGTTCCTTGATCTCGGCGCGCATCTGCACCCGGAGCTTGGCATCGAGATTGGAGAGCGGCTCGTCGAACAGGAAGACCTGCGGATCGCGCACGATCGCGCGGCCCATGGCGACGCGCTGGCGCTGGCCGCCGGAAAGCTGGCGCGGATACCGGTCGAGCAGCGGCACCAGTCCCAGGATTTCGGCCGCGCGCCGCACGCCGGCATCGCTCTCCGTCTTGGGAACGCCCTTGAGCATCAGCGAGAACGCCATGTTCTCGGCGACCGTCATATGCGGGTAGAGCGCATAGTTCTGGAAAACCATGGCGACGTCGCGCTCTTTTGGCGCAACGTTGTTGACGATACGTTTGCCGATCGCGATCTGGCCGCGCGAGATCTTTTCCAGGCCGGCGATCATCCTGAGCAGGGTCGACTTTCCGCAACCCGAAGGACCGACCAACGTGACGAACTCGCCGTCGTTTATATCGACGCTGACCCCGTGCAGGACCTCGACGGTCCCAAATGACTTGTAGACATCGCCGATTGCGACAGACGCCATCGATCTCCTCCCGACTGATTCCTGCAACGACTTCGAAGGAAACCGCTTTCTTGCCTGGCCCGCGACAGCGCCCAGGCTCCTCCCCGGTCACGCGCGATGTGAGACGGTAGCGCTACCAAACCGACCTGTAAAGCACGCCGGCATCACCTGGATATCGACACACCCTAATCCGAAACCTCGGTCTGCGGCCGGTCGCGGCCGTCGGCGAGCTCGTCGTGCCATTTGCCGTCGGCGTCCTCGTACTGGATGCCGTCGGTGTTGCCGGCGACCTGCTGTTCGGCGGAAGCGATCTCGGCGGCGCGCAACGCGTCCTGATGGGTGGGGAACGTTTCGGAGAATGTCGAGCCGACCTTGTAGGCCCAGCCTCCGTCATGCTCGACGATCTTGTAGGTCAGTTTCGCCATGAAACCCTCCGGTTGAAAGCCCGTTGCCTCAATGCAGCCTATCGTCGGCCAGTCTGTCGTTTGGCAGCCTGTCGTCCGTAACCAGCACGTCCGATTCCCTGGCGGCTTCGATCAGTGCCCGGCGTGCATCGGCCGTCGAACGATAACCTTCCAGCACTTTTAGGCAAGTGTCGAGGGCATCACGATGACGCGGCCCGCGATTGAGTGGCCAGACCGTCATCAGGCACTCCGCCGCCTCCTGGGCGCTGCGGATATGCCGATATTTGCCGACATGGCCGAGTTCGACCACGACCGGCTTTTCAAATGGCTTGCTGTCCATCATCGCCGCCAACGCGGAGCGGCCGATTTGGTTGCAACAGCTATTTTAGCTCAGGCGAAAATACCTCAATAGCCGCAGTCGTTGCGCAGCCAGCGCGCATTCGCCCAGCCGGCGCGGCCGCCGAAATCGACCTGGTACCAGTTTCCGCGACGGTCAAAGATCTCGGTTTGGTCGCCGTTGAACAATTGCCCGATCATGCGCGACGACGAGTTCGGCCGGGCCCGAACGGCGAGAAAGCCGCTTCCGGTTGCCAGATTGTAGTGCCTGGAAAGACCGTGCACCGTGCCTTCGCAATATTGCGCCCCGGCCGGCGTCGATGTGGCAAACGACAGCCCGGCCAAAACCGCGGCAGCAGCCGCAATGGAAATCCCCCTGAACGACATGTCTCTGCTCCCCCAACCTGCCGCGCCCAGCCGCGGCCCTCGCCACTCTACACCGGCAGAGGATCAAAGCGAAGCTATGGTTCCCTGTCCAGCGAGGTGAGAACCCGCCCCGTCAGTTCGCCGCCTTCATCCAATGCTGCATCGTCGTCACCGAGCGGGCAAGCTGCGGCGCCGGGTGGATTTTTTCGCCGAAGGTGGCCGCGGCGCGCCAGCCCCAGCGCGGATCGGCAAGGAAGGCGCGCGCCAGCGCCACCATGTCGGCGCGCCCGTCGGCGACGATCGCCTCGGCCTGTTTCGGATCGTCGATCAGGCCCACGGCCCGCGTCGCGATGCCGGCGCCCTTGCGCACCGCTTCGGCCAAATGAACCTGGTAGCCGGGCCCGGACGGCAGCTTCTGCAACGGCGAATTGCCGCCGCTCGAGCAGCAGAGATAGGCGACGCCGACTTCCTTCAGCGCTTTTGCCACTTCGATCGCATCCTCGACGTCGAAGCTGCCATCGACCCATTCCTTGATCGACAGGCGCGCGCCCAGCATCAGCCTGGGCACGGCCTGCTTCACCGCCTTGGCGATCTCGACGGCGAAACGCATGCGGTTTTCCAGCGAGCCGCCCCAGCGGTCGGTGCGCTGGTTGGAGAGCGGCGACAGGAACTGGAAGATCAGATAGCCATGCGCGGCATGCAGCTCGATGAAGTCGAAGCCGGCGCGCTCGGCCCGCCGTGCCGCTTCTGCGAAGCGTTCGATGATTTGCAGGATCTCGTCGTCCTCCAGCGCCTGCGGCACCTGCCAGCCGGTGTCGTAGGCGATCGCCGAGGCCGATACGATCGGCCACGGGTCCTGATCGGCGCTGAGCGGTCCGCCGCCCTCCCAGGGTTTGCGGTTGGAGGCCTTGCGGCCGGCATGGGCAAGCTGCGTGCCGAATTTCGTGCCCGGTGCGGCGACACGCTTGGCTGCATCCAGGGTGCGCCGCGCCGCCGCCTCATTGTCCTCGGAGTAGAGGCCGAGGCAGCCATGCGAGATGCGGCCGCGCCGTTCGACATCGGTCATCTCGACGGTGACCATGCCGGCGCCCGACATCGCCAGGTTCATCCAGTGATAGAGATGCCAATCGCTGGCCGAGCCGTCCTCGGCCGAATACTGGCACATCGGCGCGACCGCGATGCGGTTGGGGAAGGTCAGGCCGTCGAGGGTGATCGGCTGGAAAAGCGATGAGGTCATAAAAAACTCCGGGAAGGGTTGCCGCTATTTATGCAGCCGATTGTGCCAGCGCCAGACACGAGACGGTGAACCGGTGCTCTGGACCAATAGCTGGCCGGATTGCACGAACGGGCGTTCGCGGCTACGCCTTGCCGCGGCAGCAGGGAGTCCACCATGGAAGATCGCATTCGCATCCGCTCGGAGGAAGTCCTTTCCGACGAATGGGCGGTTTTGAAAAAGACCGTCTTCGACTACCGCCGGCGCGACGGCAAATGGGAAACGCACACCCGCCAGACCTACGATCGCGGCGACGGCGCGGTGATCCTGCCTTTCGATCCGGAGCGCTCGACGGTGCTTCTGGTGCGGCAGTTCCGCTACCCGGCCTACGTAACCGGCCACAAGGAGCCGCTGATCGAGGCCTGTGCCGGCCTGCTCGACGAAGACGATCCCGAAACCTGCATCCGCAAGGAGGCCGAGGAGGAACTCGGCTACCGCCTGAAGGACGTGCAGCGGTTGTTTTCACCCTATATGAGCCCCGGCAGCGTGACCGAGCGGCTCTGGTTCTTCGTCGCCCGCTATTCGCCCGCCGACCGCATTTCCGACGGCGGCGGCGCCCACGACGAAGGCGAGGACATCGAGGTTTTGGAAATGCCGCTCGACGAGGCACTTGCCGGCATCCACGACGGTCGGATCATCGACGCCAAGACCATTATGCTGATCCAGCATTTGAAGCTGAACCCGATTGGGGTGTGAGGGGCCCAGAACTGGGTCGAGCGCCCGGTCTCCAGTTACGGAGACTATCAAACGAGACCAAATCTGGTGCGGACGACGGGAATCGAACCCGTACGATCAGAGATCGAGGGATTTTAAGTCCCTTGCGTCTACCAATTCCGCCACGTCCGCAGGCCAGCCCTTTTCAGCCGCCAGCCAAAGGCCGTCAAGCCGTCTTCTGCCGTCGACAAATCTGGCACTGGAAGCTAGCGAGGCCGATCACCTACAGTGATACAAACAAAATCGTTTCACCTGGAAATGTTTTTAGCGGCAGCTTCCGCGGCTACCGCGAATGCGCGTCCCCCGTTCGCAGGATGCGTTCGGGCGCTCTGCCCTGGTAAGGCTCGAAGTGGCAAGTGGATCGGCGCTCCGATACTCGACGCCATCCTCTACAAACACTGGGAGATTGTCATGCTCAAGCTTGCCTCTGCCCTGGCACTGCTGCTTGTTGGGACGGCGCCTCTGTTTGCCGATGAGATGCCGATGAACGCCAAAGACATCAAATGGGGTCCTGCTCCTGCTGCCATTCCCGCTGGGGCGGAAATGGCTGTTGTCGCGGGAGATCCCTCAAAGGACGGCGCCTTTGTGCTGCGGTTGAAGACACCCGCCGGCTACAAAATTGCCGCACATAATCATCCCACCACGGAATACGTAACGGTGCTTTCCGGCAACTTCCATGTTGGAATGGGCGATAAGTTCGACGAGGCGAAAGGCGTCGAACTGACTGCTGGCGGCTTCGGCGTCGCGCCGGCCGGAATGAATCACTTCGCCTGGACGACAAGCGAAACGATCATCCAGGTTCATGGCGAGGGGCCATTCAAGATCACCTACGTCAACCCGGCAGACGATCCGAGCAAGAAGTGACAGTTCGCGATCGAATTGATTGAACCGGCCGAAGGCTCGAACGATGGAGTGCGTCAAACTCCGCGAGCGTCGATTCAGAAGGATCCTCTAACGAGACGAAGGCTGATTGGCCGCAACGGAATCGTATTCCGCCTGGGCCATTTGCCATGAATGGCGCAATAACAAAAAAACCCGCCTCGGGAGGACGGGTCGTTGGAGCCAATTGGCACCATACCCAAATTAGTAGCATAGCTGCCGGCACAAAGCAAGAACAAAGTTGCTGCGGCCGGCACAAAATGCCCTTGGCGATTGGCGAAAGCCATGGCGCATCGATCTCCCTCCTTGAGGGGGAGATGGCAAGTTGTGGCAAGAGGGCAGGCCAGGGGGGTCGTCGCGCGTCGAGCGCCAGCCTGTTTTGTTCGCGGTAAAGGTTCGCGTCAGGATGTCCCGACCCCCTCTGTCGCCTTCGGCGACATCTCCCCCTCAAGGGGGGAGATCTGCAACTTCGCCGTCCGCGCTTACTTCCTCGCTGGTCAAAATCCTCGCGGCTTGGCACAGTCGGGCAAAGAGGAGCCTGTTGATGCCGAAGACCGCCAATGCGACGAAACCAAAACCTTGGGCCGAGATGGCGACGCATCTGGTCGATGTCGCTATGGGCCGCAAACCCGCCGATCTCGTCATCCGCAACGGGCGCTGGGTCAACGTTCATTCGGGCGAGATCATCGCCGGCACCGACATCGCCATTGCCGGCGGCCGCTTTGCCTATTGCGGGCCGAATGCCGGCCATGCCATCGGTCAGGGCACCAAGGTGGTCGATGCCGGCGGCCGCTATCTGGTGCCGGGGCTTTGCGACGCGCATATGCATGTCGAGAGCGGCATGGTGACGGTGACGGAATTCTGCCGCGCGGTGATCCCGCACGGCACCACCTCGATGTTCATCGATCCGCATGAGATCGCCAATGTGCTCGGCCTGCCGGGCGTGCGGCTGATGCATGACGAGGCCGTCGCCATGCCGGTCAACGTGCTCGTGCAGATGCCGTCCTGCGTGCCGTCAGCACCGGGGCTGGAGCATGCCGGCGCCGAGCTGACCGTTGCCGACGTCGCCGAGGCGATGACCTGGGAAAACATCATCGGGCTCGGCGAGGTGATGAATTTTCCGGGCGTCGCCGCCAACGATCCGGTGATGTCGGGCGAGATCGCGGCGACGGTGAGGGCCGGCAAGACCGTCGGCGGGCATTATGCCTCGCGCGATCTCGGCCTGCCGTTCCACGGCTATGTCGCCGGCGGCCCCGAGGACGATCACGAAGGCACGCGCGCCGAGGATGCCATCGCCCGCGTCCGCCAGGGCATGAAGGCAATGCTGCGGCTGGGCTCGGCCTGGTATGACGTCGCCTCGCAGATCAAGGCGGTGACGGAGAGCGGGCTCGACCCGCGCAACTTCATCCTGTGCACCGACGATAGCCATTCCGGCACGCTGGTGCACGAAGGCCATATGGACCGGGTCGTCCGCCATGCCATCAGCCAGGGATTAAAGCCGGTGACGGCGATCCAGATGGCGACGCTCAACACCGCTCAGCATTTCAGGCTGGAGCGCGAGATCGGCTCGATCGCGCCGGGACGGCTCGCCGATCTGCTGATCGTCTCCGACCTGGCCGAAATGACCATCGACGAAGTCTATGGCCGCGGCGTCAGGCTGGCCAAGGGCGGCAAGCTCGAAGTCGACATTCCGGCCTATAATTATCCGCGGACGGCGAAGAACACCGTCAAGCTCGGCAAGAAGCTCAAAGCCGGCGATTTCGACATCGCGGCACCCAAGGGCGCCAACGAGGTGCGGGTGCGCGTCATCGGCGTCATCGAGAACCAGGCGCCGACGCGGGCGCTGGAGGCCGATCTTGCGGTGGAGGACGGGCTGGTCGCCATGGACCGCCGCAACGATGTCTGCCAGATCGCGCTGGTCGAGCGCCACAAGGGCACGGGCGGCGTCACCAACGCCTTCGTCTCCGGCTTCGGCTATATCGGCGACTGCGCCATGGCGTCGAGCGTGGCGCATGATGCCCACCACATCATCGTCGTCGGCACCAACAAGCAGGACATGGCCCTGGCCGTCAACCGGCTGGGCGAGGTCGGCGGCGGCGTCGTGCTGTTTTCCAAGGGCAAGGAACTGGCGCTGGTCGAAATGCCGATCGCCGGGCTGATGTCCAACGAGCGGGCGGAAATCGTCGCCGCCAAGGCGGACCAGCTCAGCGACGCGATGCGCCAGATGGGCTGCTCGCTGAATAACGCCTACATGCAGCACTCGCTGCTGGCGTTGGTCGTTATCCCCGAGCTCAGGATTTCCGACGTCGGCCTGATCGACGTGACGACGTTCCGGAAGGTTGATCTGTTCGTTTAGGGTTGCTGCGGTGTGGAAACCTTTTGATGCGGCGGGACAGCGCCCCCCTCTGTCCTGCCGGACATCTCCCCCACGAGGGGGGAGATCGGCAGCTTCGCCGCCGGCTCGTTCAGCAACGTTGGCGATTGGCAAAAGCCGAGGTGGCGGCCAATCTCCCCCCAAGTGGGGGAGATGTCCGGCAGGACAGAGGGGGGCGCGAAGGATCGCTGCCGTGCGCTTTGTTCCGAACTGACGTCAACAGTGACCGCTCAGCGGCCGCCTCACCCGCCGGTGGCGATGGTCAGCACCTTGAACGGCGTGGTGATGACGATCTCGGCGACCGATCCGACGGCCTTGCCGAGGCCCTGTCCGAGATTGTCGAGCTGGGCCGGCGCGGTCTCTTCGGAGGCGAGGCCGGCCGGGGCGCGCAGGCGGTCGCCGAGCAACTGCACCAGGAACGGGTTGTCGGCGAATTTGGCGTGGTTCAGCCGGTCGCCGCCCTTGGTCTTGGTCAGGTCGACCACCGAGACGCCATAGCTGGCGAGGTCGGCTGCATCGCCATAGTCGCCGACGCGCGGCTTGTCGCCGGAGATCAGGGTCGACAGCCTGAGCGCCCGGTCGTCGCCCGAAAGCAGCACGGCGAACGGCTTGTCTGGCTTGCCGTAGCGGATCATCTGCTTCTTGAACACGTCGACGTCGATGTCGGGTGAAGCCAGGATGACGTAGCCGAGCTTGCCGCCGAGGTCGCGGTCGCCGGTGATGGCAAGCTGGCGCAACGCTTCCATGGTCACCCAGGTCCCCATCGAATGGGCAATGATGTCGATGCTCTTGGCGCGGCTCTTGGCAAGCATGCGCAGCGTCGCTTCGAGATCGTCGCGCGCCGCATTGGCGCTTTCCTTGTCGTAGATGTAGCCGGTCGTCTTGCCGCTCGACGCCCACGAAAACAGCACCGGGGTGCCCGGGTATTTGGTGTCGTGCGCGATCTGCGTCAGCCGGTAGATGCCGTCGTCGAAGCCGTTGTTGAAGCCGTGCACGAAAACCAGCGCGCGGTCGCCGCGCATGGCGATGTCGGCGCCGACCGCCTTGGCGAATTGCGGCGCGCCTTCGTAGAAGGTGACGCCGGTCGCCGTGAAATCCTTCGCCGGATTGCTGTTGGCCGAGCCCTTGACCCGTTCGATGGCGCCGACCTGGTGGACCTTGGGAACGGTCACCTCGACGCTGGCAAAGCTGGTGGTCGGCGAGCGGTCTCCGTCGAACACCTGCCGGGGCTCTTTCGTTGCCTTTTGCCGGGTTGTGGCGACGAAGATCTTATGCGTCGCCGCGATATCGGCAGCAGGCACCGTGATCGTCGTCTTGTTGAGCAGATCGTGCGTGTTCTGGCCGGCGCAGCCTGCCAGCGCGAGCGCGAACGCAACGACGAGAAAGATCTTCGAAGGCACGGTCACGCGGGCTCCCGCAAAGGCGACGTCGAGCCGGAGACGTCTTGGCCTATTCGATAGAGGCAGAGGCCGGCACGGTCCAGTTCAAACTGTTCCGATGGTGCGGCATGGTCAACAATCACTGCCGCGCAATGCAGCTATTGTCCGACCGAGGCGATGCGGTCGGTCACCTCGCGGTCGCTGGCAAACCCGTCATCCTCGCGCAGCTTCTGGCCGATCAACTGCACCAATTCCGGGTTGTCGGCGAATTTGGTGTGATTGAAGCGGTCGACGCCCTTGACGCTGGAGAGATCGACGACCGACACGCCATAGCTGGCGAGGTCGGCGGCGTCCTTGTAGTCGCCGACCCGGGGCCGTGCGCCGGCGATCAGGCCGGACAGCCTGAGCGCCCGGTCATCGTCGGAGAGCAGCAGGATGAACGGCTTGTCCGGCTTGCCGTAGCGGCGCATTTGGCTCTTGAACACGTCGACGTCGATGTCGGGCGAGGCCAGCACGACGTCGCCGAGCTTGCCGCCGAGATCGCGGTCGCCGGTGATGGCGAGCTGGCGCAGCGCCTCCATGGTGACCCAGGTCCCCAGCGAATGGGCGACGATGTCGATGCGCCGCGCGCCGGTCTGCGCCAGCATTCTCAGCGTCACTTCCAGCTGGTCGCGGGCAACGCTGGCGCTTTCCTTGTCGTAGACATAGTCGGTGGTCTTGGCGCCCGACGCCCAGGAAAACAGCACCGGCGTGCCGGGATAGCCGGAATCATGGGTGATCTGGGTGACGCGATAGACCGCGGCGTCGAAGCCGGTGTTGTAGCCGTGGACGAAGACCATGACGCGGCCGCCGCGCGCCGCGATGTCGGCGCTGAGCGCACTGGAGAATTTCGGCTGGGTGTCGTAGCCGACGACCTCGGAAGCCATGAAGTATTTGGCCGGATCGTCCGACTTGCCGCGCGAGCGCCGCTCGATCTGGCCTGTCTTGTGGATGCCGGGGACGGTGACGTTGACGCGGGCATAGTTCAGCGTCGCCGAGCGCTCGCCGTCGAAGACCTTGTTGGGATCGTCGGAGCGCTTGCGCGTGGTGGCGATGAAGATCGAGTGGTTGCCGGCGATTTCCGTCACCGGCACCGCCATCATGGCGCTGCCGAGCAGTTCCTCGGTTTGGCGGCCGCCGCAGCCGGCGAGCAGCGCGGCAAGGACAATGATGCAAATCGTCTTCAAGGGCACTTAAGCAATTCCACTCCGGCCTAACCAAAGGCCCATCCACCTCCGCCGCATCTCCCGGACAGCCGAAGTGCGGCGGAAGTAAGTCGCAGGCGCCGAAATGCGCTCAGCGCCGCTCGACTGCCATCGCACTGTTGCGCGAAAGCCAGAACGGCGGCAGGAAGGCCGGAATGTTGGAAAAGGGCAGCACTTCCGGCTTCAGCCTTATGCCGAGCACGTCGGTCATGAAGGCGCGGCGCGCCTCGATGCGGTGCCAGGCTTCGGGATAGCGCGCGGCGATCTCTTCGCGCAGCGCCTCGTCAGCCAGCGCGATGCCGTCCTCGATGTTGGTGGTGAAATAATCGGTGCCGGTCGCCGGGATGATGTCGACCTGCAAGGCCATGCCCGACTTCAATCTGATGTCGGAGCCGGAAAATACCGGCGAATGCATCCATTCGTCGATATGGATGAGATGGCCGGGATTGAGGGACACGCCAAAGAACGGAGCGCCGATGCGGTCGTGCACCGCTTGCCACAACGCGCCGCCGGGAACGCCGATGCCGACCGTCTCGTACCAGTCGACGACGGCACAGAAATAGGGCGCGACCAGCTTCTCGACATAGTCCTGGATGCCCCTTGGAAGCTCGGCCGCGTCCTCGACCAGAAAACCGGCGCGGGCATTTAGCGAGCCCTGGATGCCGTACGCCACGGTGATGGGGTCGCCGCGCTCGATGACGTCAAGACGCGGGCTCGGCAGGCCATAGGCCGCACGCCTGCCGGCCGACAGCATCGGATGACAGCATTGCGGCAGGCCGTTGATGCCCATCAGCCGCGCCGCCTGCAATTCGGTCATGCCGGGTTCGATGCCTTGCAGGACATTGCGCAGGCCTTGCGAGGAATAGGTCGCGGCGAATTCGAATGCGGCCAGCTGGTCGGCCTCGTTGATGGCGCGCAGGCCGTCGGCAGGGTTCATCAAAAGGTTCGCCGCGTTGACGATCACGCCCCCCGTTACGGCATTCTTGTCGCCGGCAAGGCTGCGCAAGGTGTCGGCGATGAAGGACGGCAGGTCGAGCGTCGTTTCGCCAAAACCGGCATCGCCGGGGCCGAACGGCTTCCAGCCGATGGCGCCGATGCGCTGGCCGGCCTTCAGGCCGCAATCGACGAGGATGTCGGCCAGCGCTTGCGAGCGGTCGCGCGGCTGCGCCGGCAGCGAAAACGTCTGGTAGAGCACGCGCTCGTACGGCCCGTCGCAGATTTCGGCATAGCCCCAGCCCTCATTGCCGACCAGCAGTTTCGGCGACTTGCCGGGAACGATGACCAGCAGCGTCTCCTCGAAGCGCGGATCGTAGCCGCAGAGATAGGCGACATTGGCCGCATGTTCGCGGTCGCCATAGACGACCAATGCATCGAACCCGCCGCGCGCGACCAGTGCCGCGATGCGGGCCTCATAGGTGGCGCGCGTAACCAGCGGCATCACCGTCGGCTCGCCGAACTCCGGCAGCGACACGGTTTTCCGGGCCACCGATGCGACAGGCATGAACAGACGCTCCTAACGGCCAACGAGGTTTTGGGAACACCCTTTCGGGTGGCCGGACAATGGCTTCGCGAGGCCGGATATGCAATAGCGGGACCGAATTCGGCTAGCCTGTGGGGTGCTCTTGCCATGACCAGTTTCTCCTCTCGCGTCGCTGCCGCCGCTGCCGCGATCCGCGAGATCTTTCCGGAAACGCCGCTGCAGGAAAACGACTACCTGTCGAAGAAGACCGGCGCGCGGGTGCTGCTGAAGCGCGAGGACCTGACGCCGGTGCGCTCCTACAAGATCCGCGGCGCCTTCAACTTCTTCCGCAAGACGCTGGCCGCCGGCAACAATGCCGAGCTGTTTGTCTGCGCTTCGGCCGGCAATCATGCGCAGGGCTTTGCCTTCGTCTGCCGTCATTTCGGCAAAAAGGGCGTCGTCTTCATGCCGGTGACGACGCCGCAGCAGAAGATCGACAAGACGCGGCTGTTCGGCGGCGAATTCGTCGAGATCAGGCTGGTCGGCGATTTCTTCGACGACTGCTATCGCGCCGCACTCGAATTCACCGAAACTGCCGGCGCCCACATGGTGCCCCCGTTCGACCATAAGGACATCATCGAAGGACAAGCGACCGTCGCCTACGAGATATCAGGCCAGATGCCCGGGGCGCGCATGGCTGATATCGTCATGCTGCCCGTCGGCGGCGGTGGCCTGGCCGCCGGCGTCACCCATTATTTCGCCGACCAGCAGCGTGAAACACGCTTCGTCTTTTGCGAGCCGGCTGGCGCCCCGAGCCTGAGCGAGAGCCTCGCCGCCGGAAAGCGGGTCAAGCTCGCCAAGGTCGACAATTTCGTCGACGGCGCGGCGGTGGCCGAGATCGGCCGCGAGCCGCTGCGCCACCTCAGGGAGTTTGCCGCCGACGCAGTGCGGCTGATTCCGGAAAATCGGCTCTGCGCGACCATGATCGAAATGCTCAATGTCGAAGGCGTCGTGCTGGAGCCGGCCGGCGCGCTGGCGATCGACGCGCTGAAAGATTTTCCCAAAAAGGAAATCAGGGGCAAGACCATCGTTGCCGTCGTGTCCGGCGGCAATTTCGATTTCGAGCGGCTGCCGGATGTGAAGGAACGGGCGCTGCGCTTCGAGGGCTTGAAGAAATACTTCATCATCCGTTTTCCGCAGCGGCCCGGCGCGTTGCGCGATTTCCTCGAATTGCTTGGCCCCGACGACGACATCGCCCGCTTCGAATATCTGAAGAAATCGGCGCGCAATTTCGGTTCGGTGCTGATCGGCATCGAAACCAAGGACCGCCGCAATTTCGACCTGCTCAAGGCGAATTTCGACGCCGAGAGCGTCCACTATCAGGACATTACCGACAACGAGACGCTCGCCGGGTTCATCATATGAGCGGCAACGATCTTCCGAGCACTCAGGGAAAGGTTTTTGTCGCGCTGTTTTCCGGCATCAACGTCGGCGGCAATCGCATCGTCAAAATGGCAGAACTCAGGTCATTCTTCGAGGAGCTCGGTTTCTCAGATATCGCCACCTATGTGCAGAGCGGCAACGCCGTCTTCCGGTCGCCAGATGGCGATGCGGCGATGCTGACCAGGCGGTTGGAAGCGGAATTCGAAAAGAAATGGAGATTCCACTCGCGCATCATGGTGCGCGATCTCGGCTGGCTCGAGCGGCTGGCGGCGGAAAATCCCTATCCGGAAGTCGCGGGCGAGCCGACCAAGCTGCACGCCTATGCGCTGGAGCGCCAGCCGACCGCCGACGAGTTCGCCCGGCTGGCGGAAAAATGCACTGGGCCCGAACGCTTCGAGATCAAGGGCGACGTGCTTTACCTGCATGCGCCCGACGGGCTCGGCAAATCGGTCTTTGCCAATCTCATCCCGCGCGTTCTGAAGGTGCCCGGCACGGCGCGCAATTGGCGCACCGTGCTGATGCTGCTGGAGATGGCCAAGGCCGGCGGTTGATAGGTCGTCTACGCGGCCGGAGCGCGTTTCCAGTCGAATGCCAGCTCTTCGCGGAAGGCGAAGCGCTTGATGTGGTCGGCGACGACCGTTTCCAGGCGCTCGAGCGAGGCGGCCTCGTCGGTCGTCACCGCAATATGCAGCGCCGTCGGGTCGGCATCGAGAATAGTGCGGCCGAGCGTCAGATCGATGCTGCCGTGGTTCGGGTCGAATTCGACCGGGAATTTGTGCGCCCAATGTTTGCACAGCTGCTGCAGATAGCGGCTGGCATGTTCGGTGGCGACGTCGACATGGCTGGTCGGCATGAATGAATTCTCCTTGGGAATGCGGACGCGAAACCGAACCAGGGCCAGGCGACGTCCGCTCAAGATAGCGTGATCGGTTACCAGCTTCCGGTGTTCGGCATCGACGCCCAGGGCTCGGCCTTCGGCTTTGCCGGGCCTTTCTGCAACAGCTCGATCGAGATGCCGTCCGGCGATTTGACGAACGCCATGTTGCCGTCGCGCGGCGGCCGGTTGATGGTGACGCCATTGTCCATCAGCCGCTGGCAGGTGGCGTAGATGTCGTCGACCTCATAGGCGAGATGGCCGAAATTGCGGCCGCCCTTGTAGTCTTCCGGATCCCAATTGTAGGTCAGCTCGACCAGCGGCGCTTTCTCGCTGATGCCGCTTTGCTCGTCTTGGGGCGCGGCGAGGAAGATCAGCGTGTAGCGGCCCTGCTCGCTTTCGTGGCGGCGCACTTCCTTCAGGCCAAGCTTGTTGCAGTAGAAATCGAGCGAAGCATCGATGTCGGCGACGCGGACCATGGTATGCAGATAGCGCATGGATTTCCTCCGTATGTTGCGTTGCGGCGCAACATAGGGGCGGCCCGGCCAAAGGGCAATTGGCCACGCTTGCCGGCGCCGGCAAACGACAAATCCGCTATTCCTGTATGGAACCGTGAAAAAAGGCACGTCAGGTCTTGCACACACCGGAAGCCGCGGTGTTAATCTGGCGTCAAGAATCAGTTGCGGTGTTTCTTGAAAAAAGGGGGCGTTCTTATGGGGGAAAAGGCCTCTTTCATGGGGCGGGACGGGGCCGGTAGCGATGCGTTGAAGCGGGATGAGAGCGCCGATACGGCCGATCTCGTCGAAATCGCCGGCGCCATCAAATGGTTCGACGTGGCCAAGGGCTACGGTTTCATCCTTCCCGATGATGGTTCTTCGGGCGACATCCTCCTCCATGTGACATGCCTTCGAAAGGACGGTTTTCAGACCGCCCTGGAAGGCGCCCGCGTTGTCTGCCTGGTCAAGCAGGGCGAGCGCGGGCTGCAGGCTTTCCGCGTGCTCTCGATGGATGTCACCACGGCGGTGCATCCGGCAGAGCTGCAGGAGCAGCGCACCCATGTCGCGGTGACGCCGGAAAGCGGCCTCGAACGGGCGCTGGTGAAATGGTTCAACCGCACCAAGGGGTTCGGCTTTCTGACCCGGGGCGAGGGCACCGAGGACATTTTCGTCCACATGGAGACGCTGCGCCGCTACGGCATCACCGAACTCCGTCCGGGCCAGGTGGTGCTGGTCCGCTTCGGACGCGGCGACAAAGGCCTTATGGCTGCCGAAATTCACCCCGATATGGGTACCTTGCCGGTCTCGCATTAGTTCCGGCCGAGGATTTCATATGGCTCACAGGAACCGGCTGACGGCGGGCGCGCTCTGCGCCGGGATTTTCCTCATCGTCGCCACAAGCGCCTTCTTCTATTTTCAGCAACCGAGTTCGGCCGACGGCAAGGCGATGATCCTTCCGGTCGACCCGGCGCCGCTGGTCGCGGTGACGAAGGCCGGCGAGCGTTCTTTTTCCGTCGAAATCGCCGACACGCCCGCCGAGCGCGAGGCCGGCCTGATGTTCCGCCGCCACATGGCCGACAATCACGGAATGCTGTTCGTCTTCGGTGCGCCGCAGGATGTGAGTTTCTGGATGAAGAACACGCCGCTGCGGCTCGACCTGATCTTCGTCGGCCAGGACGGCCGAATCCGGGCGATCAAGCAAGGCGAGCCGCAGTCGGAGGCGATCATCTCGCCGGACGAACCGGTGCGCTTCGTGCTCGAGCTCAAGGCAGGAACCGCCGCCAAAAAGGGCATCAAGGACGGCGACCTGCTGCGCCATCCGGCCATCGGCACGGCGGCGGGGCCAGCCATGCCGCCGCCCGACAAGGGCGATGCGCCGAATGTCGATTCCGACTGAACGGGCAGGATCTTCGGCCGATGCAGTTCTTCTCCCATGACGGTTTCGAGCTTGCTTTCCTTGACCGCCAGCCAGCATCGGGGCAGGGCGATCCGGTGCTGATGATCCACGGCTTTGCGTCGAGCCACTACGTCAACTGGGTGTCGCCCGGCTGGTTCAAGACGCTGAACGATGCCGGCTACCGTGCGATCGCCTTCGACAATCGCGGCCATGGCTCGTCGTCGAAAAGCTATGACGAAGCAGACTACACGCCGGCAAAAATGGCGTCCGACGCGGCAGCGCTTTTGAACCATCTCGGCATCGAACGCGCCCATGTCATGGGTTATTCGATGGGCGCGCGCATATCGGCCTTCCTGGCGCTCTCCGAGCCGGACAAGGTGGCGACGCTGGTCTTCGGCGGTCTCGGCATCGGCATGGTCGACGGCGTCGGCGACTGGGATCCGATAGCCGACGCCCTCTTGGCCGAGGATCCCGCAGGCACCAGCGACCCGCGCGGCCGCTCGTTCCGCGCCTTCGCCGACCAGACCCGCAGCGATCGCCGGGCGCTCGCCGCCTGCATCGCCACGTCGCGCGAATTGCTGAGCGAGGCCGACATTGCCCGCATTGCCCAGCCGACCTTGATTGCGGTGGGAACCAAGGACGACATCGGCGGCTCGCCGGATGAACTCGCTGCCTTGATGCCGAACGCCAGGGCATTTCATATCGAAGGCCGCGACCACATGCTGGCGGTCGGCGACAAATCCTTCAAGCAGCGTGTGCTGGAGTTTTATGGGGAGCATCCGCTTTGATGGACGGCTCCCAAAGCGGCCATAGGGCCTGAAGCTGGGTTCTTAGCGGTTTTGCAACGATACAGCAGTAAATAAGCGCGACTTGTGGATCGGTTCAAACCCGCCACGCGCTGAACGAGGGCAGGGGGGGTACGATGGCACAATGGGGAAGAAGCGACGCCGCTTTGCCGGGCGTCGTTGCGAAAAGCAGGTTCGGCGAATGGTCCGTTGTTCTAGCGGTGGCCGCATTGGCGACAGGGGCGATTGCGATCACCGCGTTGATAGCAATGCCGAGCGACGCCTCCCCACTGCTCCAGAACAGTGCGACGGGCTTCTTCGCTGCGGTATTTTTTATGGCCGGCCCTTTGGCACATCTTATCGGCGTGGTCTTCGGCTTGATGGCCGTGGGGCGCCCAGACGACAATCGTGTGCTCGGCCTGGCTGGCATCGTGGTCAATGGCGCGTCGCTTGCGGCCGGGGGGTTCATGCTGTGGGCAATGGCATCGACTTTTGGCGCATTCACCTGATCTCGACAAGCCTCCGGCAGGCAAGCGACCGACGCGACCCCTCAGCTTCAAATCTGCGCGAGTTGCCATGGTCGATCTTGTCGTCACCTATCTGGAGATGACCGAGCCGCCGTCCAGCGGCGGCTTTGCCGCACCCGCACCGGGCGCGGCGGTGATGCGCGAAACGCTTGGCGTCGCTGATTACATCAGCCTCTACCGCGCCGTTGGCGAGCCTGTGCAATGGGATCAGCGGCTGCGCATGCCCTTGGGCGACCTTGAGCGCCTTCTCGCCAGCCCGTCGACGCATATCCATGTCCTGCGCGTCGATGGCGAAGCAGCCGGCCTGTGCGAATTCACGGGCGTCGGCCAGCCGGTTGTCGAATTGGCCCATTTCGGGGTCGTTCCGGCTCTTCAGGGCCGCAAGCTTGGGCCATACCTGCTCGACCGGGCGCTGCGCGCCGTCTGGTCGCATGAACCTGAAAGGGTCTGGCTGCACACCGACACTCACGATCATCCGGGCGCGCGATCTGTCTACGGGCGAGCCGGTTTCAAGGCCTATGCGCAGCGCATGGAGACGTTTCCGGATTAGGATTTGTCTGGGCTGAGGTTATCGCCAAGCGCCCTGAGCGAGCGCGCCATGTTTTGCCGGGCCTGGGTTTCGAAGCGCCGGCGGAATTCCTCGCTATGGAAGATATGCGGACGCGCGAGGAAGCCCTTTAGGACAGCGGCACGGCCGGCCCGCCACATCGGCTCATCGACCCACTGATATTCGCGGCGAACCGCCTGTTCGTAAGCGTCGAACACGTCAGGCGCAGCACCCAGGATCGCCAGGTCCATGTCGAGGAACAGCGCCGCGTCACGAACGGAATGCTGGTCGCCAAGGGACGGCAATTCGTGGCCGGCGGTGGCAGTGATCATCGCCGCGATGCGACGGATGCGTTGTGCATCGGCGCGGCCGGCGAGCTTTGTCTCGGCAAGTGCGGCACTCCTCGCCTCATTGTCCTTGGCGCGGCCGTCGTAGATCGCGTCGTGGAACCAGATCGCCGCTTCGACTGCTTCAGGATCATGCAGCAATGCCTTGTAATCGTTGGCTAGCGCCAGCATCGCCTCGATGTGGCCAAGGTCGTGGTAGTGGCGATCCGCGGCGTCATACAGCGCGGAAAGCTCGCGCTTCAGGGTCTCGTCCATCAAGGTTGCGTTTTCCATGGCTGCTTGAAATTCCGCCAACCAAATCCATTTGACGAAGCACTAAGGAAAATTGAGTTCACCCGTGCTATGATCTGGCTTATAGGTGCGGCCGGAGAATAGGCAAGCCGCCAAGCCGAGACATTGGATGGCCTGAGACATTGGATGGCCGGAGACATCAGATGAACAGCGTTACGATTTCCCGTCCCACCAGGGTGCAGCCGGTAGATCCGATCTGGCGTTCGATCCGCGATGAAGCAATGGAAGCGGTCAACCGCGATCCGCTGCTGGCGGCGTTCCTCTATTCGACCATCCTCAATCAGGAAAACCTGGAAGAAGCGGTTATCCACCGGTTGGCCGAGCGCCTCGCTCACCAGGACATCGGCTCCGACCTCATCCGCCAGACATTCAAGGCGATGGCGGCCGACGACAAGGACTGGTCGACGACGGTGCGCGTCGACATCCAGGCCTATTACGACCGCGATCCGGCCTGCGACCGCTTCATCATGCCGGTGCTCTACTTCAAGGGTTTTCATGCCATCCAGACGCACCGGCTGGCGCATTGGCTGTGGAACCAGGGCCGCCAGGATTTCGCGCTGTATTTGCAGAGCCGATCGTCCTCGGTGTTCCAGACCGACATCAATCCGGCCGCCCGCATCGGCAAGGGCATCTTCCTCGACCACGCCACCGGCCTCGTCGTCGGCCAGACGGCGGTGATCGAGGACGACGTGTCGATCCTGCACGGCGTCACGCTGGGCGGCACCGGCAAGGCCGGCGGCGACCGTCATCCCAAGATCCGCTATGGCGTGCTGATTGGCGCCGGCGCCAAGATCCTCGGCAACATCGAGATCGGCCATTGCTCCAAGATCGCGGCCGGCTCGGTGGTGCTGTCGCCGGTGCCGCACAACAAGACGGTTGCCGGCGTGCCGGCCCGCGTCGTCGGCGAGACCGGCTGCGACCAGCCTTCGCGGCAGATGGACCAGCTGTTGCCGTCGCAGACGATGGACCACGTCGTCAGCTTCGACATCTGAGCGCTCGAGCAGGGGGCTGAATTCCTGCCCTCTATGCCGGCTTGCCTTTACATGGCCATTGTCGACGTGCCAGAAGCGCGCTCACCAATGCATGTCGCCCAATAGTGCCCAGCTGTTTTGGGATAGCGACATGCATGAAGCAAGATTTAAAGCGCGTCGCATCGATCTCTTCAGACGCGACGCACTTGAGCAAGCGACGATCGGAGAAGACTGTTGAAGCCGGACGAAATCAGAAAGCTGGACGCCTATTTCAAACGCACCTTCCAGAACCCCAAACTCGAAGTGAAGGCGCGGCCGCGCAAGGAAGATTCGGCCGAGGTCTATGTCGGCGACGAGTTCCTCGGCATCGTCTTCAAGGACGAGGATGACGGCGACTATAATTTCTCGATGGCGATCCTCGATATCGATCTGGCCTGAGCCGGGAATTTGGTGCTGGCCGGACCTGCTTGTTGCAGGCGGGACCGCCTGATGGCGGAGCGCAAACCTCGGAGACTGGCTGGAGCATCCCTCCCTTCGTCATCCCAGGGCGGAGGAAGGAGCGAAGCGACGCGGCGCAGACCCTGGGAGCCATGCCGTTACCTCGCGGCAGTGCTCCGCTCTGACCAGAATCGAATGCTTCTTGGCACCGGCTGGGCGTCCTCTACCAACCAGTCCCGCGAAACAGTTCGAACCACTCTGGATTGGTCTTCTCGATCAGCTCGATCTTCCACCGGCGTGGCCAGCGCTTCAGCGACTTCTCGCGCTGGATGGCGTCGCGAATGTCGAAATGTTCCTCGTACCAGACCAGACGCTGTACGCCGTAGCGGCTGGTGAAGCGTGAGCCTTCGCCAGATTTGTGCTCCGGCATGCGGCGGCCGAGGTCGTTGGTGACACCGATGTAGATCGTGCCGCGCTTCTGGCTTGCAGTCATGTAGGCATAGCCCGTCATGGCTGAAGGGTAGTAGGCATTGTTGCGGATGCAAGCACCGTTCTGAGCCGCTGCATTCTTCGACTGGCGTAACGGCATGGATCCTAGGGTCTCCGCGACGTCGCTTCGCTCCTGCTCCGCCCTAGGATGACGAAGGCGTGGTGGGCCTACAGCCAATCGCAAACCCTGGAGATTGGTAGCCCGATTGGCGGGGCTCCAGCCCACAGCCCTTCAGGGTCGGTCGAAGGATCAAGCCCTACCGCCCTGTCTTCAGCACGCGCGCTGCCTCGCCAGAAATCGCCGCGTCGAGCGCCTGCCAGTCGCCCAGGAATTCCCGGGGGAAGCGGTAGGTAAGGCTGAGATTGTCGCCGACCAGGATGTCGCGTTCGCAGGGCGCCAGCGATTCGTCCGCGCTCGGGCCGCTCAGGCAGCGGGCAACGAACGGATCCTTGCCGGGGCGGTTTGCGACCGCCAGCACTTCGTTGAGATAGCCTGATTTTTCGCTGAAAGCGTAAAGTGTGGTGCCGCCAGGGCCGGGCGTACCCGGCTTGGCGATCAGCGCGCTGTAGATCGGCGCAAAGCGGCCGCTCATGTCGCGCGACATCATCTGCGGCTCGAACGACAGGAAAATGATGTCCTTGCTGGGTCCGGTGTGGTTGAAGTCGTTGCGGGCAACCTCGCTGTAGCCGTCCAGCTCGGGATAGCGCAAATAGAGGTCGAGCCGCGAGGCGATGCCGTCGCGCCGGGCCTGGGCAAAGCGAATGACATTGGCCGGCACGGCGATGATGTTGTTGCCGATGACGACCTTGTGGACCGTGGTGTCGTCGGTGTACCCGGCCATGGCGATCGAGCGGCCGAACCATTTGCCGCCAAGGCTGATCGCCACCGAAAGCAGCGCCAGCGTCGCGAACGCATAAAACACCCGCTTCATCAGCGTCGAATCGACGACGCTGAGTTGCGGGCCCTCTGTGGCGGCTGCCTGCTTCATCGCGATCCTCGTTGCCGTCCCATCGGTGTGCCTGAACGGCACACTCGGCGCGGCACGGCTCTTGCTACGCAGCTTTGCAGGCGACTGTGCGATTTCATGGTAAACGGAGGGTAAAGATGAGCCCGGTCGAACAAATCATATTCAGTTTTATGGCTGGGCTGACGGCTTGCGGCCTGGCCGGATCGGCGATGGAACTGGTCGCCGGCCGCAAGCTTGCCTTCGTCCAGCCCTATGTATCGTCGAAGCACATGCTGCGCTCGCTCGCCGCGACGGCTTGCGCCGGGCCGCTGATGTTCGTCAACGAGGCGCTGGACGCCTGGCGCGAGCGTCGCATCTCGGTGCTGGGGCTGATCTCCTGCGGCTGTACGGCGACCGTCTGGGCGCTGGCGCTGGGCATGGTGGTGATCGCCATTGCGTCGTGGGCGGCTTCGCTTCTAGGGTCTGGCACCTTGTCGGTGTGAGACAATCTGGAGACAGCGATGCCGATCTACGCGATTGACGGAAAAGCGCCCACCTTCGAGGACGCCGACAGCAACTGGATCGCGCCCGACGCCACGCTGATCGGCAATATCAGGATCGGCCGCAACGCCGGCTTCTGGTTCGGCGGCGTC
Organism: Mesorhizobium sp. M0923; assembly: GCF_040319365.1. Lineage (NCBI taxonomy): Bacteria > Pseudomonadati > Pseudomonadota > Alphaproteobacteria > Hyphomicrobiales > Phyllobacteriaceae > Mesorhizobium > Mesorhizobium sp. M0923. Next base: position 59,935 of record NZ_JAMYNW010000008.1, on the reverse strand, counting down.
GCCCGCGGCGACGACGAGCCGATCGTCATCGGCGCCGACACCAACGTGCAGGAGCATACCATCATGCACACCGACGCCGGCTTTCCGCTAACCGTCGGCCAAGGCTGCACGATCGGCCACCGTGCCTTGCTGCATGGCTGCACGATCGGCGACAACAGCCTGATCGGCATGGGCGCCATCGTGCTGAACGGCGCGAAGATCGGTAACAACTCGCTGGTCGGGGCTGGTGCACTGGTCACCGAAGGCAAGCAATTCCCCGACAATTCGCTGATCGTCGGCTCGCCCGCGCGCGTCGTCAGGACGCTCGACGAGACAGCAATCGCGAGGCTACGCGCCTCGGCCGCGCATTATGTCGCCAATGGGAGGCGGTTCAGGGCGGGGCTGAAGAAGGTCTAGCGCCAGGCAGTGAAGGCCGCCTATCGCAAGCCCAGAAATGGTGGAGCCGGCCCGGGGACGGGGCCGGCTCCTAAACCCGGTCGTTGGGGACGGGGAGGGTGGGGACTCGACCGGGTTTTCCGTCGCGTCCTCAGCGGACGCTGGCGACCGCGTCGGAGCGGCCGTCGTTGATCGTTACCCAGGCGCCGGAATTGCGGTCGGACTGGCGCTTCAGGTAGGTGTAACTGGTCTTGGTCCAGGACAGCACCTTGGGCTGGAGATTGTCGAGGATGAACTCTCCAAGGCTGGTGCGCACGGTCAGCACCGCATGGCCGTCGCCGTTGCGCTGGCGCACCACCGTCATCAGCAGATCGCCGGCCGGCACGCCCATGCTCATCAGTTCGCGGCGCTTTTCCAGCGCATAGTCCTCGCAGTCGCCGAAGCCTTTGGGAAACGACCAGACTTCTTCCTTGCCCCACATTTCCATGTCGGTGCGCGGCGCCACTTTGCTGTTGACCGAATTGTTGATCTTGACGATCGTTGCCCACAGCTTGCGGGTGAGCTCGACCGGTGCCCGGTTCGGCGTCCTCTGATTGCATTCCTGCGGAAGCTGCTGGCACAATTCGTAGTGACCGACCGGCTGCGTGGTGCGACCGCCGGTGTGCATGAAGGCCGGCTCCGCCGCGTTTGCAGTCCCCCAGCCGAAAAGCTGCATCGCTATTGCCGCCAGCAACAGCTTGCCCCTCGTCTTTTTCATTATTCAGTCTCCCCGTTTGAGGAGACAATGACACGGCTGGATTTATTTGACGCAAAAGCGCGAAGTAGACATTAAGTAAAACGCCAGTAGAATAAACATAAAATTGGATGCAATTGAGTATAGAATTATTTAAGGATTCTAGCCGGGTGCATTCCCATGCTTCGTCGCACCGTTCGAACAGCTAGGATGGCGATCCTTCGCGATGGTGCTAAAACTTTCGCGTCAGCCGCGCGGCGAGCTGAATTCGGTGTCGAGCGTTTCCGGCCGCTGGATGACGGCGAACTCGATGGCGACGCCATCTTCGAAATGGCGAACAACCTGGCCGCGCATGGTGCCCAGCGTCACCTGGACGCCGATGGCCGGCTTGACGTCGATCTCGATCGCGGCGCCCGACAGCGACAGATCGATGATGCGGCACTGGTACTGCCGTCCGTCAGCAAGTTGCAGCACGCTCGTCGGGTTGCGCGGTGCCACGCGTTCATGGCGGCGGTCTTCCGGCAGGTCGAGCTCGTGCTTATTGGCAAGCCAGGTCAGTTGCGCGGCGAGCTTGTCCCTCTTGCGGTCCGACGCGATGACGGTCATCGCAAAGCCATCCTGCAAAGTGCGGGTGATGACGCCTTCGATGCGGCCGATGTGATCGATGTAGGCAATGACCTTTTCACCCGGCAGGCCGGCGCGCTCGGTGCGCAGTGCGACGTTGCCGGGCGACATGTCGACCACCTGGCAGGGATGTTCGGTGCGGTCTTCCAGCATGAAACGTCCGTAAATCTTCACGCGGACGCGCTGAAAGTTACGCCTTTCAGCTTGGGACGGCGCATGGTCGACCGCCGCTGACCTCATGACTGCCATACCCCGTTCGGCATTCCGCGCATGGATGCGGGGAATTTCAGCGGAAAACTACAACAAAGCAGGTTAACAAAGGGGAAAGCCCGGCACTGTTGCTTTAAGCTTTGGCATCATTCTTCGCGTCCGCCGTCGAAGACGACCAGGTGACGGATGCGACGGGCCTGGCCGAGCGCCGAAATCGTCTCGGGCGGGTCGAATTCCGATGGGGCGAGCGAGGGAACTTCGATCGCCGGGCGGTTCTTCAGGAACATCGGCTCCTTGTCGGGATCGACGACACGGATCGAATCGATCAACGCGTCGAGAACCGGGTCGGCGCCCAGCCAGAAGGGCTTTTCAACGGCGCTTATCACGCCGAGGCAACGCGGACTCTCGACACCGCCGTCGAGCGGCAGTGCGAGCAGCTCGAACCTGTTGGAACGGCCGTTGCGGCTGAAACCCTCATAGGTGATGAGCACCACCGATTTCAGGTCGAAGACGCCATCGGTCAGCTTCGAGATCAGCCGCTGGTCCTTCTCGCGCCACAGCGAAGGGAATGAAAACCCCTTGAGTTCACGGCCATAGACTGCGCAAAGCCTGGTGCCGGCCAGCCGGAACACCGCTTCGCCGCGCGTGTCCTTTTCCAGGATGAACGTGTCGGCCAGCAGCGACTTGATGTCGGCCGGTTCGACTTCCGAGCGCTTCGGGGCAGGGCGTCCGTCACGCAATCGGTTCCAATAATGGAACAGCGTGATCGATCCGGTCTGGTTCATGCTAATGCTGCTCCGCGCATTCTGTCTTCTGATGTCCCATCGGTGAACAGAAGGGCGCCCTCCGAAGACCTACATGCGTTGCGGAGCAGGATGCGTGCCAGCATCGTTAATACTTGTTCACGGGTCGGGGCGGTTAAGGTTAACAACTGGTTTACGTTGCGCGCCGGCCAGGCCTGTGGCACACCAAAACCACTCCAGAAGCGGTCGTTTTGCGACGATCGGCAGCACTTCAGTCAAGAGTTCAGGGGGAGCAAGGGGGCTCGACCAGCCGTTCAAGGGAAACCTTGGACGGCTTCTTTTTTGATTCGGAGCTGCTGATTCGCCGTTTGTGATTCGGTTGGCCGTGATCTACATGCTCGCGAAGTCCAATCCAGCGACTGAGTGCAAGCCATATGAGCGACCCAGAAAGCCCACCGGAGATCGAGCAGGGCGAGAGTGGGCCTGCCGCCCGCGAACCGGAGCAACGCCGTGAACCGGTGTTCAACCTGCCGCCCGTGGTGCTGGCGGTGATCGGCATCTGCGTCGCCGTCCATCTGATCCGGGTCTATTGGCTGACCGACGACCAGGACTTCGAACTGCTTGTCCGGGCAGCCTTTGTGCCGATCCGCTATTCCGGCCGCTTCGACTTGGATTTCTTCGCGTTTTCAAGCCCTTTTACCTATGCCTTTCTGCATGGCGGTTTTGCCCATCTTGCCATCAACATGGTGTGGCTCGCGGCCTTCGGCTCACCGCTGGCCAACCGCTTCGGCGCGTTGCGCTTCAGCCTGTTCTTCGCCGCGACCGGACTGGCGGCGGTGGCGCTGTTCTGGGCCATGCATCCGCTTGGCGAAGCGCCGCTGGTCGGCGCCTCCGGCGCGATTTCCGGCATGATGGGTGCGGCGGCGCGCTATGGCTTCCGCATCGACCGCTCGTCGGGCAAGGCCGCCTTCGCCGGCCAGCCTTTGCCGATGGCGGCGGTGCTGCGCTCGCGCGGCGTCGTCACCTTTCTCGCCATGTGGATGGTGATCAACCTGGCGACCGGCCTCTTCGGCCTGGCGCCCGGCATTGACGGCCAGATCGCCTGGGAAGCCCATATTGGCGGCTTTCTTGCCGGCTTCTTCGGCCTGCGGTTCTTCGATCGGCGAGAGCAGGCGCTCCAACAGGCGGACGAGCCGGACACCTGAGACCTCCGCACTTGAAATGAAACCGATCGCGGCGCACCATGTTCATACTAGGGAAAGCCGGCCAAGGCAGGAGCCGGCAGGAAATGCAGAGGAGGACGTCATGACTGTTAAGGCAATTCTCGAGGCAAAAGGCCACGACGTGGTGACGCTCGGGCCGAACGAAAAGCTCAGCGAAGCCATCCGCATGCTTTCCGAACACAGGATCGGCGCGCTGGTCATCACCAACGGCGATCACAAGATCGTCGGCATTCTTTCCGAGCGCGATGTGGTGCGGGTTCTTGCCAAGGAGGGGGCGGCGGCGCTCGACCTTGCCATCCGCTCGGCGATGACGCCCAAGGTGAAGATCTGCAATGAGAACCACACCGTCAACGAGGTCATGGAGATCATGACCAAGGGCCGCTTCCGCCATCTGCCGGTGGAAAAGAACGGGCTGCTCGACGGCATCGTGTCGATCGGCGACGTGGTCAAGCGGCGCATCGAGGACGTCGAGCGCGAGGCCGAGGAAATCAGGGCCTATATCGCCACGGCATAGGTGAGGGCGGCCGGGTTGCCGGCCATTGAATTTTTTCAAGCTGCTATAGCAGTCCATCGCGGCAGGTGCGGGCCTGTGCCGCGTCGGCGCCCGCGGCTTTGCGCTTGTCTCTCTTGGCGGTTTGCACTAGCGAAGTTGCACATCAAAATATGCGTTCTCGCATATCCGCAATTCCACTATGCAGGCCACTATGACCCTCATCGATACCCGCACGCCCGACGCCAAGCGCCTGGTTCCCGGCGCCACCGGCGACTGGGAGATCATCATCGGCCTCGAGGTCCATGCGCAGGTGACCTCGCAGGCAAAGCTGTTTTCCGGCGCCTCGACCATTTTCGGCGCCGCGCCCAATGCCAATGTCAGCCTGGTCGACGCGGCGATGCCCGGCATGCTGCCGGTCATCAACGAGGAATGCGTCAAGCAGGCGATCCGTACCGGGTTGGGCCTGAAGGCTGAGATCAACCACAAATCGGTCTTCGACAGGAAAAACTATTTCTATCCCGACCTGCCGCAGGGCTACCAGATCTCGCAGTTCAAGCAGCCGATCGTCGGCGAGGGCAAGGTGATCGTCTCGGTCGGCCCGGACCGGCAGGGCGAATTCGAGGACATCGAGATCGGCATCGAGCGCCTGCACCTGGAGCAGGATGCCGGCAAGTCGATGCACGACCAGCATGCGACAATGTCCTATGTCGATCTCAACCGCTCCGGCGTGGCGCTGATGGAGATCGTCTCCAAGCCGGATATGCGCTCCGCCGATGAAGCCAAGGCGTATGTCACCAAGCTGCGCACCATCGTGCGCTATCTCGGCACGTGCGACGGCAATATGGACGAAGGCTCGTTGCGGGCCGACGTCAACGTCTCGGTGCGCCGGCCCGGCGGCGAATTCGGCACGCGCTGCGAGATCAAGAACGTCAACTCGATCCGCTTCATCGGCCAGGCCATCGACTATGAGGCGCGCCGCCAGATTGCCATCCTCGAGGACGGCGGCAGGATCGAGCAGGAAACGCGGCTGTTCGACCCCAACAAGGGTGAGACGCGCTCGATGCGCTCCAAGGAAGAAGCGCATGACTACCGCTATTTCCCGGATCCCGATCTTCTGCCGCTGGAATTCGACCAGGCCTATGTCGACGAGTTGGCAAAGGACCTGCCGGAACTTCCCGACGCCAAGAAGGCTCGGCTGATCGCTTCGCTTGGCCTGTCGACCTACGATGCCTCGATCCTGGTATCGGAAAAGGCGGTCGCCGATTATTTCGAGAAGGTGGCGGCCGGGCGCGACGGCAAGCTCGCCGCCAACTGGGTCATCAACGACCTCCTGGGGGCCTTGAACAAGGCCGGCAAGGATATTGAAAACGCTCCTGTTTCGCCCGACCAGCTTGGTGCCGTCATCGACCTGATCAAGGAAGGCACCATCTCCGGCAAGATCGCCAAGGATCTGTTCGAAATCGTCTGGAACGAGGGCGGCGATCCGCGTCAGCTGGTCGAAAGCCGTGGCATGAAGCAGGTCACCGACACCGGCGCCATCGAAAGGGCGGTGGACGAGGTGATCGCGGCCAACCCGGACAAGGTCGAGCAGGCGCGTGCCAAGCCGACCATGGCCGGCTGGTTCGTCGGCCAGGTGATGAAGGCGACCGGCGGCAAGGCCAATCCGCAGGCGGTCAACGAGCTGGTCAAGGCCAAGCTCGGGATCGAGTAGGATGTTCGTCCGCACCGCCGGCGAGCGCGATCTGGCGGCGGTGCGCGCATTGCTGATCGAGACATGGCATGCCACCTATGACGCCATCTACGGCGCGGCGCGGGTTACCGAAATCACCGATGAATGGCATTCGATCGCCGCGCTCAAAGCACGGCTGACGCGGCCGAACTCGGAGTTCCTAGTCGCCGACGACGGCAAAAGCATCGGCGGCATGGCTTTCGCCGCCGCCACCACGGATGCCAGGATCGTCATGCTGAACCAGCTTTACGTGCATCCGGCCTGGCAGAGGCAAGGCATCGGCCAGGCGCTGCTGGACGAGATTGAGGCCAGCTTTCCGGAGGCCCGAACGCTACGCGTCGAGGTCGAGGAAGCAAATGCCCCGGCCATCGCCTTCTACCGCTCGAGAGGGTTCTTGCCCGCCGGCGACACGGCCGATTGCGGCGGCGCCACAGGGTTGCCGGCGCTGGTTTTGGAGAAGGCGATCGGCTAGCTCGTTCGCCTGACGCTCAGTTGCGTTTCACAGGCAGGTTGGAGCAGCCGGCGGCGAGAAACTCGCACGGCAGGCTGCCGCCGCCGCCCGACGTGTGCGGCGGCGTAGCGGCTTCGATTTTTTCGACCTCGTAATATTTCGAGGTGACGCCCCATTTTTTGACGCCCTGGCACGTCGAGCGCACGCCAACCTCCGTCGCCTTCGCCGCCGTCTTGTAGTAGGTGGTGATCCGGCAGGATTGGCTGACCGGCAGCGCGTTCGCCGGGCTCGTGACCGGCGGCAGGAAGTTCGGGAAAGCAAGCAGTGAGATTGCCGCAATGATCCGGGCGGCGGGCATGGTGTGGGGAAGGTGCAGCATCGTTTGTCTCCATCGATGGCGCCGCTCGCTCGTGGCGAAGCGGCGCGTTTGTTCCCGCAGGATCAGGCCATGAAGCCGGCGCTGCCGCATCTGCCGCGCGGGGGATGGGGGCAGCGGTCCGAACCGCAGCCGTCATCCGCGAGCGACCGCGTCAGGGCATTTTCGGCTTGATGAGCGTCTTTATCGGAACGGCGACTTTTGGTGGCCGGACCGCACTGGCTCCACCGTCGACGGCCAGCCCGCCGCTGTTGAGATAGCGCACCGTATAGTGCAGCTCGTAGCCCGGAACTCTGATCCATGTAGGCTTGTGATTGAACTGGTCCGGAGGCCTCGAATACCACTTCGGGATCTGCATGATCTTGGAACCGGCACCGAATCCCGCACTCTTGGCCGCTACCGCGAAGGCGCTGTCTCTGGGATCGTTCGGCGGCTGGTCGACATTGCCGATGACGACCAGCGAATCGTATTTTCGCGCGTCGAGCCTGAGTGCGGGAAGGTTCAGCGCAGCCACGTCGCCTTCGCGCATCGTCAGCGCCTTCTGAAGGCCGTCCTCATTGGCGTAGACATTGAGGTTAATGGCCTCGGATTCCGCATAGACCACATTGTTGTGGAAGTCGCGGGCCGCCAGACGCGTGAGGCTGTCGAAGGTCACTTCAACCGTCGGCTTGGCTATGGCGTCCGTCACAATCAGGTTGCGTCGCGGCACCGTCCAGAAGATGAGATCGTCGCCGGTGGCTTGCGTGCCGGCATCGGACCCGTCGATTGCCGAGCATTTCGAATTCGGAACCGGCGTCGTCACCGGCAGGGGTGCCGAAAACGAGCTGCGTACCTGGGCATCGATGTAGTTGCCGATGTTGAAAACATCTTCGAGGATGTTGCCGCCTTCGAAGCTCGCCGGGCCGGGTTGCGAGCGGATGATGACCTGGCTGGAATCGGTCTGCCAGCGGCTGCAGAAGACGTTGACGTCTATGGGAATGCCGATGTGACGGTCGGACGTCAGCGGGATCGAGACCTTGATGGTGAGGATATAGGGAACTTTGACAAACCAGCTGTTCGGCTGGTTCAGCATCTGCGTCGCAAAGCGCGACGGCCGCCATTGCTTCAGCGATTCGATCGATGCGCGCGATGATCGTCCCTGGGCGGCTAGCTGTGCGTTGGTGGCGTCGACCTTGGCCTGCGCCAGGTTGCGGACGGTGTTGGTGATCAGGAACACGCCGAGTTCGGCTTTGCAGGGCCTGTTCGATTGTGTGGGGTTGCATGGGGCAAGTGCCGCACTGGCAACCGGCGGCCCCGAAGGCGGCGGCTGGGCGGCCGCGGTGGCCGCCATCAGACCGAAGAACAGCATCGTGCAGGTTTTCAACATGGTATCCTCGCTCTGTCGTTGGAAACCACCCTCCGGCTAGACAGCAGCATTTGTCCGCTGGCGGTTCATCGCCCGCACGGGGGATGAACCGCGAAAACATCGGGCGGGCCTAGCGACGTCGGGCCGCCGTCCTTTCGGCTTGGATGGCTACTGCTTCACGACGCCTTTGGTCGTCGCCTTCGGCGCGACGACCTTGGGCTTGGGGGTTTTCGGACCTGGGTCGACTACCAACGCGGCCGTGCACGAGCATTTGCCCGAACCGCAATTCAGGTCGCCCTTGCACATTTTCGAATGCCGCATGTCGGTGCAGTCGGCGGTCCCGGAGCAGGAGCAACTGCCTTGCCCGATCGTACCGGACTGACATTTGAAGCTCCATGCCGGATCGGCAGCAACGCCGGCCACAGCGAGCGATAAGACAAAAAGCGTCGTCGAGATGAGCTTGCGCATGAATACCTCCCGGTTCAATCGAGCGATGGAACCACGGAGCAGCAACGCCTTCATCTCCCGTGCGGGAGATGAATTGGCAAACCGGTAACGATCGTCAATGCTGTCCCTTCAGCACGACGAGATAGCCGCGTTCGACGCGAAGCCGGAACGCGATTTGCCCTGCGGTGCCGGGATCCTTGGAAACCTTGTCGATGACATAGCCGCTGGGATGCGAGCCAAGCCATTCTTCCGGTTTGTCGGTGGTTTCGAATGGCTTTTGCAACCGGGCCAGGAAGCCGACTTCGCCTTGATAGTCGAAAGCCACGGCCCAGTCCGCATCCTTTCGCTCGTCGACGAAGTTGGCGAGCGGCGTCAGGTCATAGCGTTTGAACGCGGTTGCCGATGCCACCGCATGGCCGATGCCGAAAATGACAAGCATGACGACGGCCGAGCTTTTCAGCCTGGCGAGCGGGATCTCCGCCATGAAATACCCGAACAGGATGGTCACGAACGGCAACATCGGCACGACATAGTGGGGCTGCTTGCCGGATATCGCGCTGAACGCCAGCAACACGGCAACGAACGAGAACGACAGTAAGCGCAAGGCGCGCAGATCGGGCGACTTCGTCTCGATCAGGCTGCGTATCCGCGTGCGCAGCTTCAATCGCCATACCTCGGGTATAAAAATCCACGGCATGAACATGACCGGCAGCAGCAGCAGATAGAAGTAGAACGGCCGGCCGTGCGAATTGCGCAAATTGCCGGTGACGCGCCCCGCCGATTGGTTCCAGACCAGATCATAGACGAAACTGCCCTTTGTCAGGATGGTCGCCGGCACCAGCCAGATCGCCACCGGAATTAGCGCGGCGAGCACTGCCAGGCCCACTCCAACGAGGAAGTTCGGTGTCGCCAGTCCCGCCCGCCGGTCGCGCCAGAACGGGTAGAACAGGATGGGCGCGCCGATATGGATGAGCACCACCGGGCCTTTCGTCAGCACGCCCATGCCGATGAACAACCCGGCCAGAACGGCCTGCCAGCGGTCGCCGCTCCGGGCAAAGGCAATCAACGACAACAGCGCGGCGAGCACGAAGACCGTCAGCAACAGGTCGAACAGGATCAGCGTCGAATAGATGACGAACACGCTGCTTCCGACGACCAGCCAGGGGACGCGCCGTGCGATGTCGTCGCGGCCGGGAAACAGGGTCCTTGCCAAAGCCGTCGTCAGCCAGATGACGAGTGAGGAGGCGGCGAAGATGACCAGCATCGCCGCCGGCCGGCTGGCGCCGAAAACGGTCCAGACAAGGTCGATAAGCCAAAACAGCAGCGGCGGCTTCTGCAGATAGGGCGCGAAATTCATCGTCGGGACGAAGATCTGTCCGCTCAGATACATTTCCCAGGTGACGCTGAGATATCGCGTTTCGTCGACGGGCAGCAGTGGCCGGAAAGCGACCGCGATGACGATCAGCCCAAGCAGGAAAAGGTAGGGGAGCAGCCGCTCGGTAGATGTCGGTATCAAAGATCGAGATCCGCGCCAGAAACCATTTTCTTTCCAGCCGAGCATAGTGCCGCGTTTCTGGACCGCGAACGACCGCACCATGATTTTGGCCGAATTGCAACGATGCCGGTTTCGTTTTGCAGATTTTGCGGATGATGTTCTTAAAGGCTTGGAAAACTTACCGGCCGAGCCTTTTGGACCACGGCCGGTCCGGGGGATCTGCGCAAATCAACTGGAGCGCAACGGCGGCGACAATTCGCGCATCAAGAGTTCGAGCTCGCGCTGATCGCCGGTACCGGTCTTGTCGAAGATCGTCGCCAGCTGCGACTTGACGGTGCCGTCCGAGACGCCGCCGGCCGCGGCGATTTCCTTTCGCGTCAGGCCGGCGGCAACATGACCGGCGACGCGCCTTTCTGCCGCGGTCAGTCCGAACAGCGCCGCAATGGCGTCCAGCGCCGGGATTGGTGCCGAACCGGCCGCGGCGATGAAGATCGCCGCGGCGGCGCGCTGCGAGATACGCGCCGAGATTTCACGCCGCGCCAGCGGCATCACATGGGCCACCGCCGGAACGGCCGTCTTGGCCAGCGGAATGTTGATGCCGCAAGGTCCGAGCGCGAATTCGTCGCGCGTGCCGAGCTGGACGGCACGGCCGATCGCGGCATTGGCGTTGGCATAGGTGAAGGAAAGCTGTCCGCGCACGCAAGCGACCGAGATGTTTTCGGCGAGCAGCGCTTCGGCTGTCGGGTTGGCGAAGATGATGGTCATGTCTTCGGCGACGATCAGCACGGGATGGTCAAGGCTTTCGATGATGGAACGGAAGATTTCGGCCTTGCGCCGCTCCGCCTCGAACAGGTCGCCGATGGTCACCGCGCGCCGCACATGCGGCGCCAGCAGGCAGACAAGCTCGAGGTCCTCGCTGGAAATCTGGCGCCTGTCCTTGTCGGTAACCACCATCAGCGTGCCGATCCGGATCGGCCGCTTCATCAACGCCACCCAGAAGAAATCGTCCAGCCGGTTGGGTTGCACCCATTCGCGCACGATGCGGCTTTCGAGCCATCTCTGTCGCGTATCCGGACCTTGCAGGGCGTAGATCGAATCGACAGTGAACGGCACGTCGATCTCCATCTTGGGAACCGCCGCATAGAACGGCACTTGCGAGCCGTAGTCATGCTTCAACGGCTCAAGAACTGCGGGATCGCCGCAAGACACCGAAAACCGCGCGGAACTGCTGATCGTGTCGATGACGGCGAGCATGGCAAGCTGGCCTTCCGCCAGGCTGCAGATGGCCTCGAGTGTCGCTTGCCAGCGGCCGACGTCGGCAATCGAATCGTAGATCGCCTCAACGACCTGCGGCAATGCGCGACCGGCCGTGCCCGCCAGCGATGACATGAGCCCCTCTCATTTGCCGCCCTTGAGGCGACGAAGCATCATTCCTAGAATAACGCTGCGTAAGGTTGCCAACAACCCATTTCATCTGCTTCGCGCGGACGCGAGGATCGCATGAACGTATAGCTTGCCCGCCAGCCATTTGCTCGTCGGTTGCGGCAAGACCCTTGCCTTCGCAATGCCGTGACGCCATAAGCAGGAACAGGCGCCGCGAGGACTTGCTACAAGGACTTGCCACGAGGATTTGGATGAAAACTTTCCTTCTGCAGTTTTTCACCTGGTGGAACAGCCAGACGCTGGGAACGCGCTTCCACACCTGGCGGCACGGCAAGATGGTCGGGCAGGACGAGGTCGGCAACGTCTACTACGAGGGCGGCGTCGATTCGGAAGGCCGCACCCGCCGCTGGGTCATCTACCGCGACTATTCGGAAGCCTCGGCGATTCCGCCCGGCTGGCATGGCTGGATCCATCACCGTGTCGACGTTGCGCCGCCAACGGAAGACTACAAGCCCCGCGACTGGCAAAAGCCGCATGTGCCGAACCTCACCGGCAGCCCCGCAGCCTATCGCCCGAAGGGCTCGGTGCTGACCAACCAGCATCGTCCGCAGGTGACGGGCGACTACGACGCCTGGACGCCCGGTTCGTGATCGATCGCCGCGACACGCGCGCGGTTCCCACAGGCACCGTGTCCCCACGGGCGCGGTCCTTTGTCGCCACAATTGCTGTTTAGCTGTTTGCTGATCCGACAGCAGCAACTAGCCTTGGCGTTAAGAGAATCACCCGGGCGCAAACCACCGGACCTTGCATGAGCATGTTCAGCCGAATTTTGACGGGCGGATTAACCGCGGTCGTTCTCGCTTCTATGGTGGCGCTTGCTGCTGCGCAGGAGTTGGCGCCGCCTGCGCCGGACGCGTCGGTGGCGCCTGCAGCACCGGCAGTATCCGAGCGCATCACCAATCCCGTCGCTGAATTCGCCGGTATCGACAAGATCACCGGTCGCATCATCACTTTCGACGTCTATATCGACGAGACGGTGCAATTCGGCGCTTTGCAGGTGACGCCGCGCATCTGCTATTCGCGGCCCGAAAACGAAGAGCCGAAGACGGATTCGTTCGTCGAGGTCGACGAGATCACGCTCGACCGGAAAATCCGCCGTATCTTCACCGGCTGGATGTTTGCCGAAAGCCCCGGGATCAACGCCGTCGAGCACGCCGTCTATGATATCTGGCTGAAGGGCTGCAAGCAGAAGTCCGACGTGCCGGCGCCCGCTGCCCCCAAAACCAACTAGAACCTGTCAGCGCGGCGGATAGATACGCCGCGTCTTGCGGAACCGCCTTGTTGCCTGAGCGTTGGGGCCTCTCTAGGGAGGAGGTTGCCATGATGATGGCCAACAAAAGCGAGCTTCTCGACATCGAAAAGGGATTCTGGACCGGCGACGCCGACTATTTCAAGGCCAACGCCGACACCGAATGCCTGGTGGCCTTCCCGCAGATGGCGCGGGTGATGAGCAACGCCGATCTGGCCAAAACCGCGACGGAGCCGAAGCGCTGGCGCGAGCTCGACATCGACCTCAAGGGCATCATCGAGCCCGGCAGCGACATCGTCATGCTGACCTACGAGGCGCGTGCGACCCGGCAAAATGGCGAAGCCTATGCAGCACTGGTCAGTACCGGCTATGTCCACCGCGTCAATGGCTGGAAGATGATGTTCCATGCACAGACACCGCTGGTGACGGCGACCAAGGGCTGACCGGCCGGTAGAGCAATTCCAGGAAAAGTGTGAACGGTTTTCCGTGCGGAATTGCGTCAAAACACAAAATAGACCGGTTCGGCGTTTCCGTGAAACGATGAACCGTTCTAGATCACGGAAAAAACACAGCCTCGCCCTTTAGCGCCTCGGCCAGCATCTTCTCGTACTTGCCACGTGGCACGTCGATTGCGCCGAAACGTTTGAGATGCTCGGTCGTGAACTGCGTATCGAGCAGCGCAAAGCCGCGCGCCTTCAGGCGCTCGACCAGATGAACCAGACAGGCCTTCGAGGCGTCGGTCTCCCTGGCAAACATGCTCTCGCCGAAGAACACCCGGCCGAGCGACACCCCGTAGAGCCCGCCGACCAGCCGGTCGTCGTGCCAGGCCTCGACCGAATGGCAATGGCCCATCCGATGCAGCTCGACATAGGCTTCGCGGATTGGTGCGTTGATCCAGGTCGACCGCCGTTCCTCGCGTCTTTCGGCGCAGGCGTCGATCGTCGCCTCGAAATCGAAATCGATGCGGAATTCGAACAGATCCTTGCGGATCGTCTTCCTCAGGCTCTTCGGGATGTGGAAACCGTCGAGCGGAATGATGCCGCGCGTCTCCGGCCGCACCCAGAACACCTCGGGGTCATTGGCATTTTCGGCCATCGGGAAGACGCCGGAGGCATAGGCTTTGAGCAACAGGTCGGTCGGGATGCGATAGCCGGGTGCGTAGGGGCGGGTCATCGCGTCGCCCCTGTGTCACTCGCCTTTGGCCAGATATTTTTCCAGCCAGTGGATGTCGTAGTCGCCATTGGCGATGTCGGCGTTGCCGACGAGGTCGCGAAACAGCGGCAGCGTGGTCTTGATGCCGTCGACCACGAATTCATCGAGCGCGCGTCGCAGCCGCATCATGCACTCGACGCGGTTGCGGCCGTGCACGATCAGCTTGCCGATCAGGCTGTCGTAGTAGGGCGGGATCTTGTAGCCGGAATAGACGCCGGAATCGACGCGGATGCCGAGGCCGCCTGGCGTGTGGAAGTGGGTGATGGTGCCCGGCGAGGGGGTGAAGGTGCGCGGATCCTCGGCATTGATGCGGCATTCGATAGCATGGCCGTGGAAGCGGATATCTTCCTGGCGCACCGAAAGCCCGCCGCCCGAGGCGACGCGGATCTGCTCGTGCACGAGGTCGATGCCGGTAATCGCCTCGGTCACCGGATGTTCGACCTGCAGGCGCGTGTTCATCTCGATGAAATAGAACTCGCCGTTCTCATAAAGGAATTCGATGGTGCCGGCGCCGGAATAGCCGAGATCGGCGATCGCCTTGGCGCAGACGCCGCCAATATGTGCGCGCTCCTCGGCATTGAGCGCCGGCGAGGGCGCTTCTTCCCAGACCTTCTGGTGGCGGCGCTGCAGCGAGCAGTCGCGCTCGCCGAAATGCACGCCGCGCCCGGCGCCGTCGCCGAACACCTGCACTTCGATATGGCGCGGCTTCTGCAGATACTTCTCGATATAGACGGCGTCGTCGCCGAAGGCGGCGCCCGCCTCCGAGCGTGCCGTCTGCAGCGCCACCTCGAGGTCGGCCTCGCTATGCGCCACTTTCATGCCGCGCCCGCCGCCGCCGGCCGACGCCTTGATGATCACGGGGTAGCCGATCTCGGCGGCAATGCGCTTGGCCTCCTTTTCCTCGGTGACCGCGCCGTCGGAGCCGGGTACCACGGGAATGCCGAGGCGCTTTGCGGTGCGCTTGGCCTCGATCTTGTCGCCCATGATGCGGATATGGTCGCCGGTCGGGCCGATGAAGGTGATGTTGTGCGCGGCGAGGATGTCGGCGAACTTGGCATTCTCCGACAAAAAACCGTAGCCGGGATGCACCGCGTCGGCACCGGTGATCTCGCAGGCGGCGACGATCTGGTGGATGTTGAGATAGGAGTCGCGCGACGGCGGCGGGCCGATGCAGACGCTCTCGTCGGCGAGACGCACATGCATGGCGTCGGCGTCGGCGGTCGAATGCACCACCACCGTCTGGATGCCAAGCTCCTTGCAGGCGCGCAGCACCCTGAGGGCAATTTCGCCGCGATTGGCGATGAGGATTTTCTGGAACATCTTTCGCCTGTTCCCGGCTCTACTCGATCACGACGAGCGGCATGCCGTATTCGACCGGCTGCGCATCTTCGAAGAGGATCGCCGTCACCATGCCGGCGCGCGGCGAGGGGATCTGGTTCATCGTCTTCATCGCCTCGATGATCAGCAGCGTCTGGCCTTCCTTGACCTTCTGGCCGATTTCGATGAACGGCTTGGCGTCGGGCGACGGTGCCAGATAGGCGGTGCCGACCATTGGCGAGGCGACGGCGTTCTTCGACACGTCGGGCGTCGCCGGCGCGGCCGCTGCCGCAGGCTGCGCTGCTGCCGGGGCATAGGCTGGCGGCGCTGCGGCGATCGCATGGACGGCCGGCGCCTGCCGCGAGACGCGCACCTTCAGATCGCCCAGCTCGACCTCGATCTCGGTCAGGTTGGTGTCGTTCAGTATGCCCGCCAGATCGCGGATCAGCTGCTGGTCAACACCGTTCTTCTTTATCGACATTTTCGAGCCTTCTGTTTGTTGGCCGGTCATAGGCGTGCAGCCAGCGCCTGCAGCGCCAGCGTGTAGCCGAGCGGCCCGAACCCGCAGATCATGCCGACAGCGACCGGCGCGACCATGGAGACGTGGCGGAATGATTCCCGCGCGTGGATGTTGGAGAGATGCACCTCAGCGACCGGCAGCGGCGCGACGGCGCGGATGGCATCGTGAATGGCGATCGAGGTGTGGCCGTAGGCGCCCGGATTGATGACGATTGCGGCGGCCTTCTCGGCGGCCTCGTGGATCCAGTCGACGAGGTCGCCCTCATGGTTCGACTGGCGGAAATCGATCTCCAGCCCAAGTGCGGCACCCGCCTGCTTGCAGTCGTCGGCGATCGCCGCAAGCGTCTTGCCGCCATAGATGCCCGGCTCGCGCTTGCCGAGCGCGTTGAGATTGGGGCCGTTCAGGACGAAAACCGTTTTCAAAAAATGCCGACCTTTCCCGGCGCGGCTAAGCCGGCGCGCCGGACCCTCTATAATGGGCATAGACGCTGGCGAAAAGAGCGCAAGTGCGTTCTTTCGCCGTCCACAACAGCCGGAAAACGGCCCGCGCCGGAAACCCGCAGCCTGATCGAAACCCGAACGCTAATCAGAGTGCGGTCTTCGCCGCCTCGATCTTTTCGGCCAGCACTTCCTGGCCGAGCGCGCCGAACACAACCTCGTTGCCGACGACATAGGACGGCGTTCCGGTGATGGCGAGCTTGGTGGCAAGATCATAGGTCTTGGAGAAGGCCTCAGTGATGCTCGGGTCCTTCATCTTTTCGCGCAGCGCCGCCTCGTCGGCGCCGAGCGACAGCGCCACCTTGATTGCCGCCGCCTCGGTGGCGCGCCCCTGGCCGCCGAGCAGCGCGTTGTGGAATTCGCGGTATTTCTCCGGCTTCATCAAGTGGAAGGCCATCGAGACGACGCTCGCCTTCTGCGAATCAGGGCCGAGGATCGGGAATTCCTTGAGCACGAAACGCAGGTCCGGATCGGCCTTGGTCAGCGCGCGCATGTCATCGATGGCGCGTTTGCAGTAACCGCAATTGTAATCGTAGAACTCGACGATGGTGACCTTGCCGTTCGGATTGCCGACAACGCCGTCGAAGGCGGAGTTGAAAATCTGGTCCTTGGCGTCTTTGATGACGCCGAGACTGGCGACGCGCTGTTCTTCCTTCTGCTTGGCCTCGAGCGCCTGCTGGGCTTCCAGAAGCACTTCCGGGTTCTTCAGCAGATAGTCGCGGACGATGCCTTCGACTTCGGTGCGGTCGAGCTTGGTTTCCGAGGACGCCGTCTGGACAAGCTGCGCCGTGCCGGCCTTCGCCGTCTGCGGACTTCCGGCGACGAAGCCGAACGCCAGCATGGCGAGGGCGGCTGCCACTCCGGTAGTGCCCAGCAGAATTGCCTTGGTCATGATCCTCGATCCTCTAGCCTGTGTTCGGGTCCGCTCGGTTCGGCTGTGTCGCAGCGTGCGTCCGAAAGGTTCACTTCTTCTTACCTGATGGTGCGTAGTTTATAATGTCCTGCGCGCGAAGCCAGCCCGGCTCGCCCCGCTTCATGCTCTGCTGCGCCCGCATGGCGAAGATCTTCGCATTCTTGTAGTCGCCGGAATAGAAATGCCCTTCGGCGGTTGCAAGCTCGGCCGCCGGGATGTTGCCGAGTTCGCCATAGGCCTGTGCCAGATAGCGGTATCCGGCGGCGTTTTCGCGATCCCGCCCGAGGCCCGTGTTGATCTGCGCCACCGCCTTCTTCAGCGAATCCGGCGTGCCGATAGCCATCAGCGCCTGGCCGTACGAGACCGGCAGCAGCCCGGATCGCGCCGGATCGAGGCTGACCGACCTGGCATAGGCGTCCGCCGCATCCTTCGGCCTGTTCGCCTTCATCAGGATGTCGCCGCGCAATTCCTGGAAATAGGGATTTTTCGGCTGTTCCTTGATCAGTGCGCTGGTCTTGGTGAGCGCCGAGGCCAGATTGCCGAAGAGATAGGTCATCTGCGCGTCGCCATAGCGCGAGGCGAGGCTGCCGGGGTTCTTGCGCATCAATCGCGACGCGGCGGCCTGTCCTTGCATATAGGCGGCGATCTTGATGCGCATCATGTCGTGGCGCTGCTGCAGTGTCGGTGGGTCGACCTTGTCGAGGTAAGGGCTCTGCTTCACCAGCACTTCGAGATTGGCGATACGCTCCTGCGGCATCGGATGGCTGATCTTGTAGGGATCGACTTGGGCGCCCGAGAGCGACAATGCGTTCTGGAAACGGCTGAACGTCTTCAGCATGCCCATGCCGGACTGGCCGGTAGCATTGAGATAAGCGATTGCCGAGCGGTCGGCGGTCATCTCTTCGGTGCGCTGATAGGCGAGGATACTGCGTTGCGCCATCTCGCCGCCGCCGGCCATCACGCCCATGCCGGCCCCAGCGAGGCCGCGGCTATTGCTGGTGGCGCCGGCCACCATGGCGCCGGCGCCAAGCAGCGTCGCCAGGATTGCCATCGTCTTGGCGCGCTCGAGCTGTTCGCGCAACTTTTGCTGGTGTCCGCCGGCGATATGGCCGGCCTCGTGGGCGATGACCCCGATGATCTCGTTGGGCGTTTCGGCTGTCATCAGCGCGCCGGTGTTGATGAACATGCGGCGGCCAGCAACAAAGGCGTTGAAGCTCTGGTCGTTGACCAGCACGATGTTGATGGCGTCGCCCGATAAGCCGGCCGCTTTGAAGATCGGCCGTGCATAATCCCGCACCAGCGCCTCGATCTCGGCATCGCGCACCACCGGCACATTCTGCGCAAACGCGTTGACCGAGCCAGCCATGGCTAGCACCGCGGCAAGCGAAAGCGTCGCGAAGGCGCGCGCTGTCCTGGCGATCGTCGATCTGGGTCGGCTTAACATGGCAGGTCCACTGGTAGACGAGCGGGCGAAGGATGAAAAGTCGGCACCTTAAAACTTACCGAACTTGTGATCCCCACATCAATCGGGCATTTGTGCGGCGCGGCCTGCATGGCCGGCACGTGCGGACAAGTGTGGTGGATTGAAAAATGGTTGTTTCGCTTTCGCGCCGCGGCGCCGTCGAGCCGTTCCACGCCATGGACATCCTGGCCGAGGCGAATCGGCTGAAGGCCAAGGGCGTGCCGGTCGTTTCCATGGCAGTCGGCCAGCCGTCCGACCCGGCACCGGCCGGGGTTCGCGAAGCGGCGGCGAGCGCCTTGAAAGCAGGCCGCATCGGCTATACCGACGCGCTGGGCCTCGCCGGCCTGCGCAAGGCAATCGCGGCCCATTATGGCGAGCATTACGGGCTTGACGTGCCGCCCGAGCGGGTAGCCGTTACCACCGGATCGTCGGCTGCCTTCAACCTTGCCTTCCTGGCGATGTTCGATCCGGGCGACCGCGTCGCCATCGCCGCGCCGGGCTATCCGGCCTATCGCAACATCATGGCTGCGCTCGGCATCGACATCGCCGAGATCGAGCTCGACGGCGCCGCCTATCTTCATGCCGAGCACCTGAAAGCCGCGCACCGCGAAAAACCGCTGAAGGGCGTGCTGTTCGCCAGCCCGGCCAATCCGACCGGCGCGGTCATTCCCGCCGGCGATCTCGAGGCGCTGGTCGAGACGGCGCGCGAGCTTGGCATCGCCGTGATCTCAGACGAGATCTACCACCGGCTGGCCTATGCGGCGCCCGACACGACGGCGCTGTCTTTCGGCGCGGACGTGACGGTGATCAATTCCTTCTCGAAATATTATTGCATGACCGGCTGGCGCATTGGCTGGATGGTGCTGCCGCAGGATTTGGTGCGGCCGATCGAGCGCATCGCCCAGAGCCTCTACATCTCGCCGCCCGAACTGTCCCAGATTGCCGCGATCGAAGCGTTCAAGGCGACAGAAGAGCTGGAGGCGGTGAAGGCGCGTTACGCCTGGAACCGCGAGCTCTTGATGCAACGCCTGCCGGAACTCGGCTTTGCGCTTGCCGCGCCCATGGACGGCGCCTTCTACGCCTTCTGCGACGTCACCCGGCACACCAATGACAGCATGGCATTTGCGCGCCGGATGCTGGCCGATGCGCATGTGGCGGCGACGCCCGGCCGCGATTTCGATCCGCTGCAGGGCCATCGCACGATGCGCTTTTCCTACGCCGGCAGCCACGAGGATATGGTCGAGGCGATGGCGCGTATCGAACGCTGGCTGAAGTAGCGGGGACGACGATGCCGGAGCTTGAACAGGCGCCGCAACGCGGACAGGCGCCCCAACTTGGACAGGCGCTGCGCGAGGTCGCCGCCGAAATGGCGGAGCGTGCCGATCGCGGCGACGTTGCCAGCTATATTCCCCAGCTCGGCAAGATCGACCCGAAAAAATTCGGCATTGCCGCGGTGACCAATGACGGCCGCGTGCTGATCGCGGGCGACGCCGACGAGGCGTTTTCGATCCAGAGCATCTCAAAGGTGTTCACGCTGACGCTGGCGCTCGGCAATGTCGGCGATGCGCTATGGCAGCGGGTCGGACGCGAACCGTCGGGCAATCCGTTCAACTCGATCGTCCAGCTCGAGCACGAGAACGGCATTCCGCGCAATCCGTTCATCAATGCCGGCGCCATCGTCGTTTCAGACATCCTGCTTGCCGGCCATCAGCCGCGCGAGGCGATCGGCGAGATCCTGCGCTTCATCCAGTTCCTGGCCGATGACGACACGATCATCATCGATCGCGAGGTCGCGGCGTCCGAACGTGCCACCGGCTTTCGCAATTTTGCGCTTGCCAATTACATGAAATCGTTCGGTAATCTCAATCACGCGCCGGAACTGGCGCTGGGCGTCTATTTCCACCATTGCGCGATCGCCATGAGCTGCCGGCAACTCGCCCTGGCCGGGCGCTTTCTCGCCAATGGCGGCAACAATCCGGCGACCGGGCATTCCGTCGTCTCGGCCGAGCGCGCCCGCCGCATCGGCGCGATGATGCTGACCTGCGGCCATTATGACGGCTCCGGCGACTTCGCTTTCCGTGTCGGCATTCCCGGCAAGAGCGGCGTTGGCGGCGGCATATTGGGGATCGTGCCGGGCGTCGCCTCGCTTGCGGTGTGGTCGCCTGGCCTCAATGCCAATGGCAATTCCAGGCTGGGCTCGATCGCGCTGGAGAAACTGGCGAAGATGATGAACTGGTCGATCTTCGCGCCATAGTGCCTGTCGCCTGGAATTGGCACGAAGAAATCCCGCGCAGCCAGTCGGCAGCGCGGGATTCTTTTAATCAGAAAGTCTGGCTAATACACGGAAAAGCTTAGAAAAAGCCCTTCCGCTGCCACCAGCCGGCACGCTTCGGCTTGTACTCGGCCTTTGTTTCCTCGGTCTTTGCCTCGTCGGGGACGATCGAGGAGACGACCGGCACGACCGGAGCATCCACCGGTGCGGGTTTGCGCCGCGACGGCCGGGCTTTCGGCGTTTCCTTGCCAGCCGCCACTTCGGTCTCCTGCCGAACCGGCGCAGCGGTCTCGCCGGAAGCCACCGCCGCGGCTTCGGCGGCCGATGTCTCGGCGCCCGCAATCTCGGCAACTGCTTCCGCCGCGGCCTTCTTCGGCTTGGCGGCGCGGCGCGGCTTCTTCGGCTTTTCGGCGCTCGGCGTGTCGTCGTTCGCCGGAGCACGCACCGCAAGCTCTTCGGCCGGCGGCGCGCCTTCCGGCTCGGCGGTCACGGGCTCTGCTTCCAATACGGCACCTTCTGTCATGCCGGCCGGCTCGCCGGCGCTGGCTTCGACGCCGTCCTCACCGTCTTCACGGCGATTGCGCTTGCCGCCGCGCTTGCCGCGCCGGCGCTTCTTGCCGTGACCGTCGTCCGCCGCTTCCGCAGTTTCGGCAACACCGGCCGGCGCTTCACGTTCCGCTTCCGCGCCTTGCTCGGCGGCGGCTACGAGGGCATCGTCGGTCGGCGCCGAAGCGGAAGCACCTTCCCCGGCAGCGGCCTGTTCACGATCCCCGTGTTCACGATCCCCGTGTTCGCGATCCCCGTGTTCGCGATCCCCGTGTTCGCGATCCTTGCCGCCGCGCCGTCTGCGGCGCTTGCGGCGCTTGCGATCGCGGCCTTCGCCGTCCTCGCCGGACCTTGGCTGCTGCGGCTGCTGGGCAGGGCGTGGCTGCTCAGCCTGCACCGGTGCCTCCTCTTCCTCCTCGATGACGATCTCGTCCTCGGGTTCTTCCGGCTCGACATAGGCCGGGAACGTGCGGGCCTCGACAAAGCCTTCCGGCTTTTCGGCCAGCGCGCCGCGGAAGATGGCATAGTGTTGTGCACCGACCGTGTCATCGGCTTCGATGGTGATGGTCACGCCGAAGCGGTGCTCGAATTCCACCAGCGTGCCGCGCTTGTGATTGAGCACATAGAGCGCGGTCGCTGCCGGCGTCCGCACCGTGATGTGGCTGCGCGAATCCTTGAGCAGGAATTCCTCGATTGCCCGCACCACCATCAGCGCAACCGACGAATCGGAGCGCACATGGCCGGTGCCGCCGCAATGCGGGCAAGGCTTCATCGTCGATTCCAGCACGCTGGCACGGATGCGCTGACGCGACATTTCCATCAGCCCGAAATGCGAGATGCGGCCGACCTGGATGCGGGCGCGGTCGTTCTTGAGGTGATCCTTCAGCCGCTTCTCGACGGAGCGGTTGTTGCGGTTCTCCTCCATGTCGATGAAGTCGATGACGATCAGGCCGGCGAGATCGCGTAGCCTCAATTGCCGGGCGACTTCCTCGGCGGCTTCCAGATTGGTGTGAAGCGCGGTGTCCTCGATCGAGTGCTCCTTGGTGGAACGGCCCGAATTGACGTCGATGGCGACCAGCGCTTCCGTCTGGTTGATGATGATGTAGCCGCCGCTCTTCAGCGTCACCTGCGGCTGCAGCATGCGGTCGAGCTGTGCTTCGATGCCGTTGCGCACAAAGATCGGCGTCGTGTCGCGGAACGGCTGTACCACCTTGGCGTGGCTCGGCATCAGCATGCGCATGAAATCCTTGGCCTCGCGGTAGCCTTCTTCGCCGGAAACCAGGATCTCGTCGATATCCTTGTTGTAGAGGTCGCGCACCGACCGCTTGATCAGGCTGCCTTCCTCATAAACCAGGGCAGGGGCCGTGGATTGAAGCGTCAGATTGCGGACATTTTCCCAAAGCCGCATCAAATATTCGTAGTCGCGCTTGATCTCTGCCTTGGTGCGGCTTTCGCCGGCCGTACGCAGGATGACGCCCATGCCTTGCGGCACTTCGAGATCGGCGACCACTTCCTTCAGCCGCTTGCGGTCTTGCGCATTGGTGATCTTGCGCGAAATGCCGCCGCCGCGCGCCGTGTTCGGCATCAGCACCGAATAGCGGCCGGCCAGCGACAGGTAGGTGGTCAGCGCCGCACCCTTGTTGCCGCGCTCTTCCTTGACGACCTGCACCAGCAGGATCTGCCGACGCTTGATCACTTCCTGGATCTTGTACTGGCGGCGCACCGGCTTGCGGCGGTTGCGCACTTCTTCCAGCGCGTCTTCGGCGCCGACCGATTCGACCTCGTGATCGTCCGAATGCGAGGATTGCACCTCCTCCAGCATGCCGCGATCATTGTCTTCGGACGTCGCTTCGCCGCTCGTCTCGGCCCCGCCTGTCTCGACCTCCCTTGTCTCTACTTGCGGGACGGCTTCCGAGATTACGTCGGCGTCGACGCTGGCAGCGATGGAACTGGATCCGCCTTCGGACGGCTCGGTCTCGCCGCTATCGGCGACTTCATCACTCTGTCCGGCGGCATCATCGCTCTGTCCGACAGTATCGGACATGGTGTCGCCGCCGTCGGCAGCGGCATCCAGGTTCTCTGCGACGGCATCTTCGCCGCTCTCGCCATTCTCACCGTCGGACGCGCCTGCCTCGCGCCTGTGCTCGCCGCGGTCGCGGCTCTTGCCGCCACGCCGGCGTCCGCGCTTGCCGCGGTCGCGGCTCTGGCGGTCGTCGCCCTCGGCGGCTTCCTCGTCCTCTTCGTCCTGGGCTTCCTGTGCTTCCGCACGCAGCAGCGCCTGACGGTCGGCGACCGGAATCTGGTAATAGTCGGGGTGTATTTCACTGAAGGCGAGGAAACCGTGACGGTTGCCGCCATATTCGACGAAGGCTGCCTGGAGGGAAGGTTCGACGCGCGTTACGCGGGCGAGATAGATGTTTCCTTTGAGCTGCTTCTTGTCCTGGGATTCAAAGTCGAATTCTTCAATACGGTTACCGCGAACGACGACAACGCGTGTTTCCTCCGGGTGGGAGGCGTCTATCAGCATTTTGTTGGGCATTATTTCGTTTCCCCCCGGCAGCCGTCGGCCGCAGCTTGCGGGGCAATGCCCGCTGCCGTGGACCTGGAACATGGGTGCCGGACAATTGAACGTCCGCCGGCCGCTGCCTGAGCGCCATGGCGGTGCCGCCCGCAGCCGTAGTGGCGCGGTTTGTTGCGGACCTTTCCATGATTGCGCTTGAAGCCATCGTAACCAGCAGAACCTTTTGAACCAAAGCCCGGGAAAAACCGGACCAGCTTGTTTGCTCATACAGAGCCGGCACGGGACAATCCCGGCCGTTTTGCTCACGCAGGCGATTCCCCCGCCACGGGAGCACGCCTGCGAAAATCGTCGCGATCACCGATGCCTTCTTCGCCTGAAGCGAAAGGAGCCGTCTTGCGTCTGACCTGTAGCAGGAAGCTGCGGAGGAGGACGGTTCCAGGATTGCAGTGATCCACCATCGCTTTTATGATTTGGCGGGTTGGAAGGCAACCCCGATTCCCGACGCCGGCAAAAAGCCGTTCCGCAACGGAAGCCCAGCTTCCAAGCCTTCCATGAAAAGGCTTGGTTAACCTTCTCTGGATACCAATCGTTAATCGAGTTCGCGGCCTGCCGGCACTTTGACAAGCAATAGGGCACTTTGACGAACGATCGGGCATGACGCCAAACAGGAGCGACTGGTAGAAAGATGGGACTGGCAGGCTTCGCAGACAAGGGCCGTCATCATGGAGGCTGGTTGTTCCGCACCGCCTGCCGGCTGCCGCTGATCCTGGCTTGCCTAGTCTTTCCGCCACTTTCGCGTGCTGCCGACGTACCGATCGGCGCCACAAGCTACAAGATGGCCGGCGATGCCACCAAGATGCGCATCGTCATCAATTTCGACCGCGATCCCGACATCAAATGGTTCCTGCTGCGCGGCCCCAATCGTCTGGTCATCGATCTGCCGGCCACGAGATTCGCCCTAAATGCCAAGGATGTGAAGCCGCGCGGCCTTGTCCGCGCCGTGCGTTACGGCGGACTCGGCGAGGGAAAATCGCGGCTGATTCTCACCGGCAAGGGACCGTTCGCCGTCGACAATCTCGACGTGCTGAAGAACGATGACGGCAGTGGCTACCGCATCGCCATCGACATGTCGGCGGCGTCGCAGCGGGAATTCGATGCAGCGCTCGCCAATCAGGCGCTGACCACCGGCTCGACAGTCTCTGCCGACAAGGCCGGCAGGGTCGGTACCGGGCCGGTCTCCAATCCGGGCCATCGTTTCACCGTCGTCGTCGATCCCGGCCACGGCGGCATCGACGGTGGTGCCGAGGGCCTGAACGGCACTGTCGAGAAGAACGTGACGCTCGCCTTTGCCATGGAACTGCGCGACAAGCTCACCGCCAGCGGCAAATATGACGTGTTCCTGACGCGCGAAACGGACGAGTTCCTGCGGCTCGACGATCGCGTGCGCATTGCTCGCCAGCATGAGGCCGACCTGCTCATCTCGATCCATGCCGACACGATCAGCCTCAAGGGCATTCGCGGCGCAACCGTCTACACCGTGTCCGACAAGGCTTCCGATCCCGAGGCACAGGCGCTTGCCGACCGTGAAAATCTTTCCGACCAGTTCGCCGGCATGGAGATCAAGGACGACAGCAAGGAAGTGACCGATATCCTGATCGACCTGATCCGCCGCGAGACGCATAATTTTTCGATGAGCTTCGCGCACACTCTTGTCGGCCAGCTTTCCACCAGCGTCGGCCTGATCAACAACCCGCAGCGTTCTGCCGGCTTCAAGGTGCTGAAGGCGCCGGACGTTCCGTCCGTGCTGGTCGAACTCGGCTATCTGTCGAACGCCAAGGACGAAGCGCAGTTGCTCAGCGCCGATTGGCGCAACAAGGCGACCC
Organism: Mesorhizobium sp. M0923; assembly: GCF_040319365.1. Lineage (NCBI taxonomy): Bacteria > Pseudomonadati > Pseudomonadota > Alphaproteobacteria > Hyphomicrobiales > Phyllobacteriaceae > Mesorhizobium > Mesorhizobium sp. M0923. The sequence continues at coordinate 33,856 of NZ_JAMYNW010000008.1, read as the reverse complement.
AAAGCATAACCAACGCCGTTGCACTGTTTGCTTCGGCCAAGAGCGGAACGGGGGCCGGAGGCTGAAATGCCCGCCGGCGCCCACAACCTGAGGCAGCGTTGCACGGCGACAACACCCTGTGCTTTTATTTCCGGCATTCGAAACCGAAATTCCACGCTGCCGTATTTTGCCCACATGGTCGCGACATGGCTTTTGCGATTACGGGTTGGGATCGTCCCGAAAGCTTGCGCGAAGGGCGGCTTCGTTTAGGAAATTCCCGAACCAAGGACTGGAGCGGGTATGATTCGTCTCATTGGCTATTTCTTCGGCATCGGCACGACGCTGGCCCTTTTGGTCGCGGCGGGCGTGGCGATCTATATCGGCCATTTGTCGAAGGACCTGCCCGATTACGAGGTGCTGGCCAAATACGAGCCGCCGGTGACGACCCGCATCCACGCGTCGGATGGCGCGCTGATGGCCGAATATGCGCGTGAGCGGCGGCTTTATCTGCCGATTCAGGCGATCCCGGATCGAGTCAAGGCGGCCTTCCTGTCGGCCGAGGACAAGAACTTTTACAATCATCCCGGCATCGACGTGACCGGCCTTGGCCGCGCCATTGTCGTCAACCTGCAGAATCTTGGCTCGGGAAAGCGCCAGGTCGGCGCCTCGACCATCACCCAGCAGGTGGCGAAGAACTTCCTGTTGTCTTCAGACCAGACCTACGAGCGCAAGATCAAGGAGATGATCCTCGCCTTCCGCATCGAGCAGGCCTATTCGAAGGATCGCATTCTCGAGCTCTATCTCAACGAGATTTTCTTCGGTTTCGGTGCCTATGGCGTCGCCGGTGCTGCGCTCACCTATTTCGACAAATCGGTGAACGAGCTCACCGTGGCCGAGGCTGCCTATCTTGCCTCTCTGCCGAAGGGGCCGAACAACTATCATCCCTTCAAGCATGCCGATCGCGCCTTGGAGCGCCGCAACTGGGTCATCGACCAGATGGTCGAGAACGGTTACGTCACCCATGAAGAAGGCGAGAAGGCCAAGGCCGAGCCGCTCGGCGTCACGCCGCGCCGCACCGGCAACTATCTCTTCGCCGGGGAATATTTCACCGAGGAAGTGCGTCGCCAGATCATCGCGCGCTACGGCGAGAATGCGCTCTACGAGGGCGGCCTTTCCGTCCGTACCACGCTCGATCCGAAGATGCAGTTGATTGCCCGCAAGGCCATGCAGAACGGTCTCATGAAGTTCGATACGCTGCGCGGCTACCGCGGGCCGGTCACGAGCATCGATGTTTCCGGCGACTGGGGCGTGCCGCTGGGCAACGTCAAGCGACTGGAGGACGTGCCGGAATGGTCGCTTGCTGTCGTGCTCGATAGCTCGGCCACCGGCCTGTCCATCGGCCTGCAGCCGACGCGCCAGATCTCCGGCGAAATCGTCAAGGACCGCCTCGAAGGCACCGTCAGCAAGGAAGACATGAGCTTCGCCATGCGCCACGTGGTCGACGGCAAAACCGTCAAGGCGAAGTCGCCGGCCGACGTGCTGAAGCCGGGCGACGTGATTTTCGTGCAGAGGAACGACGGCTCGGACAACAGCTACAGCTTGCGCCAGGTTCCCGAAGTGGAAGGCGGCCTGATCGCCATGGATCCGCATACCGGACGCGTCCTGGCCATGGTCGGCGGTTTCTCCTATGCGCAGTCGGAGTTCAACCGGGCGACGCAGGCCATGCGCCAGCCGGGGTCGTCGTTCAAGCCGATCGTCTATTCGGCCGCCCTCGACAATGGCTATACGCCCGCCTCTGTGATCATGGACGGGCCGATCACCATCCAGAGCGGCAACACGACCTGGACGCCCAAGAATTACGACGGAACGGTGGCCGGTCCGGCGACCTTGCGCTCCGGCATCGAGAAATCGCGCAATCTGATGACGGTGCGGCTTGCCAACGACATGGGCATGAAACTGGTCGTGGAGTATGCCGAGCGTTTCGGCGTCTACGACCATCTCGCGCCGTATCTGCCGATGGCGCTGGGTTCCGGCGAGACGACGGTGATGCGCATGGTATCGGCCTATTCGATCATGGCCAATGGCGGCAAGTCGATCAAGCCGTCGCTGATCGACCGCATCCAGGACCGCTACGGCAAGACCGTCTTTAGGCAGGACGAACGCGGCTGCTCAAACTGCAACGCCGCAGAATGGCAGAACCAGCCAGAGCCGGAGTTGGTCGACAATTCCGAGCAGGTGCTCGATCCGATGACCGCCTACCAGATCACATCGATGATGGAGGGCGTCGTTCAACGCGGTACCGGCGCCACCATCAACGAACTCGGCCGTCACATCGCCGGCAAGACCGGAACGACCAATGACGAAAAGGACGCCTGGTTCATCGGCTATACGCCGAACCTCGTTGTCGGCCTTTATATGGGCTACGATCAGCCGAAAGGTCTTGGCAAGGGCGCGACCGGCGGCGGCCTTGCTGCGCCGATCTTCAAGGATTTCATGCGCGTAGCGCTGGACGGCACGCCCAATGTCGACTTCAAGGTTCCCGAAGGCATGAAGCTGATTGCGATCAATCGCAAGACCGGCATGCGGGCCAACGAGGGTGACGCCGGAACCATCATCGAAGCCTTCAAGCCGGGTACCGGTCCCGCCGACAGCTATTGGGTGATCGGCATGGGTGCGGACGGCTCCAACGCCACCGGCGGGGCGCTGTCGCCGCAGGCCAACCAGGCTATCCAGTCGGGCGGCGGCGGGCTCTACTGACAATCGTTACATCCGGTCGGGCCGGCTTGACGATCATGGTCGAGCCGGCCCATCCCGCTTTACAGGGGCCGGTGCTTTACAGGGGACATTGCCGTCCCTATGTATCGCGCCACCAAACCGCCATTCAGCAACAGGACAGAACAGCCAGCCATGCGCGCGGAAACGCAAAATATTGTCGACGAGATCAGGCAGGCGATCACCCTGCTGAGGAGGCATCTTTGACTGGGACCAGGCCATAAAGCGGCTTGAGTACCTGAATGTCCGCGCCGAGGATCCGAGCCTCTGGAACGAGCCGTTGGAAGCGCAAAAGCTGATGCGCGAGCGTCAGGGCCTGGAGGAAGGCATTGCCGCGGTCAAAGGCCTCACCCAGGCTCTGGAAGACAATATCGGCCTGATCGAGCTTGGCGAGGAAGAGGGCGACGAGGGCGTCGTCGCGGAGGCCGAGGCGGCGATCCGCTCGATGCGCGGCGAGGCCAAGGCGCGCCAGATCGAAACGCTGCTGTCGGGCGAGGCGGACGCCAACGATAGCTATCTGGAAGTCCATGCCGGCGCCGGCGGCACCGAAAGCCAGGACTGGGCCTCGATGCTTCTGCGCATGTATACGCGCTGGGCCGAGCGCCGCCGCTTCAAGGTCGAGGTGCTGGAAGTGCATGACGGCGAAGAGGCCGGCATCAAGTCAGCCACGCTGCTGATCAAGGGCCACAACGCCTATGGCTGGCTGAAGACGGAATCCGGCGTGCATCGTCTCGTGCGTATTTCGCCCTATGACAGCAATGCGCGCCGCCACACCTCCTTCGCCAGCGTCTGGGTCTATCCCGTCATCGACGATACGATCGACATCGACGTTTCCGAATCTGACGTCCGTATCGACACGTATCGTTCTTCGGGATCGGGCGGCCAGCATGTCAACACCACCGATTCGGCGGTCCGCATCACCCATCTCGCCACCGGCATCGCGGTTGCCTGCCAGGCGGAGCGCTCCCAGCACAAGAACAAGGCTAAGGCCTGGGAAATGCTGCGCTCGCGGCTTTACGAGGAAGAGCTGAAGAAACGCGAAGCGGTGGCGAACGCCACCGAAGCGTCGAAGAGCGATATTGGCTGGGGCCACCAGATACGGTCCTACGTGCTGCAGCCCTATCAGCTGGTGAAAGATCTGCGCACCGGCGTCGAGAGCACCAGCCCGTCGAGCGTGCTCGACGGCGACCTCGACGATTTCATGGAGGCCTCGCTGTCGCAGCGCATCGAGGGTGGCGCCGGAGAAACGGTGGCCGACATCGACTGAAGGCGGGCACCAACCCGGCAATTTCAATCCATCACGCGAGAGTTACGGCCACGGCGCGAGAGTGACGAGTTCTCAGCTTGAACTTACCTGTCGTTCTACAACTTTGTTTTTCATCAGAATTTCCAAAATCGATTTCCGCTTTTGACGCGAATGCTTCGAGCCTGCCGGTGCCGAGCCCGGAACCACTGCGAGCCGAATTCCGTTATTGGCAACCCTCGCTGCCGGGGGTGATCGTACCAGTCTCGTCAACCCGGCCGGCAGGCTGGTTCCGGCCGCAGAGGTCGGCGTTCGGTTTGCGACAGCAATTCCTTGCGCCGACCAAGGAATCAGCCCAGCATCCAAGCGCTGGGGAGGAAAAAAGCATTTATGGCCGGGCGCGGCGTATCTGCGACCTGACGATCCGGCCACTGGGAAGACACGTTCCGGGAACGGGCAAGCGAGATGCTTGACAACCGTTGATAGGAACTGCGCCCATGCCTGCTCTTACAACCAGACCGGCCCATGCCGTTCACACGGCGCGCCGATTTCTGAATTCCCTTGTCGCGGCAGTGGTTTTGATAGCTGCCGCGATGCCATTCGCGGCGCCTGCTCTGGCGCATGATGCCAAGCCGACCGCGGCCATGCCGCAAGGCTGGAGCTATCCGTTCTCCTGCTGCTCGGGCTATGACTGCCGCGAGGTTGCGCCGATATCTATCGGCGAGCGCCCCGAAGGCTATGTCATCAAGGGGACAGGCGAAGTCGTGGCCTATAGCGACAAGCGCATCAAGAATTCGCCCGACGGCGCATATCACTGGTGCTCGGTCGCCGGCGCCAATGACGGAAAGACCATCTGTCTGTTCGTGCCGCCATCGTCCTATTGATGCATGTCGCCCCCAAAAGCTTGCCCTTGGGCTTGACCCGAGGGTGTGCAGGGTTTTTGGGATCGACACGCCCTCGATTGGGTTACAACACTTTTGAAACTGCGCATTGCAGACGACAGATCTGCTGACGGAGAGTTGTCAGGAGCGTTTCTTTATGGTGCCTTGCCGTAGGGGCGGCGGGCATTGTGAGGGACTAATCCATGACCATCAAGGCAAGCTGCCACTGCAAGGCGACGACGTTCGAGGTTTCGCAAGCGCCGCAGACGGTGACGCGATGCACCTGTTCCTTCTGTTCGAAACGCGGGTCGTTGTGGGCCTATTACCCGCCATCGCAATTCAGGCTTACCAGCCCGCCCGAGAATGTTTCGTTCTACCGATGGGGATCGAAAACCATAAAACACGGTTTTTGCGCCACCTGCGGCTGCGGCACCTTCACCGAAACGCCGGACTGGTCGACGGGCGAGCCGAATTTCGACAATCCGAAGATCAGCGTGAATTCGCGGCTGTTCGACTATTTCGATCTCGACAAGGTCGAAGTGGTGGTCATCGACGGCAAGAACCTCTGGTAGACGGTCGAATTGCGGTGGTCGCGCGAGCCGCTGGCAGCCGGGTGGAATGAGCCGGGGAAAGCGGCGGCAGCGGCTTTTGCTGGTCCGCTTTTCGCCGCATTTCATGTTACAAGTCGCTGGAAGGGCTGATGCGGTACGCCGTTGCGCGGCCGTGGAATGGAGAGGGACCACCATATGAAAAAGATTGTGCTCGCCGTCGTGGCGACGGCTGTGCTTGTGAGCGCATGCACCACCGATCCCTACACCGGCGAGCAGAAGGTTTCCAACACCGCTGCCGGCGCCGGTCTGGGAGCGCTGGCGGGTGCCGGGCTCGGTATGCTTGCCGGCGGCAACGACCGCCGCAACGCGCTGATCGGCGCCGGCATCGGTGCGCTTGCCGGCGGCGCCATCGGCGCCACCATGGACCAGAACGAGGCCGAACTGCGCCGGCAGCTTGAGGGCACCGGCGTCAGCGTCACCCGCACCGGCGACCAGATCATCCTCAACATGCCGTCCGACATCACCTTCAACGTCGACCAGGATGCGGTGAAGGCTGGTTTCTATCCGGTGCTGAATTCGGTTGCCCTTGTGCTGAAAAAGTTCCGGCAGACCACCGTCGACGTGTTCGGCCACACCGACTCGACCGGCGGCGACGAGCACAATTTCGACCTGTCGCAGCGCCGCGCCCTGGCGGTCGCCAACTATCTGTCCGGGCAGGGCGTCGATTCCCGCCGCTTCGCCGTCACCGGCTTCGGCAAGACGCGTCCGATCGCCTCCAACGCGACCGCTGCCGGCCGGGCTCAGAACCGCCGCGTCGAGATCCAGCTGTCGCCGCTCACCTGAGGCAAGCGCATGAACCGAGAGCGGCTCCGTACGGGGCCGCTCTAATGGTTATGCCGGACCGCCGGCCGCCGGCGCGCTGCGTTTGTGATATCAGGACCGGGCCGGCTGATCGACAATCGCGGCAACGATCCGGCGCACGATCGGAAGCACAATCAGCAGGCTGGGAAACGCAACAAGCCATGAAGCGCCCCATGCATAGCTCCAGGCCGCAATAAACCCGTCCGTCCAGCCTGCGCCGATTGCCGTCGAAACCGCCGAGACAATCGAGGACATCAGAATCGAAAGAACCAACGGCATCACCACCGCGCCGTAGGAGGGCGGCAGCTTTCTCAATTTGAAGGCTCGGTCCGGTGATGCTTGCATCGAAATCTCCTAATCAGAAAGTGTGCGTAAGCGTTATTGTGAGGACGATCAGGCGGCATGTGCCACCGGCAGCGCCAATTCCCGAATGAAGCTTCGCAGCGAACGCGGCTCGCGGCCAAGCGCGGCGCGCAACGCCAGGCTGTTCCCGCCGAGGCCGTATTTGGCGTAGTGGGTGTGTACTTTGGCCAGCATCTGCAACTGCCGGTCGGTATAGGGAAGGCGGGCTTTCGCCGCCCAGTCCTGAAATGTCGGCTCGCCTGCTGAAACCGGCCGGCCAAGCGCCTCGCTGATCATGGCAACGACCTCTTCGCGGCTGTGCATACCGTCGGCGCACAGCTCGAGGGTCGCATAGGACAAACGCGTTTCGGTCAGTGCGATCGCTGCCACTTCAGCCACGTCGCGATAGTCGACGCGGGCCAGCTTCGCCGTCTTTGGAAACGGCTCGGCGAAAACGCCATGCTCGACGACGGACGGCCAGGCCGCCGCGATATTTTGCATGAAATTGGCCGGGTGCAGAATGGTGTATTCCATGTTCGTCGAATAGAGGGCAGCTTCGACCGGTACCTTGCTTGCATGGTTTTCCAGCCTCGTATTGGTGGGCTGGATCACAGATGAGAAGACGAATTTCCGAACGCCTGCTCGCGCCGCTGCCTCAACCATGGCAACCCCCATGGCGGCTTCGTCGGGAGCAAAGGCCGGCCCGATGTGGAAGACACCGTCGACACCTTCGACGGCCTGTTCAAGGCTTTGATGGTTGCGCAGATCACCGATCGCGATCTCGGATGCCCCGGCTTTCCGGGCTTTTTCGGCAGCCGCGGCGTCACGAACAAGCGCTCTAACCCTGGCATTGCGGCGGACGAGTTCAGGCACCACCAAACCGGCAACGCGGCCTGCGGCGCCTACGACCAGGACGGTTGGACTGGGTGTTCGCATGACGATCTCCTTCCCTCGAGTCTGCCTTTCGGCCTGTGCAGGGAAGATAAAATCTAGCGAACTGCGTTACAATTGATCGATGTGGCGATAGTTTATCCCGATTTTCGGGAGAAATACGCGATGAGCCGGATAGATGATTTCGAAGCCTTCATTGCCATTGTCGAGCATGGCAGCCTGACGGCTGCCGCACGCCGGCTGAACCGCTCACTGCAGTCGGTCAGTCGGTCTTTGGCGACATTGGAGGAATCCATCGGGGTCGAGCTTCTGCACAGGACGACGCGCCGCTCGACGCCGAGCGAAGCCGGTGCGGCCTTTTTCCAACGCATCAAGCCCGCCATCGAGGAAATAAACGAAGCCAGGCTTCAGGCGGCCAACCGACGATCCGAGCCGTCCGGCATCCTGCGTGTGAGTGCCCCGGTTCTGTTCGGCCCGGATTTCCTGATGCCGGTCATCGCCGACTATATGCGGACATATCCCCAGGTTGAGGTTGACCTCCAGCTTTCCGATGAATTTGTCGATCTGGATGCCGTGGGTCTCGATCTGGCGGTCCGGATCGGCGATTTGCCGGATTCCAGTCTACGGGCGAAGCGGCTGGGGGCGTTGCGGCGCGTCGTGTTCGGCGCACCTGCCTACTTTCGACAACGCGGCCGACCGGCCCATCCGCTCGAATTGCGTGAGCATGAATGCATCGTACGAACCGTTGACGGCCGCCCGGGCGAATGGATGTTTCAGATTGAAGGCAAGCCCCGGCCGGTGAAGGTCGCGGGCACCTTCCGGTCGAATTTGATGATATCGATCTATGCAGCCGCGGTTCACGGATTGGGTTTGGGCTACTCCCCGCTTTGGCAGGTAACACACCTGGTGGACGATGGCCGCCTGGAGCTGGTTCTGACCGAATTCGAGCCGGTGCCGGTGCCGATACATGCCGTGTGGCCGGAAGGCAGGTCGTCCTCGGCCAAAGTACGCGCTTTTCTGGACCTGTTGGCATCTCGCCTGGAGCTCAGGAACCTTTAGGGCCCAAACCAAACTGAGCGCCGATCTTACCTCATCGATATCAAGTTCGTGATCAGAACTGCCTTGACGGCGTCGAGTGCTGGTTGATGGACCTCCAAATGACCGATGTCCTTCAGCTGATCGATCGTCAAATCTGCCAGTGCCCTGCGTCTTGCGGCGGTCCGCCGCCATCTCGTGAAGGCAGCGATCATCATTGCTGCGCTTTTCAAGCCAGACCCAAGCAAGCGTTTGGACATGCCGCGGGCGGCGCGAGTTTCCGTGTGAGCCATTGTTTTGGTCTCCCATTTCGAGTTTGCGGATGGGAGCGTGCCACGCAGGCGTTTTCGGACTGTTCGGCTGTGTGTGAACAATTGGGAGGAGTCCGACGATCCGCCGTTAAATCGGTGTTAAATCGATCCACCGAGATGCTATTCTGTCGCTGCGGTCGAAGTCTGGAGACGATTTGTGCGCATCCGGTTGCTTGGTGGCCTGGAGGTTACTTCCCCGGAGCGCCGGCCCGTCCGGTTCGCCACACGCAAGACTTCGCTTCTTTTTGCTGCTCTGGTTCTCGCAGGCCGCCGCGGCCATCGTCGCGAGCAGCTTTCCGAAGCCTTTTGGCCGGGGCGAAGCAATGGTCAGGCCCGCAATAGTTTGCGTCAGGCGCTGGTCGACATCAGGCGCACGTTCCCCGCCAGCTCGGATGCAACCGTCTACATCGATGGGGATCAGGAAACCATCGCGCTTATTGCCGGTCCGGATGAGGCGGACATCTCGATCTTCGACCGGAAGCTGGAGGAGGGCCGGACCACTGATCTCGCCTTCGCCGCCGATATCTACCGCGGTGAGTTGCTTGCCGGGCAAGCCATTCCTGACGAACTGGACGAGTGGTTCAGACCTTATCTGAGCAAGTATCAGCGCAAGGCGCTGCAGTTGGTCGATCGGCTGAGCCTGGCGCTGCCCGCACCGGGCTCAGCGGAAGAGACGGCCTGCGAAGGGCTCGCGGAGAGATTGCTCGCCTCGGATCCGACGGCGGAGGCGGCCCATCGGGCGCTGATCCGGATCCACGCTCATCGAGGTCACGAAAACGCCGCCTTGCGCCAGTTCGAGCTGTGCCGCGCAGCTTTGAAAAAACATCTGAATGCAGAGCCTGAGGAGCAGACAAGCTCGCTGGCGGCTTCTCTGCAGTCCCGTGAACGACCTGAACGTCCGCGGCCGGAGCCAAGCTCCGGCGTCGCATCACTGGCGCAGGTTCTGGCGGCCCCGACGAGGCGCGACGACCACCCATCGGTAGCGGTGCTGCCGTTTCAGAATCTAAGCGGTGATATGGAGCAGGAATATTTTGCCGACGGTATGGTGGAAGACATTGTCACGGCCTTGGCTCACTTTCGTCACCTGTTCGTAGTCGCACGGAATTCGAGCTTCACCTACAGGGGACGGTCCGTAGACATAGAGCAGGTCGGGCGTGAGCTGGGCGTGCGCTATGTGGTCGAGGGAAGTGTTCGCCGGGCTGGCGACCGCCTGCGCATCGCCGGGCAGCTCATCGACACCTCGACAGGGGCCTATCTCTGGGCCGACCGTTTTGACGGAGCGCTCGCCGAAGTCTTCGATCTGCAGGACCAGGTCGCCTCGAGCATTGTCGGCGCAATCACACCGAAAATGGAGGAGGCTGAGATCGAGCGTGCCAAACGCAAACCGACTGAAAGCCTCGACGCCTATGACTACTATCTCCGCGGGCTGGCGGCCTTTGACCGGACGATCACTAGTAGGTCGGCCATTGACGATGCCTTGCGCCTCTTCATGAAGGCGATCGACGGTGACCCGGAGTTTGCCGCAGCCTATGCGCGGGCGGCGCGGTGCTACGCTACCCGAAAAAGCAACGGCTGGATGGTCGACCGCGCGAAAGAGAATGCCGAGGCTACTCGACTGGCCAGGAGAGCGGTCGAACTCGGAAGGGACGATGCGATTGCGCTTTCCTTCGGTGGATACGTGCTCGGCTACGTAGGTGGCGACCTTGACGACAGTGCGGCTTGCATCGATCGCGCGCTCGTTCTCAACCCGAATCTAGCGGCCGCGTGGGGCCTAAGCAGCTGGGTCAGGGCTTGCTTTGGCGAGCCAGGCAAGGCCGTCGAGCACGCCGCGCTTGCCATGCGCCTAAGCCCATTGGATCCACGCCTGTTCGCTTGGCAATTCAACACCGGGCTCGCTCAGTTTTGTGCCGGCCACTACGATGACGCCGTCACTTGGGCGGGAAAGTCGCTGCGGTACCAACCGAACTACGTGAGCGCGATGCGTGTAGTGGCGGCGAGTCATGCCCTTGCGGGGCGCCTGTCGGAAGCGCAGCAGATGATGGCCCGGGTCTGCGAGCTCGATCCCTCGCTGCGGCTTTCGAATCTTGCCGAGGTGCTGCCGCCGTTTTATCGACCGGACGATCGCAGCAGGTACATCGAAGGCCTTCGCAAGGCGGGCCTGCCGGACTAACGCCATCTCAGCGTGAGGCGAGGCCGTCTTATGCCGGCTTCGTGCTTCGCGCGTCGGCGGGACGCGCGAGCGCTGTGGTATCAGACCTTGGCGACGATCCGCATGAAGGCCGGCATGTCGTCGCCGAAGCCCACGGTCGCGTCATTGTCTTCCTGGCGCTGACGGGCAGGGCGCTCGCGCTGTGGCCTGGTATCGCCGCGTTCCGGCGCGCGCCGCTCGCTGCGATCGGGCGAAGCCTTCCGTTCAGGTGAAGCTTGGCGCTCGCTGTTTTCCGAGCGGATCGCCTCTTTGCGGGTACGCCGCTCGCCGATGTCGGCGACCGCGGCTTCGGCCACGACCGGCTGTTCCTCGCTCACCGCTTCCGGCGCCGTTTCCTCGCCACGTTTGGCGTGGCGTTCACGCGGCTTGCGCTCGCCCCTGTCCTTGGCGTCGTCCTTGCGCCCGGCGCGGCGTGGCGCACCACGGCCACGGCGGGGGGCCTCATCCTCGCCGCCTTCGCTGACGACGACCGTCGACAGGTCGCCGTCATGCCACTCGATCTTGGTGCCGATCAGCCGTTCGATGGCGTCGATGTATTTGGTGTCCGATTTGGTCGCGATGGTGAAGGATTTGCCGGAGCGTCCGGCGCGGCCGGTACGGCCGATGCGGTGGACATAATCCTCGGCGTGGATCGGCACGTCGTAGTTGAAGACATGGCTGACGTCGGGAATGTCGAGGCCGCGCGCCGCGACGTCCGAAGCAACGAGATAGCGCAGCTTGCCGTCACGGAAATTGGCCAGCATCTGCATGCGCGCGCGCTGGTCCATGTCGCCGTGCAGGGCGCCGGCGTCGAAATCATATTTCAGCAGCGAGCGGAACAGCTCCGACACCTCGACCTTGCGGTTGCAGAAGATGATGGCGTTCTTCAGCTCGGCATCCTCGGCCTTCATCAGATTGCGCAGCGTCTCGCGCTTGTCCCAAGGCTTTGGCCCGGATTTCACCAGCCGCTGGATGATGTTGGTGGCGGCCGATGCAGCCTTCGACACTTCGACGCGCACCGGCGCGTGCAGGAACTTCTCGGTGAGCTTGGTGATCTCCGGCGGCATCGTCGCTGAGAAGAACAGCGTCTGCCTGGTGAACGGGATCATCTCGCAGATGCGCTCGATGTCGGGGATGAAGCCCATGTCGAGCATGCGGTCGGCCTCGTCGATGACGAGGATCTCGACGCCATTGAGCAGGAGCTTGCCGCGCTCGCGATGGTCGAGCAGGCGGCCGGGAGTCGCGATCAGCACGTCGGCGCCGCGCTCGAGCTTCTTGTCCTGCTCGTCGAAGGACACGCCGCCGATCAGCAGCGCGATGTTGAGCTTGTGGTTCTTGCCGTATTTGACGAAGTTTTCCTCGACCTGCGCGGCTAGCTCGCGCGTCGGCTCGAGGATCAGCGTACGCGGCATGCGGGCGCGGGCGCGGCCCTTTTCCAGTCGGGTGAGCATCGGCAGGACGAAGGACGCCGTCTTGCCGGTGCCGGTCTGGGCAATGCCCAGCACGTCCTTGCCGAGCAAGGCGTGCGGGATAGCACCAGCCTGGATCGGCGTCGGCTCGGTGTAGCCGGCATCGGTAACTGCGGAAAGGACCTTCGGCGACAGGCCGAGGTCTGCGAAGGTCAACGCTTCTTGAGCGATCTGGGTGTCTGAGGACAAGTTTGGCTGTCTTTGGCTGGTTCGGGGGCGCAACATAGGCAGTCGCGGCAAGCGCCGCGCGCCTGCAAGATTGGTATTGCAGGTAGGCGCAAGCCTACGATTTGTCAACACAAACGGGCGGCATTGGCGCGATTGTGAAGTCGTAACCTTAATCGCGATGCTTAATTTGCGCAGTGGCTGCTGCGCCGGCTCAGTAGCGGAACTGTTCGGCGAGAATGCGCTCGTTCCACGAATGGTTGGGATCGAACAGCAGCGTCGCCGTCGCCGTCGGCGATTCCCTCACCGTGACCGTCGTCACTGCCTTGACCTCGGTGTGGTCGGCGGCGGCATTCACCGGCCGCTTTTCCGGCTCCAGAATGTCGAAACGCACGATCGCCTTGTTGGACAGCAGCGCGCCGCGCCAGCGGCGCGGACGAAACGGGCTGACCGGGGTCAGCGCCAGCAGCGGAGCGTCGAGCGGCAGGATCGGCCCGTGCGCCGACAGATTATACGCGGTCGAGCCGGCCGGCGTCGCAATCATAACGCCGTCGCAGTGCAATTCCTCCAGCCGCTCTTGCCCATCCACGGTGATGCGGATCTTGGCGGTCTGGTAGGACTGGCGCCAGAGCGCGACCTCGTTGATCGCCAGCGCCGAAATCGTCTCACCCTCCGCCGTCACCGCCTGCATCTCCAGCGGACGGATCGTTTCGGCGACCGCAGCCGCGATGCGCCCGGTCAAGCCGCTGGCGCGGTATTCGTTCATCAGGAAACCGATGGTGCCACGGTTCATGCCGTAGACCCTCTTTCCCGTGCTCATCGTCTCGCGCAGGGTCTGTAGCAGAAAGCCGTCGCCACCGAGCGCCACGACGATCCCGGCATCCTCGACGGATGCCTGGCCGTAGCGTGCCGAAAGGCTTTCCAGCGCTGCATTGGCGTCGGCTGTACCGGATGAGACGAAGGCGAAACGGCTGGCGGTTTTGCTCATGGCTCTCAACGACAACCGATTGGCAACGACCGATTGGTGGCGACCGGTTGCGGGGTCGCGCCAGCGCCGGGTTAGCATGGGCGGGCATTTCTGCAAAGGGAGGGAGGTGTCTTGAGATGGCGGCCAAACAGGCGCGCTCGCGCATCATGTCGGGGGACAAAATGATGTGATGGTTAAGACCTGCCTTAAACTCTCGTAAAGCCGTATCGATCATGTTAGCCGGCAGTGGATGGGCGGCGTGGGGCTAACCAGTCGAGGCCGATCTATTGCCGCTGGCACGCTTGATTATCGTCTTCCTGATGCTGGCAAGTTTTGCCCTGGCTTTCGCGGAACTGGTGCGTCAGTCGGAGGAAAAGAGTTTTAGACCCGAGCCCACGGCCTCACGCTGCGGCGACGCGGCGGGCACACCCTGCCCGCAAAGGGCGCTTTGACGCTACAACGCTAGTCCCTATCGGGCGAGCAGATGGCAGCCGGCCTGGCGCTTCTGCGCGAGATACTCGTCGACAAGCTGGCGATAGCGGATTTTGCCGAAGCTCGGGAAATGGCCGCCATGCACGACCGAGACATCGAGATCGCGCATGCGCAGCAGCGTTTCGACATAGTCGTCGATATCGGAGTGATAGACATCGTCGATCAGCGGGCCGTCATAGATGATGTCGCCGGAAAACAGGATGCCCGTCCTGTTTTCGTAGAGCGCAATGCCGCCGGGTGAATGGCCGGGCGTATGGATGACCTCGAAGGTACGGTCGCCAAGATCGACGATGTCGCCTTGTTCGAGCAACCGGCCGGCTGGTGCGGGTAGGATCCGGTAGCGATTCGTGTCCCAGCCTTGCGGCATGCCGTCGAACATCTCCTCGGTGGCATAGCGGTCGGCAACCGTCCATTCGTTGCGCGGGTCGGCGAGGATCTCGGCCTCGGCCGGGTGCACGCAGCGGTCGGGAAATTCGTGATGGCAGCCGATATGGTCGAAATGCGTGTGGCTGGCCACGCAGGTGAGCTTGCGTTCCGTGACCAGCGGTACGTGGCGGCGCAGGCTGAAATGGCCGAGGCCGGTGTCGAACAGCAGGTCGCGGTCGCGGCCCCGCACATGCCAGATGTTGCAGCGGAAGAACGGCTTGATCCACGGCTCGTGGATCAGCGTCACGCCATCGCCCATGCGGATGCTCTCGTACCAGTTAGGAGCGTCGATAATTGGAAGCGTGTTCATGTTCAGTCCGCAAGCAGGATGATGTCGCCAGCATCGCACGATACGGCGACCACGTCGCCGGGCTGGACGGCCGATGCGGCGGGAACCTTGGCGATGAAGTGCAGCGCCGGGTCGGTCGTGGAGGTCCCCAGCACACGCTTGAAGCTACCCTGGAAGACGACGTCGCTGACCTTGATCATGCCAAGCGCTACAGCGCCGCCGATCGCACCGAGGACAAGATGCTCCGGCCGGATAGCCAGCGCAACCGTCGAGCCGGCCGGCAATGTGCCGGCCAGGGAGAGCGACCCAAGCTTCGTGGTGACGGTGATTTTGCCGCTCTTCGCCTCCGTCACCGTTCCCGATAACAGCGTGCTTTCGCCCATGAAGGTCGCGGAAAAGCGCGTCGCCGGCCGTGCATAGACGCGCTCCGGCGGTCCTTCATCCTCGATGCGCCCGTCATTCATCACCACGCAATGGTCGGCCAGCGCCATCGCCTCTTCCTGGTCGTGGGTGACGTGGATGAAGGCGGTGCCGACACGCTTCTGGATCGCCTTCAACTCGTCCTGCATCTGCCGGCGCAATTTGAGGTCGAGCGCACCGAGCGGCTCGTCGAGCAGGAGCACCGCCGGCTCGACCACCAGGGCGCGCGCCAGTGCCACGCGCTGCCGCTGCCCGCCGGAAAGCTGGTGCGGCTTCTTGTCGAAGGCGGTGGCGAGGCCAACCAGCGCCAGCGCCTCGCGCGCCCTTGCTGCCCGGGTTGCGCCATTGACACCCTGCATGCGCAGGCCGAAGCCGACATTGCTGCCGACGCTCATATGTGGGAACAGCGCATAGTCCTGGAACACGGTCGTCGTCGGCCGCTTCGCCGGTGGTACTGCGGTGCAGTCCTCGCCGCGGATCAGCACCTTGCCTTCGCTCGGCATGACGAAGCCGCCGAGAATGGACAAAAGCGTCGTCTTGCCGGAGCCGGACGGCCCAAGCAGGATCGTGTAGCTGCCCGGCTCGATCGTCAGCGAGACGTTCTTCAGCACCGTGTGCTGGCCGAAGCGATGCGAGACAGAGCTTATATCGACCAGTGGCGCCGTCATGCCGGCTTCCTCCGCAACAGCATCAGTTCGAACAATACCACCAACACGATGGAGACGGCGAAGACCAGCGAGCCGACGGCGTTGGTCTTGGGATTGAGACCGGAGCGCAGCAGGTTCCAGATCTCGACAGGCAGCGTCGTGTCGAAGCGCGTCAACAGGAACGAGATGACGAATTCGTCCCAGGAGAAGGTCATCGACAGGAAGAAACCGGCGAAGATCGCCGGCGCCATCACAGGCACGGTGATCAGCAGCAGCACCTTCCATTCGGGCGCGCCGAGGTCGCGCGCGGCGCGCTCGATATTGATCTGGTGGTCGCCCATCTGACTGTAGACGATGGCAAAGCACAGCGGCAGGTTGATCACGACATGGCCGATGCCGGCGGCAAGAAGCGACTTCGGCACGCCGGCCCAGTTGAACAGCACCAGCAGCCCCATGCCGATGATGAGATAGCTGACGGTCAGTGGCAGCGTGATCAGTCCACGCATCAGGCCCGAGCCCGGCAAGGCGAAGCGTGCAAAACCCCAGGCCGAGAGAAAGCCGAGCGTGACGGCGACAGCCGAAGAGAGGACGGCAACCAGCAGCGAGTTGACCAGCGCCGAGGTGAGCCGCGTATCGGCGAGCACGGCCTCGTACCAGCGCAGCGACGGCCCGGTGAAGGGCGGGATCGGAAACGACGTCGCCTGCAGCGAAAACAGTATCAGCACAACCACCGGCAGGAAGATGAAGCCGTAGATGGCGATGGCGTAAAGGCCGGAGACGAGGCGGATGAGAGCGCGCATGGTCAAGCCCGCTCGATCTTCAGCCAGCGGGCGCAGGCGAGATAGGCGATGGTGACGACCGCCATCAGGATGATCGACAGCGCCGAGGCGAGCGGAAAGTCGCCGCGCCGGCCGATCTGCATCATGACGAGCTGCGGCATCAACAGCTCATTGTTGCCGCCGAGGATCTGCGGTGTGATGTAGTCGCCGATGCACAGCACAAAGGTGAGGAAGGCGCCGACCATGATGCCAGGCAGCGTCAGCGGCAGAACGACATGCAGGAATGTCCGGATCGGCCCGGCGCCGAGGTCGGCTGCGGCCTTGCGGTAGCTGGGGCTGAGCTGCTTCAGATTGGCGAAGATCGTCAGCGTCAACAGCATGACGAAGAAATGCACGAAGCCGGTGACGGTCGCTAGCCGCGTATTGGCAAGCTGCAGCGGTTCGCTGAACAGCCCGGAGCCGGTCAACGCGCGGTTGACGACGCCGTTCTGCGCCAGCACCAGCAGCCACGAATAGGAACGCACGACATAGGAGGTCCAGAACGGCAGCACCGCCAGCATCAGCGCCAGCCGCTGCCAGCGCTCCGGCACCTGCTCGGCCAGGATCCAGGCGAAGGGATAGGCAAGCAGCACCGAGATCACGGTGACGATGGCCGTGACCTGCAGCGAATTCACCATCGCCTGCCAGTAGGATGGATTGGCAAAAAACTGGCTGTAGTTGGATAGCGTGAAGCCGCCGCCTTCATGCGCCGTCAGGCTGGATACCGCCATGGCGACGAAGGGCAGCACGAAGAACAGCAGCGTCCAGCCGAGCGCCGGCGTGACCAGCGCCCAGGGTAGGGCACGCCCGCTGCTGGCGGAGTTCACGACCGGCAGCCGGTCATTGCGCCTGCAGCATTTCGGTCCAGACGTCCTGCATCTTCTTGTCGAGATCGGCGTTCGGCGCCGGATAGGACTGGGCGCGGGCAAGGAACTCCGGCTGCTCGTCGAAGCGCAGGATCTTCTTCTGCTCGTCGCTCAGCGCCGCTTTGGTGTTGGCCGGCATGCCCCAATAGCAGGACGAGGTGGCGAGCCGCGCCTGGCCTTCGGGGCTCATAATGTACTGGATGAATTTAAGTGCCAGCTCCTTGTTCTTGGAATCCTTGAACATTGCCAGCGACTGCGACCACAGCACGGCGCCTTCCTTCGGGATCGAGAAGTCGAGCGCCGGGTTTTCCTTGGCCAGCCCCGCCGTCACCCATTCGCCACCGCCAACCAGAATGTCGACCTCGCCGGTCGCCAGCGCTGTCTGGCTGGCGGTCACTTCGCCGACCAGCTTGGCATTGGCCTTCATTTTGAGCAGCTGTTCCTTGATGGCGGGAAGGTCGGCTTCGGTCAGTTCCGCCGTCTTCTTGCCGATCGCCAGTGCGGCCATGCCGATGACCGGCAGGTAATAATCGTAGATGGCGATCTTGCCCTTGTATTTGTCGCCGGTCAGCGCGGCAAGCGACTGCATGTCGGCCGGGTCGACTTTAGTCTTGTTGTAGCCGATCGTGTTGTAGCCGAACTTTTCGGTGATGCCGTAACGCTTGCCGTCGACGACGGTGGAGCTATCCATCTTCACCTGCGGAAACAGGTCGACCAGCGGCAGCTTGTCTTCCGGTAGCGGCTCGAACAGGCCTTTTTCGACGCCGCGCGGTACGTCGATGCTGTCGATCACCATCACGTCCCAGTCGCCGGGCTGTGATTGATCGACGATGGCCAGGCCGGCGCCGGTGCCTTCGAACTCCTTGACATTGACCTTGACGCCGTTGGCCTCCTCGAACGGCTGCAACAGCGCCGGATCGGCGTGATCGCACCAGATCAGCGCGTTCAGGTCCTGCGCCTGAGCGAGGCTGCCAGCCGCCAGCAGCAGTGCTGCCGCGGCGCACGCGCCTTGGAGATGGCTCTTCAGAACGGAAAGCGGGTTCCTGGTAATTGGATTGGGGGTCTTTGGATTGATGGACATCGAGTGTTCTCCCTTGCCTTTTTGGCTTGTGGCAAAAAATTGAACCAATTCTAAAATTGAGTCAATTCTGTTTTTGTGGCAAACAGCCGCTATGAGCGGATTGCGGGCAAGGCAGAAGGCGGATCGGCACCGCCGCATCATCGAGGCGGCAGCGGACCTATTCCGCGATGCCGGTTATGAAGGCGCCAAGATCGAGACCATCGCGGCGCAGGCCGAAGTCTCGGTCGGCACGATCTACAATTACTACCAGAACAAGGGCGACATCCTCGGCGCCATCGTCTCGCTGGAGGTCAACGAGGTGCTCAATGCCGGGCGCGGCGTCGTCGCCAACCCGCCGGCCAATGTCGGCGACGCGCTGGATACGCTGCTCGGCATCTATATCGAACATTCGCTGCATTATCTCAGCAAGGAGATGTGGCGGCAGGCGATGGCGATCTCGACGCAACTGCCGGACAGCCCGTTCGGCCAGGCCTATACCGCGCTCGACCGGGCACTGACCGAGCAGATCCGTGCGCTGATCGCGAGGCTGCAGGCGCTCGGCCTGGTGCGCCGCGACATCGACGGGCCGGCGCTCGGCGAACTCATCTTCAACAACATGAACATGATGTTCATCGAATTCGTGAAGCGCGAGGAGGCGAGAATTGCCGAACTGCGCACGGCGATACGCAGGCAGAACAGGATATTGGTGGCGGCGATTGGGGTTTGACTGCAGTCACCCAGCCGAAAGACCTGCCCGAGCGAGGGCTTCGGGCGCCGGCGTGACGTGCCCGTGCGGCTTGCAGTAGACGGGGTCGATCGCGTGATAGCCAAGCAGATGGCCGAGTGGCGCCAGGATCCCCAGCGCCACTCGCTGAATCGCAGGTGGCGGGTGCGTGAAGACGATCACGTCGGCAAATTCCCTGGCGATGACTGCTGCCTGAAGCGGCGAAGGCCTGCCTTTTTTGTCCACCTTGCCGGCATTGGCCAGGCCGAAGAGCATGCCAATCAGCAGCTCGAAACGGTTCGGGTCGATATCATCCGCACCTGGTGCCCGGTCGACTTCGACCAGGACATGCGCTTCTTCGGTTTTGCTGCTGTTCCACCAATCATGTGCGACGCCTGCTTCGATCGCGGCGGATTGGCCAGGCCCCAGAGACAAAGTCTTTCCGGCGATGCAAGCGTCGAGCCGGCCGCCGAGGACGGTAAACCGTTCCGTCAGGTTCGGGTGGAAGTGCTCGCCCACCACTGCGGCTCCCGGCCGAGCGGTCAGATGGGCGATGCCTGGCCCATCTCCGCGGTCTTCCGTGCCACGCAGGATGACAGCATATTCGCCGGTCACCTTGTTCTCGTAGACATCTCCACAGCGTGACATGGATCAGCTCGTGGGTTCATAGCATCAGCGCCGCCAACTATACGGTTGAAGGCATGGTGCTTCAACGACTACAGGCGCCGACGTTCTGTTAACACAGGCGCGACGCCCTACCGAATATGCTTTGGAGGCCGCGCTCGCGGAAACGGCACGACCGTCAGCGGCGCCTTGCGGAATTCTGCGATGGCTATTTCTTCAATCAGCGCGTCGAGGGCCTCGTTGACGCGCCGGCTCGTTTCATCCGCGCCGCAGAGGCGGTTTTGTGCGCACTCCAAAAGCTCGCGCGCCGCGGCGAAATCACTTCGCATGACAACACCCTTTGGTTTTTGGCCCGCCGCACCGACATTGTCGGCGCGCTTAATTGAGCGAGTGCTAATATACACAGGAGCAATTTAATCGAATGGTACGAGATGGCCGAGGCCCCGAGAGCGGGCCGAAATGACGGCTCTGCAACGGCGAAGACACGCCCGGGCTCAGCGTTTCCAGATATGAGATGCTAGCTCGTTGTCTGGCGACAGATTTTGCCAGCAATTTCACGGAAGTTTCTGGTGACCCGACGAGGACGGTCCCGACACGTACGCCCCTAGTACGATCTTGGGCGGCTTAGATATTCTCTGGCGGCGGCAATCTGGCGTCGATGCTCGCGGAGGAAAGCCGCGCCGAAACAAATCGCAAAGGCCAGTACGGAAAGGCTTGTCGTTGCTCTTGATGCTGGATCGGGATCGGGACTTATCAGGAAACGGAAACCAAGCGCGAAGGCGAAGACGATAAGGCCGCCAAACATACCGTTGATGAAGGGGGCGGTCGTGCGTTTCTGCTCCAACGAAGACTCCTAGGTTTTCCGCTAGGGAACTATGGTTTCCGCTAGGGAATATATGCGTTGAAGCTGATGTGCTACCGATCTGACGGCCCCGGCCTGTGGATATCGGGGACGAGCAGATATCAAGCGCCCCCGAGGTCTCAAGAAGCCCGCACTGGTGCCCCCGGACGGAATCGAACCGCCGACCTTCGGTTTACAAAACCGCTGCTCTACCAGCTGAGCTACAAGGGCACGGCGCTCGGGTTAGCATATTTGCTGCGCCAGTAAAGACAAAACTCCGTTTTCGGCTGCCGCGACCGCGCCGGTTCTGCCGCCAGGGCGTCCTGAAAACGGCCAATTCGCTTCCTATATTGACCGAAGGTGCAATCGCATCAGCGAGGCTGTCGCATGATCAGGTTTGTCATCATTCTCCCGCTCGTCGTCGTGGCCTGGGTTCTCCTGGTGAAGCTCGTCAGGGATCTGAAGCGCGCCAATATCGACTGGACCGGCGTCACCACCATCATCGGCTTCATCGCGCTCGCCTTCTGGCTTCGCCATATCACCGGCATGGGCTGAGGTCTGCCGATTGTTCCGGTGAACTGTCGACCGGCGACTGTTCGTGGTCGCGGCCGACGCATCAGGCCGGGCGATTTCTCCCTTCGAGAAAATCCAAAAAGATCTTCGAACCTTTTTCCTTGTTGCGACGACTGACGGTCAAGAGGCGGTGGGTCGCCTCTCACAACAAGGAGATCGTCATGTTCAAACGCACCATCGTTTCCGGCCTCGTCGCCACCACCGTCGCCGCCGCCATGCTGGTTGGTACGGTTCAGCCTTCGGCCGCCCATCACAAGCACTACAACAAGCACCTCGGCATCGGCATTGCTGCAGGTGTCGGCGGCTTCCTGCTCGGCAGCGCGCTCGCCCAGCCGCGCACCGTCTATATCGAGGAAGACGGCGGCTCCTGGCATGTCCGGCGCTGCCTCAATCGCTACCAGAGCTACGACCCGTACTCGGACACCTATGTCGGGTACGACGGTTATCGCCATCGCTGCCACCTTTGAGAGCCACTACCGCCCGTTTTGAGAGGAGGTGACCGTTTCAGGCAACCGGAAGAAGGGGCATCCCACCGCCCCTTTTTCTGTATGTCTGAGTTCCTATTCGAATGGTCGACTGCCAATGTCGGCATAGCTCATCATTTTTGAATTGGGCGCCGTCGACGAAACTGCCAATCTCCCCCCTTGCGGGGGAGATGCCCGGCAGGGCAGAGGGGGTGCTGCCCCGCACTACTTGTCAATAGATGACAGTCAAGCCTACGCCAATTCCCAGTTGGAGTGGCTGAACATCGACGTCGGCGATCCTTCGCACCCCCGTCTGTCCTGCCGGACATCTCCCCCGCAAGGGGGGAGATTGGATTGCCGCACGGCTTTCGCCAATCGCCAACACTGAAAACTGCCTTATCCCGCCGTTCGGCTCTTGCCGATGTACAGGGGTCTCCCAGCAGCCTAATCTACAAGCCGAACAGCAATCTACTGCCGAGCCGAAACAGGGAGAGGGCGCTTGGGCGAACACGATCCGAACGAAGAGCCGATCGAGACGATTTTCCGCAACGGCACAATCACCACCGTCGGCATCCTGCTGGCGTTCTCGCTGGGCTTCATCACGCATTGGGCCGCCAACCCGATACCATGGGAAATCTATCACCTGGCCGCCGTCGTGCCGATTTTGATCGGCATTGCCCTGCAGATACGAGCGCTGCGGTTGCTGCTCGATATAACGTCTCTACAACGGCGCGTTTATGAACGCGCCAATCGTATCTTCATTGCCGGCCTCATCTTCACCGCCTGCGGAGTTGGGCTGGCGATGCTGCTTGATTTCTACGACCTGTCGACCAAGAGCGCGGTGCCCGGGGCCTAGCTCTGGCCATCCTGGCAGATGTCGCACCATTCGGCGCTGGTCAGCGCTGCCATGCGCTCGGTTCGCTGCCAAGGCCGGGAGGGGTCGGCAGCCCGCCGATCATCCTCGTCACCTCCGCCGCCGCATCGCGCACCAACGGGCCGATCTCGGCCAACCGTTCCGGCGTGACGCGCACCGTCGGCCCGGAGACCGAAACGCCGCCAATCGGCTCGCCGAATTCGTTGAAGATGGCGGCGGCAACGCAGCGCATGCCCGGATGCCGCTCCTCGTCGTCGACCGACCAGCCGCGCAGCTTGATCGTCACCAGGTCGCGGGCGAGAGCCGAGATGTCGGACAGCGTGTTTTCAGTGAAGCGCTCCAGGCCGGCTCGGCGCAGGATGGTGGCGACGCGTTCCGGCTCGAGATGCGCCAGCACTGCCTTACCGATGCCCGAGGCATGGAAGGAACTGCGCGTGCCCGGCCGGAAGAAGGCGCGGATCGCCTGGTGTGTTTCGACCTGGCTGACGAAGACGACGCAATCGTCCTCGGCGACGCCGAGATTGGCGGTCTCGCCGGTCTTCTCCATCAATTCCTGCATGACGATGCGGGCGCGGTCGACCAGCTTGCGGCGGCGCAGGAACGCCGCGCCCATGCGATAGGTTTCGACGCCGATCGACCACAGCTGGTCGGTGCCGTCGAACTCGACCATGCCATGGTTCTCCAGCGTCGTCAGCATGCGGTAGGCGGTGGATGCTGGCAGACCGGAATTGGCGGCGATCTCGCTCAGCGACAGGCCACTGCCATCGGCCACGATCGCCAGGATGCGCAACGCCCGGTCCAGCGACTGCACCGAGGCGGCCTCGGACGGCCCGTTGAAGGCGCGTGGCCGGCCGCGCTGCCGTTTTTCAGTGGTTTCCATGGATCCATTCTTCCCCTGTTCGCCCAAGCAAGCAATGAAAAAGTTTTTCATCGATTTGCGAAGCGAATTCATGGAAAACAGAAAGGCCAATCAATTCAATTCACAAGAGCCGCTCTCTAGAAATGAAAAAATATTCTGAAAAAATTGAAAAGTAGTCGGCGCACTGGCATCATCGGCCATCAACAATTCCGTGGAGGCTGACATGGCCAAGATGCGCGCAGTCGACGCAGCGGTTCTCGTCCTCGAAAAGGAAGGCATTTCCTGTGCCTTCGGCGTGCCGGGTGCTGCGATCAACCCGCTTTATTCGGCGCTGAAGGCGAGGGGCAGTATCCGCCACATCCTTGCGCGGCACGTCGAGGCGGCTTCGCATATGGCCGAAGGATTTACCCGCGCCAGATCGGGCAATATCGGTCTGTGCATCGGCACTTCGGGTCCCGCCGGCACCGACATGATCACCGGCCTCTATTCGGCCGCTGCCGATTCCATCCCGATCCTCTGCATCACCGGGCAGGCGCCGCGGGCTCGCCTCAACAAAGAGGATTTCCAGGCTGTCGACATCGCCGCCATCGCCGCGCCCGTCGCCAAATGGGCTGTTACCGTCATGGAACCCTATCTGGTGCCGATGGCGTTGCAGAAGGCGTTCCATCTGATGCGCTCGTCGCGGCCGGGGCCGGTTCTCGTTGATCTGCCGGTCGATGTGCAACTGGCTGAGATCGAGTTCGACATCGATGCTTATGAGCCGCTGGTGCCGTTCAAGCCGGCAATGTCGCGCGCTCAGGCGGAGAAGGCCCTGAAAATGCTCAATGCGGCCGACAAGCCGCTGATCGTCGCCGGTGGCGGCATCATCAACGCCGATGCGTCGGACCTGTTGATCGAATTCGCCGAAGTCACCGGCGTGCCTGTCATTCCGACGCTGATGGGCTGGGGCGCGATCCCCGACGACCACCGCCTGATGGCTGGCATGTGCGGGCTGCAGACCTCGCACCGCTACGGCAATGCGACGATGCTCGAAGCCGATTTCGTATTAGGCATCGGCAACCGCTGGGCCAACCGCCACACCGGTTCGGTCGACGTCTACACCAAGGGCAAGAAATTCATCCACGTCGATATCGAACCGACGCAGATCGGCCGCGTCTTCGCGCCGGACCTTGGCGTCGTCTCGGACGCCGGTGCGGCGCTTAAAATGCTGCTCGACGTCGCCACCGAATGGAGGACGGCCGGGAAATTGCGCGACTGGTCGGGCTGGGCCGGCGAATGCCGGCAGCGCAAGAAGACGATGAAGCGCAAGACGCATTTCGACCAGGTGCCGCTGAAGCCGCAGCGCATCTACGAGGAGATGAACAAGGCGTTCGGCCGCGACACCACCTACGTCACCACGATCGGCCTGTCGCAGATCGCCGGGGCGCAGTTCCTGCATGTCTATAAGCCGCGCAACTGGATCAATTGCGGCCAGGCCGGGCCGCTCGGCTGGACATTGCCGGCGGCGCTCGGCGTTCGCGCCGCCGATCCGGACCGTACCATTGTCGCACTTTCCGGCGATTATGATTTCCAGTTCATGATCGAGGAACTGGCAGCCGGCGCGCAGCACAGACTGCCCTACATCCATGTCGTCGTGAACAATGCCTATCTCGGCCTGATCCGCCAGGCGCAGCGCGGGTTTTCGATGGATTTCGAAGTCAGCCTGGCCTTCGAGAACGTCAATCGACAGGGCGATGCCGAAGCTGGCTACGGCGTCGACCACGTCGCTGTCGCCGAGGCGATGGGCTGCAAGGCCGTCAGGGTGCGCAAGCCGGAGGAATTCGCCGGTGCCTTCGAGGAGGCGCAGCGCCTGATGAACGAGCACCAGGTTCCGGTTGTGCTCGAATTCATCCTCGAGCGCGTCACCAACGTTTCGATGGGCACCGAAATCGACAAGATCACCGAGTTCGAGGAGCTTGCCGAGCATCACGAAGACGCGCCGACGGCGATCGTCATGCTCGACTAGCTGTTTTATGAGGAATTACTGCCATGCCACGGTTTTCAGCCAATCTTTCGATGCTCTTTGGCGAGCACGACTTCCTCGACCGCTTCGATGCCGCCGCCCGAGCGGGCTTTAGGGGTGTCGAGTATATCGGCCCCTATGACCATGCGCCGGATGTCGTTGTGGCAAGGTTGAAGCAGAACGGGTTGACGCAGGTCCTGTTCAACCTGCCTGCCGGTGACTGGGCCAAGGGCGAGCGCGGCATCGCGATCCTGCCGGACCGCATCCCGGAGTTCCGGCAAGGCATTGCCAAGGTCGTCACCTACGCGCACGCGCTGGGTTGCGAGCAGGTCAATTGCCTCGCCGGCATCGCGCCGCAGGGCGTCGATCGCTCCGTGCTGGAAGACGTCTTCGCCGAAAATCTGGCTTTCGCGGCGGAAAAGCTGGAGCAGGCCGGCATCCGGCTGCTGATCGAGCCGATCAACACCCGCGATATCCCGGGCTTCTTCCTGAATTACTCGGACCAGGCGCTGGCGCTGATCGACCGCGTCGGCTCGAAGAACCTGTTCCTGCAATACGACATCTATCACATGCAGATCATGGAGGGGGATCTCGCCCGTACCATCGAGGCAAACCTCAACCGCATCGCGCATATCCAGCTTGCGGACAATCCTGGCCGTCATGAGCCGGGGACGGGCGAGATCAATTTTCCTTTTTTATACAAGCACATCGACAGGATCGGGTACCCCGGCTGGGTCGGGGCGGAGTACAAGCCGAAGGGCGGAACGGAAGCCGGGCTCGGGTGGTTTCGGGACGGGGCCGGGCAGGGGAGTGCGGCGGCATAGACGCTACGTATCGCACGTCGCGTTCCTGCGCGCGCCCCTCTGGCCTGCCGGCCATCTCCCCCACAAGGAGGGAGATTGGATGTCACCGCCGCTTTCGCCAATTTTCGAGGTCGGGAAAGTTTAAGGGCCGGAGCGCGAACTGCCGATCTCCCCACTCGTGGGGGAGATGGCCAGCAGGCCAGAGGGGGGCGCGCAGCAACGCCGCCTTAACAAGAAACGGAGAAAGACATGGAAACCATCGGCTTCATCGGACTCGGCATTATGGGCGCGCCGATGGCGGGGCATCTGCTCAATGCTGGCTATCACCTCGTCGCCAGCGACCACCGCTCGAAACCGCCGGCGGATCTGGTCACCAGGGGATTAAAGACCATCACCGGCCATGACGCCGTCGCCCGTGCCGCCGACATTATCATCACCATGGTTCCCGACACACCGCAGGTCGCCGACGTGCTGTTCGGCCAAAACGGCGTCGCATCCGGCCTGAAAAGAGGCAAGCTGGTCATCGACATGAGCTCGATCTCGCCGATCGAGACCAAGGCCTTTGCAAGAAAGGTCAACGATCTCGGCTGCGACTATCTCGATGCGCCGGTGTCGGGCGGCGAGGTTGGCGCCAAAGCGGCATCGCTGACCATCATGGTCGGCGGCGAGGAAACAGCCTTCGAACGCGCCAAGCCTATCTTCGAGAAGCTAGGCAAGAACATCACTTTGGTCGGGCCCAACGGCGTCGGCCAGACCACCAAGGTCGCCAATCAGATCGTCGTCGCGCTGACCATCGAGGCCGTCGCCGAAGCGCTTGTCTTCGCTTCGAAAGCCGGCGCCGATCCGGCCAAGGTCAGGCAAGCGCTGATGGGCGGGCTGGCCGCCTCGCGCATCCTGGAAGTGCACGGCGAGCGCATGATCAAGCGCACCTTCGCACCCGGCTTCCGCATCGAACTCCACCAGAAGGATCTCAATCTCGCGCTGGAAGGCGCGAAAGCCCTCGGCGTGGCGCTGCCCAACACCTCAACGACGCAGCAATTGTTCAATTCCTGCGCCGCTAATGGCGGGGCCAAGGAGGATCACTCGGCGCTTGTTCGAGCGCTGGAGCGGATGGCGGGATGTGAAGTAGGGAAGTAGGGAATAGGAGAGAATAAGGGAGTAGAGACGTGCAGTTAGCGAATACCGTGAATATGCTTTCCCTACTCCCTTATTCCCCTATTCCCTAACCTAGAAACTTCCTCGCCGCATAAAGCGCCACCGCCGCCGCATTCGACACGTTGAGCGAGCGGATGGCGCCGGGCATGTCGAGCCGGGCCAGCGTCGTCACCGTCTCGCGCGTCTTCTGGCGCAGGCCCTTGCCTTCGGCGCCGAGCACCAGCGCTATTCTGTCGCCGGAAAAACTCTTTTCAAGCTCCGCCGGTCCATCCGAATCGAGACCGATGGTCTGGAATCCGGCATCGTGCAGCTGGCCGAGCGCATCGGCGAGGTTCTTTACCTCGATTTGGTCGATATGCTCGAGCGCGCCGGAGGCCGACTTCGCCAGCACGCCGGATTCCTGCGGGCTGTGGCGCGCCGTGGTGATCAGTGCGCCGGCACCGAAGGCCACCGCCGAGCGCAGGATCGCGCCGACATTGTGCGGATCGGTGATCTGGTCGAGCACCAGCACCAACCTGGTGTCGCCGAGCGCATCGAGGCGTTTCGGTTTCAGCGGCTCGGCCTCGATCAGCACGCCCTGGTGCACGGCATCCGAGCCGGTGACCTTGTCGATGTCCCTGGGTTCGACCAACTCCGCCTTGAAGGGCAAAGCGCCGAGATCGGCGATTGCCAGCCGCTCGGCAGCGTTGCGCGTCACCAGCATTTTCTTGATCTTGCGGCGCGGATTGTCGAGTGCGGCCCGCACCGTGTGCAGCCCGTAAAGCCGCACCAGCCCGTCCGCCGCGTTCTCCCCGGGCGGCACCGGCTGGCGTGGCCTGAACGCCGGCGCGCCGCCGCTCTTCTCGTCGCGATGCGCGCGGCGCAGCTTGGCGTAGTGGGTATCTTTCGGGGTCTTCGATTTGTTATCGTTGCTCATGGCGGCCTCTATAGCCGTGTCGTCCGGCGATGGATACAGCTGCACAAGGTGCTTGTCAGGCGAGGTGCGAAATTCAGCGCTTTTTGCCGGGCTGTTGTGGTTGACAGTTTTGGGCGCTGCCGCCATAAGGCGCTTCGCGGAAGGGCTGCTTTGGCGGCCGCGACGCGTCGATGCCTCGTTGCATGGCTCCGGCGGCAGACTGGAGAGGTGCCCGAGTGGTTAAAGGGGACGGACTGTAAATCCGTTGGCTATGCCTACGTTGGTTCAAATCCAACCCTCTCCACCACTGCCGGCCCGGAAGCCCTGAAACGCAGAGCGAGCGTCGGAGCGTATCCGATGCTTGACTGAAAGGCGCGGGTATAGCTCAGTGGTAGAGCAGCAGCCTTCCAAGCTGAATATGCGGGTTCGATTCCCGCTACCCGCTCCAGATTTCCCGCAGCCGCGGCGTCCCTCGCGCACAATCCCGAAGCAGGCACCGCCAAGTGAAGCGCTTTGCCGATAATTCAAAGTGTTGGTTGCGCGTCCAGACGGACGCGCAACGACCTTAATCCGTTGTTTTATGCATGTCGTTGTACCAAACCGCAGGCGGTGTTGGGCGACATGCCTTAACTCGCGAATTTGCTGAATATGGACGCGAGCTGGTTCTGCTGCGGCACTTGCCCGTTCGGCGTCAGCTGGTCGACAAGCCCTGGCAAGGCTGCGGACAGTTGCTTGAGCAGGTCCTGCTGGTTCAGCCCCGTCCTTTGCGCGATCTCCTGAATGATTTGTGGCCCGAGAGCGCTGCCCAGATCGCTGGGGTTGATCGGCTGGTTCTGACCGGTACCGACCCACGAATTGGCGACGTTGCCGTGGCCGGCGTCCTTCAGTTTGTCGAGCAGGCCGCCCAGACCGCCGAGCAGGCCGCCATCGGCGGATGCTGTTGTATCAGGCGGGACGGGGGCAGGGCTTTGCGTTGCCTCCGGCTGGGCGGAACTTCCACCGCTCAGCATTTTTCCCACCAAAAGTGCGCCGAGCGCGATCATCAGCGGCTTGGCGACGTTGCCGCCGGGAACGGCATTGTCAAACAGTCCCATTGTGGATCTCCATGTCAAATTGCCCGTCCGTCTCCGACAATGACGCATCCATGGCGAATTTCAAGCCGGTTTGAGCTTTCCGTAATCATGATTTTCAAGTTGGCTTGAGCTTTGCTTAATAATGTGGAAGTAATCGAGCGCGGGGAACGGAGAGGAAAAATGTCAATATTAAGCTGGATTATTCTCGGCGTCATCGCCGGCTTCATAGGCAGCAAGATCGTCAATAAAAGCGGGCAAGGCCTTGTGCTCGACATCGTGCTCGGGATTGTCGGGGCCATCGTCGGAGGGCTCATCTTCAGCGCGTTTGGCGCGTCGGGCGTTACCGGGCTCAACATCTATAGCCTGATCGTAGCCGTGGTCGGTGCCGTGGTTGTCCTCTGGGCCTATCATCAGTTCAGCGGCAAGAGGGCTCTATAGAAGCCGTCCGGCAGTTGCGTCGGCATTCGGGTGAATGCCGACCGCCTATCTGATCCTTCTGAGGATTTCGCGGATCAGCGTGTTGAGGCCGGCTTCCAGCCCTCTCACCATGATCGGCCATAGTTCCTCCAGCAATCGCTGCCATACGGCATCCCGCCCAATCCTCACCGGCAGATTTGGCATCGAGCTCATTGCCGCCGTCACGTCGCGGCGCAGCCGCTCGCCGCAGCCGCTTGCGCCGCTGATCGTCGGATCGAAAGGCAGCCGGGTGAAATCCCATTTTCCGCGTTGCTCGATGCCGAGATTGCTTTCGACCTCGGCGTGCGAGAGCACCGTTTTGGGCGTGACCTTGATGCGGTAATATTTGCAGAGTTCGGCGACAACCGCGGTCATCGCGTCCCACTGCGCCCTGGTCATCGGATAGCGGCCGGCATCGAACGGCCTTTCCTCCGCCCCGGCCATGCAACAGAGCGAAACCCCGATCGAGCCGCCGTTGCAGTTGAGCGTGTGCGCGGCATATCCCGGTTTTACCCGGCCGGAATTGAGCGCGATCGAAGGCCGGCCCCTGACCAGACGGCCATTCCCCTCGACCAGTATGTGATATGCATCCTTGTCGGTATCGCCGGCCGAATGCGAGCCCGCCGTCCAATGGCAAATGACGCGCCTCATCGCAACATTGGGCAACCACTCGGGCGGTAATGCCACAGAAATCCCCGCGACATAGGTTCGGTGACGGAGCACAGTATAGTTTCTTTGGCGACGGACGCGAAAACGAAACGATAATTTGGTTGAGCGTTTTCTAACGGTCAGCTATTCGTCGGCATCTCCAGCGACCACGTGTTCTTCATATTGCGGCAGGTCGTCGGTGATCGTGAACCACTTCGCCTTGGAGCCGACAAAGATGTGCTGCGTCGGGCGGATGGTCGGCTCGTCGACCAGGGTTCCCATGGCGACATGCACGAAGGCACCGCCGCGGACCACCGAATAGAGCAACGAGCCGCAAGTCTTGCAGTGCGCGTTATGGCCGGTTTCGTCGCCGAAGATCATGAGATTGTCCTCGCCCCTGGTCAGGCTCAGCCTGTCGCGTTCGATGCCGGCGAATGGCTTGAACGCCGAACCGGTGGTGCGCCGGCAGTTCGAGCAGTGGCAGTTCGCGGCATAGATGAACGCGTCCGCCACCGCATACTGAACGGCGCCGCACAGGCACTTTCCGGTGAGCGTGCGGTTGCTTGCATTCTGGTTGCTTTCCGGGCTTGCCATGCGCTTCTCCACCTCCGCTCTAGGCGACGACAGTCAACCGGCGCTTGCGCTCGTCGAGCGAGACGATTGTCAACCCGCTGGCCACCACCAGCAGGATACCGCAGATGGCCAGCGCATTCGGGAGTTGCCGGAATACCACCAGGCCCGAAATCACCGCCCAGACGGTGAAGCAATAGTAGAACGGCGCCACCACGCTGGTCGGCCCGACCCGATAGGCCATGAAGATGAAGAAGTGGCCGAAGATCAGGAACAGTCCGGCCCCCGCCATCAGCAGCAGGTGATGGGTTTCAGGCACGACCCACTGCTCGGAAAGCAGATGCGCGACGCCGGCGCCGGCGAGCACCACGACCACCGCGGAAATGGCAACAACCATCCCCGGCACCTCGGCGGCGACCTTGCGTCCCGCCAGATCGCGTGCCGCGGACAGAGCGGCATTGCCCAGCGCCAGCAGGGCGTAGACCGAAATCCCCTGCATCGTCGGTTGTGCCACCATCACCGCGCCGATAAAGCCAAGGCCGATCAGCGCCAGCCGCACCCCGCCGATCCGTTCGCCAAACAGGATCGAGGAGCCGACCAGCATCAGCAAGGGTGTGATCTGCCCAAGCGCGGTCGAATCGGCGATCTGCATGTTGGCGAGCGCCACCACGTAGCAAAGGATAGCACCCAGTTCGAGCAGGTTCCTGCGCAACACCTTCGCGTCGAGGATCAGCGGGATCTGCTTGCCATAGCCCAGCATGAACAGCAGCGGAATGCCCCACAATGTTGCCGCAGCGCCGCGCAGGAACAGCACCTCATAGGGCGGCAGTCCCGCGGTTGCGAGCTTCATCATCGTGTCGTTCACGATGTAGGACCCGGTCGAAACGACCATGAACAGCGGGCCTCGGATGGCAGTCGGGATGAAATGCATGGGCCGACGAAATCAGACCGGCGCAGCAGCGGCAATGGGCCAGCGGCAAGCGAACGGATTTCCAGCGGCAAGCGAACGGATTATGGCTTCAATTCACGTTGAGCGCTCCAGCCCGCGAAGCCAAGCGTGTCGGAAAAGCCTGCCATGCGCGGCCGACCACCAGGCCTGACACAAGCAGCGCCGAGAGAAAGGCGGTGGCCAGGTGGTCCGAGGGGCCCGAGACGAGCAGAATTCCGGCAGCGATCACGACAGCGCTTTCTTTCGCCGAAAATCCTGATTTTCCTAGAAACGCCAGCGGGATGGCAAGAGCCACGAAATCATAGATGAACGCGTAAGGCGAAGCGAGAATCGTCACGGTTGCGAGCGCTGCTGCCTTGACGTCGAACGCCACTTTTTGACGCCATATCCAGACAATGCCGGCGCTCAGAACTGCGATGAGCAGGCCCTGCGCGGTCCATGCGAGCGTCCAATTCCACCCAAGCGCGCGGACAAAACCGTAGAGGCTTTGAAGCTTGGAGAAGTCAGCCCTACCATCGACGAGAATGGTGCCGTTGACCTTGGCGGCGGCATCGAAGAAATCGGACCAAATCTCGGCGCCGAAGAGGCCGATGGAAAGCATGATCATGACGGTGGTGGAAACAGCGGCCCAACCGATCACTCGCCAAAAGCCTCCGGCGATGAGCGCAAGCGGGATCATCAGACCGAATTGCGGCTTATAGGTGAGCAGGCCGAAGCAGAGGCCGGCCAGCGCGGGGCGTTTTTCGATCGAGGCGATGGCTGCGCCAAGCAACGCAGCGGTAATGAAGCCGTTTTGGCCGACCACGGTATTCCAAAGCACGGGGGGCCAGGCCATGGCTGCCAGAATCGCAACGCGTGTGTTCCCGATCAGCCGTATGGCGGCGGCGTAGAGCGTTATCCCGGTCGCCATCCATGCAACCAATGCAGCCGGATAGGATAGCAACGCCAGTGCGGCGGTCACGATCAGGAAAGTCGGAGGATACTGCCATGAAAAATAGCCGTCGAAGGTAGCACCGCTTTCAGCGGTCGAGATGCTCTTGTGCAGGTCCCAATTATAGGCATCGGCGGCATGGCCTTGCAGGACAAGCTTGCCAGCCCCCCAGAATGCGATGAAGTCGGTCGCCAGCGGCCGCCCGTTTTCGTCGAACAGCCAGCTGCCGATCAATATCGAAATGCCAAGCACGCCGATGTAAGTGCAGATCAAGCCGCATATGGCCAGATAGATCAGACGTTGCAGGTTCTGCCCTGTCGCGATGGTGGCAATCCGCATGATGCTCATTTACCCGCAAGTGCCCAGGCGCCATTCTGCTCCAGTGTCATTAAGCCAGTCTCATTAAGGGAGTGTCATTAAGGGTTTGTGGCGCCTCCGGCCTTGGGTCGTGCCCATCTTACATTTCCGTCTTGCCATTCCCATATCGGCCACATCCCCTAAATCGGATCATGGGTTCGAACCGAGTGAGCCGCGCTCAGCCACAAGGCACTTGTGTTTTTCGGCCTTAGTCGCTAATCGCCCCGCATTCGACTGAACTGAAGGTCCAGGCCGTCCTTAGGCCGTCCAAGGAAAGAGACTATGGCAAAAGGTAAATTCGAGCGCACTAAGCCTCATGTGAACATTGGCACGATTGGTCACGTCGACCACGGCAAGACGTCGCTGACGGCGGCGATCACCAAGT